>JAURZS010000170.1 GCA_030653255.1 Burkholderiaceae bacterium | reverse complement strand
GTCCAGCCAGACATCGCCGTCGAGGTTGCTGCGCGTGCTGTAGGGCAGGTAGGCGTAGCCCACCGAGTCGCGTTGCGTGTTGTTGCCGAAGCGGATCTCGCCGAAACTGCTGGCGGAATCGGTGACCTCGCGAAAGCTGATGCCCAGTTCCGATTCGAGGCGCGCGAAGATGCCGTACACGGCGGTCACTTGTTGCGCGGTGAAGGGGCTGAAGCCCCGGTCGGTGCCCTCGTCGGTGCCGCCATACACGGGCTTGGCGGTCATGAAGCTATAGGTCACAGAGACCGAAGTGCCCATGGCCGCGTTCTTGTTCCAGCGGTACTCGGGCTTGTCGATCAGGGTGTCGATGCGGTAGTCGCCGGTGTAGGGGTAGGCGACGACGGGTGTGGCGGGCGCATCCACAAGCCTGCTGGCCAGGCGCACCTCGCCGAGCGAGTCCTGCGAGGCAGGGGGAGGCAGTTCAGTCGAATCGCTCAGCATCGCCCCATGCTACGCCTTTTGCATCCTTGGCCGAAAGAAGCGGCGCGCCCTTGAGTTGGTCCAGGGGCCAATCTATGCCGACGTGCGAATCGTTCCAGGCCAGGCTTCGCTCGTGTTCGGGCGCGTAGTACTCGGTGGTCTTGTAGAGAAAGTCTGCGCTGTCGGACAGCACGACGAAGCCGTGCGCGAAGCCCGCAGGCACCCAGAGCTGGCGATGGTTTTCGGCGCTCAGCTCGACGCCGACCCACCGGCCGAAATGCGCCGACGAGGCTCGCATGTCGACCGCCACGTCGAACACGCGGCCGCTGGTGATGCGCACCAGCTTGCCCTGCGGCCGCCGGATCTGGTAGTGCAAACCGCGCAGCACGCCGTGGCCGGAGCGCGAATGGTTGTCCTGCACAAAAGCCGGCGCCAGTCCGGTGAGGCGCTCGAACTCGCGCTGGTTGAAGCTCTCCATGAAGAAGCCGCGCGCGTCTCCGAACACCTGGGGCTCCAGGATCAGCACGCCGGGCAGCCGGGTGGGGGTCGCGGTGAACATCAGGCCTCCCCCCGGGCCAGGGCCATCAGGTAGGCGCCATAGCTGCTCTTGGCAAGCGGCTGCGCCAGCGCCAGCAGTTGCTCGCGCGAGATCCAGCCGTTGCGCCAGGCAATTTCCTCGGGGCAGGCGACCTTGAGACCCTGGCGTTGTTCCAGTGTGTGGATGAACTGCGTGGCCTCCAGCAGGCTTTCGTGCGTGCCGGTGTCCAGCCAGGCAAAGCCGCGGCCCATGGTCTGCACATTGAGCCGGCCCAACTCCAGATAGCGCTGGTTGACGCTGGTGATCTCCAGCTCGCCGCGCGCAGACGGTTTGACCGCAGCGGCGATGTCGCAGACCTGGCTGTCGTAGAAGTACAGGCCGGTGACGGCGTAGTGGCTCTTGGGGGTCGTGGGCTTTTCTTCGATCGACAGGGCGCGGCCCTGGGCATCGAAGTCCACGACGCCATAGCGTTCCGGGTCCTTGACATGGTAGGCGAACACGGTCGCGCCGGCGGCTTGCGCATCGGCCTGGCGCAGCAGCCCGACCAGATCGTGGCCGTAGAAGATGTTGTCACCCAGCACCAGCGCACTGGGCGCGCCGTCGATGAATTCGCGGCCGATGATGAAGGCCTGGGCCAGCCCCTCTGGCCGGGGCTGCACCGCGTAGCGGATCTGCATGCCCCACAGTGCACCGTCGCCCAGAAGTTGCTCGAAGCGCGGGGTGTCCTGGGGTGTGCTGATGAGCAGCACCTCGCGGATGCCCGCGAGCATCAGCACAGCCAGTGGGTAATACACCATGGGCTTGTCGTAGACCGGCAGCAGTTGCTTGGAGATGGCCAGCGTGGCGGGGTGCAGGCGGGTGCCTGCGCCGCCGGCGAGGATGATGCCCTTGCGGGCCGGACTGGAAAGAGGCATGAGGACGGTTCCTGGGGTCTTGGTGTTCTTCAGGGGCGTGGCACGGGCGACGCCTACTGGACTGGCGTGAGCGCGGCCAGTTCGGCCACCACGGCGCGCACGCCATCCTGCCACGGCGGCAGGTTCAGACCGAATGCCTGACGCAGGCGGCTGGTGTCAAGGCGCGAATTGCCCGGCCGCGCTGCGGCCACCGGGTACTGGCTGGACGGGATCGGTTGGACTCGCTCGGCCGCAGTGCGCAACGGCATGCCGCACTCGATCGCGTGCCGCACGGCCAGCTCGGCATAAGCGTGCCAGTTTGTGAAGCCGGCCGCAGCGAGATGGTAGATGCCGGCACGCGGCTCGACGGCAGGCACGGCGCCGCGCAATTGCATCAGGGCCTGGGCCGTGACGTCGGCGATCAGGGCTGCGCGCGTGGGCGCTCCCCACTGGTCGCTGACCACGGTGAGGCTGTCGCGCTGTGCTGCGGCGCGCAGGATCGACTTGAGGAAGTTCTGCCCCCAGGTGTCGAAGACCCAGCTCGTGCGAAAGATCAGGTGGCGCGGGCAATGCGCGGCAATGGCCTGTTCGCCGGCGAGTTTGCTGTGTCCGTAGACATTGAGCGGGGCGGTGTCGTCGACCTCGCTCCAGGGACGCTCGCCCCCGCCCGGGAATACATAGTCGGTCGAGTAGTGGACCATCCAGGCGCCGATGCGATGGGCAACGCGTGCCAGCACTTCGCAGGCCAAAGCGTTGATCGCGAAGGCCTGCTCGCGTTCACTCTCGGCGCGGTCAACGGCGGTGTAGGCGGCCGCATTGACGAGTACGTCCGGGCGCAGGGCCTGCACGGTCCTGGCCAGCGCTTCGGGATGGCCCAGATTGCCGCTGTGCGGCGCGCTGTGGCGGTTCAGTGCGATCACTTCGCCCAACACGCCCAGGCTGCGCTGCAATTGCCAGCCCACCTGCCCATTGGCGCCCAGCAGCAGGATCTTCATGCCGAGGCCGCCAGTCCCTGGTACTGCTGCGCAACCCAGTTCCGGTAAGTTCCGCTGGTTACTGAATCGACCCATGCCTGGTTGGCGAGATACCACTCGATGGTCTGGCGCATGCCGTCCTCGAAGCCGATGGCGGGTTGCCAGCCGAGTTCGCGGGCGATCTTGCTGTCGTCGATGGCATAGCGCTTGTCATGGCCGGGGCGGTCTTTGACGTGGGTGATGAGGCTGACATGGGCTTGTCCGCCGGGCAGGGGGCGCAGCGCATCGAGCGAGGTGCAGATGGCGTGGACGACGGCCAGATTGGCGCGCTCGGAGCGTCCGCCGATGTTGTAGCTCTCGCCTGGCTGGCCGCGCTGCAGCACGGCGCGCAGTGCCGCGCAGTGGTCGTTCACGTGCAGCCAGTCGCGTATCTGCTGTCCGTCGCCGTAGACCGGCAGGGGCTTGCCCTGCAGGGCGTTGTGGATCATCAGCGGAATCAGCTTCTCGGGGAACTGGCGCGGCCCATAGTTGTTGGAGCAGTTGGTGGTGAGCGTGGGCAGGCCGTGCGTGTGGTGATAGGCGCGCACGAAGTGATCGGATGCCGCCTTGGACGCCGAGTACGGACTGTTGGGCTCGTAGCGGTGGCTTTCGGTGAAGGCCGGATCGGAGGGCCCCAGGGAGCCGAAGACTTCGTCGGTGGATACATGCAGGAAACGAAAGGCGGCGCTTGCCTGCGGGTCGAGCGTGCGCCAGTGGGCGAGTGCGGCGTCGAGCAGCACCAGAGTGCCCACCACATTGGTCTGGGCGAAGGCCATGGGGCCGGAGATCGAGCGGTCGACATGGCTTTCGGCGGCGAAGTGCACGATGGCGCGCGGCTTGTACTGTGCCAACAGGCGGCCGACCAGCTCGGCGTCTCCGATGTCGCCATGCACGAAGTTGTAGCGCGTATCGTGTGCCAAGGCGGCCAGGTTGCCGGGATGGCCGGCGTAAGTGAGCAGATCGAGGTTGACGACCGGCTCGTCTGCGCCCTGAAGCCACTCCAGCAGGAAAGCGGAGCCGATGAAGCCGCAGCCGCCAGTCACTAGAATCATGATTTGCCTGTCTTGCAAAGCTTGTTTTGAACAGTTCCATTGTAAGTGCGCACCGTTTTGGCGATGCCCCGGCAGCGCCTTCGGGGCCGGTGACCGTCTCCGTCGTCAGTCATGGTCATCTGGCCATGGTGCAGCGGCTGCTGGGCCAGTTGGCGCAGGGGCACGAAGGCGCGATCCGTTGTGTCGTGGTGACCCACAATCTGCCCGGTCCGGGGTTGCAGACGCCGGCTGGTGGCTGGCCTTTTGCCCTGGTGGAACTGCACAACCCCAGTCCTGCGGGTTTCGGCGCCAATCACAACCAGGCGTTCGCGTATTGCGAGGGCGCGTACTTCTGCGTGATCAATCCCGACATCGAGTGGAGCGTCGAGGGGGCATGGGCGCTCCTGCTGGCGCAGGCATGCGGGCCAGGCGTAGGCTGTGTCTATCCGGTCTTGCTCAATGGCGATGGCAGCGCCCAGGACAACCAGCGCGAGGTGCCCACACCGGCCGGACTGTTCCGCCGGCATGTGCTGGCCCAGCCGCAACGGCGCGTCGACTGGGCCAGCGCTGCCTTCTGGCTGCTGTCGGCACAGGCCTTCCGCGAGCTGGGCGGCTTCGATGCGCGCTATTTCATGTATTGCGAGGACACTGACTACTGCCTGCGGTTGCAGTTGTCGGGCTGGCGGCTGCAACGCGCCGAATTGCGGCTGGTGCACCATGCCCAGCGTAACAGCCGTCGCGATCTGGCGCATCTGGGTTGGCATGTGCGCAGCCTGCTGCGGCTTTGGTTCAGCCCGGTGCTGCGTCAGTATCTGGCGCGCAGGCCCTGAGGAATTGCCAGCCTGCGCCGGCGCCGGCGTGGCGCTCGGTGGTGACGCCGTGACAACATAGTGGGCAACCGGCGACAATCTCATCCCATGCTGTTCTTACTCATACTTTGCTGTGCCAGTGCGTTTCTGGTTTCGGCCCTGCTGGTGCGCTACGGGCGCCGGCACACGCGCCATTACGGCCTGTCCGTGCCGCAGCGATTTCACGCCGGCCACGTACCCCGGCTGGGCGGCGCGGGCATGCTGGCGGCGTGTTCCATCGGCTGGGCCTGGATGGCTGTGTCTGAGCGCCTGGCCTTGCCCAATCAGATCCGATTCGATGCCTGGATGGCCTTGTCCCTGTGGGTGGTGGCCGCCATTTCTGCCGCGGGCGGCATCTACGAGGACCTGACCCAGCGCGTACGGGTGCGCTATCGCCTGCTGCTGACGCTGCTGGCCGCTGCGCTTGCGGTCTGGCTGATGAAGTTGTCTGTGCCCAGGATCGACTGGCCCGTGATCGATGCGGTGTGGCGCCTGAGCCCCTGGCCCGGTATTTTGCTGGCCGTGCTGGCCATCACTGGCCTGCCGCATGCCTTCAATCTGATCGACGGCTACAACGGGCTGGCTGGTCTGGTCGCCTTGATCTCCTGTTTTGCGCTGGCCTATGTTGCCTTGCAGGTGGGTGACCGTGAACTGGCCGCAATGGTGCTGGTGCTGGCCGGCGCCACGGCCGGTTTTCTGGTCTGGAACTACCCGCGCGGACTGATCTTCGCGGGCGATGGCGGCGCCTATCTTTGGGGGCTGGTGATTGCCGTGGCCAGCGTGATGCTGGTGAATCGCCACCCGCAGGTATCGGCCTGGTTCCCCGCGTTGCTGCTGATCTATCCGGTGTGGGAGACGGTGTTCTCCATTTACCGCAAGACCACGCGGGGCTTGTCGCCGGGTCTGGCCGACGCCTTGCACTTCCATCAGCTGGTCTACCGCCGCATCGTGCGCGGCGTATTCCACGACGACGAGTCGCGCCGCATGCTGATGCGCAACAACCGGACTTCGCCTTATCTCTGGGGCTTTACCGTGCTGACGGTGTTTCCGGCCGTGCTGTTCTGGCACACGACCTGGATCCTGATGGTGTTCTGCGGCCTGTTCATCGTGACCTACGTCTGGGCCTACAGCAGCATCGTGCGCTTCAAGGTTCCGCGCTGGCTGCGCGGCTAACGCGCGGTCGTGGCTGAAGCCGTGGCGCGGTGATGCGGCACAATCCGGGAATTCCCACCCCCTGAATTTATAGCGCCATGACTGAACCCGTTGCCCTAGACCCCTCCATCAGCCCACGCGACAAGGCCGAGATTCTGGCGCAGGCCTTGCCCTACATTCGCAAGTTCCACGGCAAGACCATGGTCATCAAGTATGGCGGCAATGCCATGACCGACCCGGAGTTGCAGGCCGACTTCGCCGAGGACGTGGTACTGCTCAAGCTGGTGGGGATGAATCCGGTGGTGGTGCATGGCGGCGGCCCGCAGATCGAGGCCGCGCTCAACCGTCTGGGCAAGAAGGGCGAATTCATCCAGGGCATGCGCGTGACCGACGACGAGACCATGGAAGTGGTCGAGTGGGTGCTGGCCGGGCAGGTACAGCAGGATATCGTGGGCCTGATCAACCAGGCGGGCGGCAAGGCTGTCGGGCTTACCGGGCGCGATGGCGGCCTGATCCGCGCGCGCAAGCTCAGGATGCAGGACTCCAGGGATCCGACCAAGGAGCACGACGTCGGGCTGGTGGGGGACATCGTCGCGATTGACCCCGGCGTGGTCAAGGCCTTGCAGGACGACGCCTTCATTCCGGTCATCAGCCCGATCGGATTCGGTGAGGACAACGAGAGCTACAACATCAATGCCGATGTGGTGGCGAGCAAACTCGCCACCGTGCTCAAGGCCGAAAAGCTGGTGCTGCTGACCAACACCCCGGGGGTGCTCGACAAGAATGGGCGGCTGCTGACCGACCTGACCTCGCGCGAAATCGACGAGCTGTTCGCCGACGGCACCATCAGCGGCGGCATGCTGCCCAAGATCGCAGGGGCGCTGGACGCCGCGCGCAGCGGTGTGAATGCTGTGCACATCATCGACGGCCGCGTGCCGCACGCCATGCTGCTGGAAATCCTCACCGAGCAGGCTTTCGGCACCATGATCCGTTCCCACTGAGACCAGGCAGGCATCCTCATGCGGCTGCTGCTGGTTGAGGATGACGTCATGGTGGCCAGCGGCATCAAGCTGGGCCTGTGCGACGCAGGTTATGCGGTGGACTGGGTCGGCAGCGCAGAGCGGGCCGAAGAAGTGCTGGCGCACGAGAACTTCGATGCCGCGATCATCGACATCGGCCTGCCCGGCATCGATGGGCTGACGCTGACGCGCCGTCTGCGCGCCGCGGGCGGCTCGCGCGCCGCCCTGCCGGTGCTGATTCTTACCGCGCGCGATGCCTTGCAGGATCGGGTGCAGGGTCTGGATATCGGCGCGGACGACTACATGGTCAAGCCCTACGAGCTGCCCGAGTTGCTGGCGCGACTGCGCGCGCTGCTGCGCCGGTCGCAGGCAGCCAGCTCGGCGGTGCTGTCTTTCGGGCCGCTGGAGCTGGACATGGCGAGCCGGCGCGCCACTGTCAATGGCCACATCATCGACCTGGGGCCGCGCGAGTGGACCGTCATGGAATACCTGCTGCTCAATGCCCCCAAGCCTGCGGCCAAGGAAAAGCTGTTGCAGGCCCTGACCGGCTGGGACCGGGAGATCACGCCCAACGCGGTCGAGGTCTACATCTCGCGCCTGCGCGCCAAGCTGGAGCCGCATGGCGTGGCGCTGCGTTCGATCCGGGGCTTCGGTTACCGGCTGGTGGTGACCTGAC
Source organism: Burkholderiaceae bacterium (assembly GCA_030653255.1). Classification (GTDB taxonomy): domain Bacteria; phylum Pseudomonadota; class Gammaproteobacteria; order Burkholderiales; family Burkholderiaceae_C; genus JAURZS01. Next base: position 19,520 of record JAURZS010000170.1, on the reverse strand, counting down.
CGGGCCGGGTCCCACTCGCATGCGACTCATACAGTTCCCGGCCTCCATGCTTTCGGGCTTGCGCCGCCGCCTGATGGCGATGCTGCTCACGCCGCTGCTGCTGCTGGCGCTGCTGAGCGCCTGGCTGGACTATCGCTCTGCCGGTAACGCTGCGGTCCGGCAGGATAGCCAGCTGGTGCAGATGGTTCCGCTGCTGGGTGACTCCATCATCGCGCCGGGCGGCGAGCCTGGCGATCCGCCGGTGTTGCTGCTGGCCCCGCCGTTCGAGGAGTTTCTTCAGGAGCGCGCAGGTCTGGCGGCCTGGGCCATCTCAGACGTGGGCGCGGGCTTGCTGCACGGGGACGACTGGCTCGTGGGCTCTCCGCCGGCAACGCCGGAGCCGCAGTTTCACAGCGAGGAGCACGAAGGCGTGACCTACCGCATCGTCGTGCAGCGCGTGAACACGGCGGCAGGCGATCTGGTGCTGGCGCTGGCCGACGGCTCTGACCCGCGTCAGCAATGGCTGCGCACCGTTCTGTACAAGGTTATGGCGCCCAATCTGGTGCTGCTTGTGGCGGCGGCCTTCGCCATCAACTGGGCCGTGCGGCAGGCTTTGCGGCCCCTGATTCAGATCAAGGAGGCTGTCGAGCGGCGATCGCCACGCGACCTCAGTCCCATGGATGTGCTGGCCTCGCCCGAAGAAGTACGCCCGCTGGTGCGTTCCCTGAATCGCCTGTTCGCGCTGGTTGAGGCGCAGGCCGAGAGTCAGCGTCGCTTTGTCGCCGACGCGGCGCATCAGCTGCGCACGCCGCTGGCGGGCCTGCAGGCGCAGGTGGAGGCCTGGGCACAGACCGCAGGAGACCCCAAGATTGATCTTCTGCGCGATGCCACGCGACGCACTTCGCAGCTGGCCAGCCAGTTGCTTGCCCTGTCACGCGCCGACGCCGGCCTGATGGCTGGCGAGCCGATGCAGCCGGTGGAGCTGAAGGCATTGTGCGAATCCATCTTGCAGGAACACCTGGACGCCGCCAGTGCAAAGTCCATCGACCTGGGCCTCGATGCGGCGGCGGTGCATGCCGTGGGGCATGCCTGGCTGCTGCGCGAGCTGCTGGGCAATCTGGTGGACAACGCCCTCAAGTACACCCCCGCAGGCGGCACCGTGACGATACGCTGCGGCCTGGCCTCGCCGCGCCGCCCGGGCGATGCGTCGCAGCCCTTTCTGGAAGTGGAGGACGACGGCCCGGGACTGGCACGCGACGAGCGCGAACGGGTGCTGGCGCGCTTTTACCGCGTGCCCGGCTCGCCGGGTGAGGGCAACGGCCTGGGCCTGGCGATCGTCGACGAGATCGCGCGCATGCACGGCTCCCATGTCGAGCTGCAGCCGGCCGGACCGGACGGTGGATTGCGGGCCACGGTTCGGCTGGCGGCCTGAGCCGGCGTCTCCGGCAAAACCCTCGGTGCCGCTGTGCGAGAATCAAAAGCACCATCTGCCTGTACCACCATGCCTGACGTCGAGCCCTCATCCCCTACCGACCCGGCCGGCAGCGAGCCGGCAGCGGCCGTCCGCAAGCGTCCCAAGCCCGGCGAGCGCCGGGTGCAGATACTGCAGGCGCTGGCCACTATGCTGGAGCAGCCCGGGGCGGAGCGGATCACCACCGCCGCGCTGGCCGCGCGTCTGGACGTCAGCGAGGCGGCGCTGTACCGCCACTTTGCCAGCAAGGCCCAGATGTTCGAAGGCCTGATCGAATTCATCGAGCAAACGGTATTCACGCTGGTCAACCAGATCACGGAGCGCCCGTCCACAGACGCCGAAGGCGGTGCACGCCAGGCCGGACGCGTTGTGGCCATGCTGCTGCAGTTCGCCGAAAAGAACCCGGGCATGACGCGCGTGATGGTGGGCGACGCGCTGGTGTTCGAGAACGAGCGGTTGCAGCAGCGCATGAACCAGTTCTTCGACCGGATCGAATCGACGCTGCGGCAAAGCCTGCGTGGCGCGGCCGAGTCCGATGGATCGCAGACCCCGACGGTGGATGCCCAGGTACGCGCTTCGGTGCTGACAGCATTTGCCGTGGGACGTCTGCAGCGCTTTGCGCGCTCCGGCTTCCGGCGCGCGCCCTCCGAGCACCTCGAAGCCAGTCTCGCACGCATGCTCTGAACCGACGAAAGCCCGACATGAAACTCGTACGCTATGGCCGCCCCGGCAAGGAAAAGCCGGGCCTGATCGACGCACAGGGACGCCTACGCGACCTCAGCCAGAAGGTCGCCGACATTGGCGCCGACCAACTCGGCGATGCGGCCCTGGCGCGTCTGCGCAAGATCGATCCGGCGTCGCTGCCCCTGGTGCGCGGCAAGCCGCGCATGGGATGTCCTGTGGCCGGTATCGGCAAATTCATCGCCATCGGCCTGAACTACGCCGATCACGCCGCCGAGGCCGGCGCCCCGATTCCCAAAGAACCCATCATTTTCCAGAAGGCCAACAGCTGCATTCAGGGTCCGGACGATCCCGTCATGCTGCCGCGCAACTCGGTCAAGGGCGACTGGGAGGTAGAGCTTGGGGTGGTCATCGGCAGCCGTGCGCGCTACGTTTCGCAAAAAGATGCGCTGACACATGTGGCCGGCTACTGTGTGGTCAATGACGTGAGCGAACGCGAGTTCCAGCTCGAACACGGCCCGCAGTGGGACCGCGGCAAGGGCTGCGACACCTTCGGCCCGATCGGCCCCTGGCTGGTCACACGCGACGAAATCGCCCATCCGCAGAAGCTCGATCTCTGGCTGGAGCTCAATGGCCGGCGCATGCAGACCGGCAACACGCGCACCATGATCTTCAGCGTCGCCAAGCTGGTGAGCTACGTGAGCCAGTTCATGACGCTGATGCCCGGTGACGTCATCACCACCGGTACGCCACCCGGTGTGGGGCTGGGCATGAAGCCCCCCGTGTTCCTGAAAAAGGGCGATGTCATGCGCCTGGGCATCGAAGGCCTGGGCGTTCAGACGCAGCAGGTGGTGGCGTTCCGGCGCTGACCATTGCGCGCCCGGCGCGTGGAAACCGGCAGGCGAGATGCGCCGCGACCGGCAGAAATCCCGGGCGTTCCGCCCTGATTTTCAAAAAAATATTCCTGAGGCTCCCGATTTGCTGCAAAATAGCACGATCGTTCTTTTTTACTCCCATGCCCCTGTCCCCCACCCCCGCCAGCAAACGTCGCCCTGCGGCCCCGCGCCGCGGACGTGCGTCTGCCCATCCGCCCAAGGGGCAGCAGACCCGGGCGGCCATTCTCGACGCGGCCCTGGGCCTGGCAACGCAGATCGGGCTTGAGGGTCTGAGCATCGGCGCGCTGGCCGAAGCCGCCCACATGAGCAAATCGGGCGTGTTCGCCCATTTCGGCTCGCGCGAGGAACTGCAGATATCCGTGGTGCGCGAATACCATGCGCGCTTCGAGGCCGAGGTGTTCCGGCCTGCCCTGCGCGAAGCGCGCGGCCTGCCACGGCTGCGGGCGCTGTTTGCCAACTGGGTCAAGCGCACCTCCGACGAGATCGACTCGGGCTGCCTGTACATCAGCGGCGCGGTGGAGTTTGACGACCGTCCGGGTCCGGTGCGTGATGCGCTCGGCGACTCGGCGCGGATCTGGCTTTCCGCCATCGACCGCGCGGTGGCCCAGGCCGCAGAACTTGGCCATCTGCGCTGTGATGCCGACCGCAATCAGATGGCGTTCGAACTTCACGGCCTTATCCTTGCGTTGCACTATGACGCCCGCTTTCTGCGCCGCCCCGGCGCCGTTGCACGGGCGCATGCCGGTTTCGACAACATCCTTTCGCGCTACGGCGCCCCAACTCTTACACCCACCCAGGAGTGAATTCATGCCAACCTATACCCCGCCTTTTCGCGACATGCAGTTCGTCATGCACGAGGTCCTCAAGGTCGCAGACGAGTACAAGGCCATGCCGCGCTACGCCGATGCCGACGCCGCCACGCTCGACGCCGTGCTGCAGGAAGGCGGCAAGTTCGCCGCCGAAGTGCTGTTCCCGTTGAACATCAGCGGCGACACCGAAGGCTGCACGCTGGACCCTGCCAGCCATGCTGTCACCACGCCCAAGGGATTTCGCGAGGCCTATGCCAAGTACATCGAGGGCGGCTGGGCAGCGCTCAGCGGCGAGCCCGCCTACGGCGGCCAGGGCCTGCCGCTGGTGCTCAATCAGTGCCTGTACGAGATGATGAATTCGGCCAATCAGGCCTGGACCATGTATCCGGGCCTGTCGCACGGCGCCTACGAGGCCTTGCACGCCCATGGCACGGACGAACAGAAGCAGACCTACCTGCCCAAACTCACCAGCGGCGAATGGACCGGCACCATGTGCCTGACCGAGCCGCATTGCGGCACCGACCTGGGCCTGCTGCGCACCAAGGCCGAGCCCCAGGCCGATGGCAGCTACAAGATCACCGGCACCAAGATATTCATCTCGGCCGGCGAGCACGACCTGACGGAGAACATCATTCACCTGGTGCTGGCCCGGCTGCCCGATGCGCCCAAGGGCAGCAAGGGCATCAGCCTGTTCGTCGTGCCCAAGAATCTCGTCAACAAGGACGCAGCGGGCAAGACCTCGCTGGGCGCGCGCAACGGCATCTATTGCGGCGGGCTGGAGCACAAGATGGGCATCCACGGCAACGCCACTTGCCAGATGGTGCTCGACGGCGCGGTGGGCACGCTGGTGGGTCAGCCCAACAAGGGACTGGCCGCCATGTTCGTCATGATGAACGCGGCCCGCCTGGGCGTGGGCAATCAGTCCCTGGGTCTGACCGAAGTGGCCTACCAGAACGCGCTGGCCTATGCCAAGGACCGCATCCAGATGCGTTCGCTGTCCGGCGTGAAGGCCAAGGACAAGCCGGCCGATCCGATCATCGTCCACCCCGACGTGCGCAAGATGCTGCTCACGGCCAAGGCCTACGCCGAAGGGGGACGGGCGCTGGCCACTTATTGCGCGCTGCTGATCGACCGCGAGCTGAACCATCCCGACGAAAAAGTGCGCCAGGACTCGGCTGAGATGGTGGCCTTGCTCACGCCCATCGTGAAAGCCTTTCTCACCGACAACGGATGGGCCGCGACCACGGCTTGCCAGCAGGTGTTCGGCGGCCACGGCTATATCAAGGAGTGGGGCATGGAGCAGTTCGTGCGCGATGCGCGCATCAACATGATCTATGAAGGCACCAACACCATCCAGTCGCTGGACCTGCTGGGCCGCAAGGTGCTGGGCAACAACGGCGCCACGCTCAAGAAGTTCGGCCGCATGATCGCCGCGCTGGTGGAAGAAGAGGGCGTCAACGAGAAGATGGCCGAGTTCATCAACCCGCTGGCCTACCTGGGCGATCAGATGACCAAGTTCACCACCGAGATCGGCTTCAAGGCTTTCCAGAATCCCGACGAAGTGGGCGCTGCTGCCGTGGACTATCTGCGCGTGGCCGGCCACCTGACTTTCGGTTATTTCTGGGCGCGCATGGCGCAGGTCGCACTGCGCGAGATCGCGGCCGGCAACACCGACCCGTTCTACCAGGGCAAGCTGCAGACGGCGCGCTTTTACTTTGCCAAGCTGTTTCCCGAGACTGCCTCGCTGATGCGCGCTGCCCGCGCGGGCAGCAAGGTGCTTACCGACACCGACGCGGCCCTGGCCTGAGCCGGCGCGCCACACCGTTTCACGCAAAGGCGGAAAGCTCATGAGTCGTTTCAACATCAAGCAGGTGGCCGTGCTCGGCGCCGGTGTCATGGGCGCGCAGATTGCGGCCCATCTGGTCAATGTCAAGGTGCCGGTGATCCTGTTCGATCTGCCGGCCAGGGAAGGGCCGAAGAACGCCATCGTGTCGCGCGCGATCGACGGCCTGAAGAAGCTCAAGCCCGCACCCCTGGGCGTGCCGGAGGACGCCGCGCTGATCCGGCAGGCCAATTACGACGAGAACATGGATCTGCTCAAAGAGTGCGATCTGGTGATCGAGGCCATCGCCGAGCGCATGGACTGGAAGCTCGACCTGTACCGGAAAATCGCGCCCGCGCTGGCGCCGCATGCCATCGTGGCGTCCAACACCTCGGGCCTGTCGATCACGCAGATGAGCGAGGCGCTGCCGGCGGACATCCAGTCGCGCTTTTGCGGCATCCACTTCTTCAATCCGCCGCGCTACATGACGCTGGTCGAGCTGATTCCGACGCCGACCACTGCGGCCCAGGTGCTTGACGACCTGGAGACCTTCGTCACCACCAGCCTGGGCAAAGGCGTGGTGCGCGCCAAGGACACGCCGAACTTCATCGCCAACCGCATCGGCATCGCAGGCATGCTGGCCACCATGAAGGAGGCCGAGACCTTCGGCCTGTCGGTCGATGTGGTCGACGACCTGACCGGCAAGAAGCTCGGGCGCGCCAGTTCGGGCACCTTCCGCACTGCCGATGTCGTGGGCCTGGACACCATGGCCCACGTGATCCGCACGCTGCAGGACAAGCTCACACCCGACACAGATCCTTTCTATGCCAGCTATGGCACACCGCCGGTGCTGGCCAAGTTGCTGGAGCTGGGCCAATTGGGGCAGAAGTCGGGCGCCGGCTTCTACAAGAAGGCGGGGCGCGACATCCTGCGCTTCGAGCTGGAATCGGGCGACTATGTGCCGGCTGGCGCCAAGGCCGACGAAGTGGTGGGCCGCATGCTGCGCCGACCGGCGGGCGAGCGCCTGCGTCTGCTGCGCGAGGCCGAAGGCGCGGCGCCCCGCTTTCTGTGGGCCATCCTGCGCGACAGCTTCCACTATGCCGCCGTGCACCTGGCGTCCATCGCCGAGACCGCGCGCGACATTGACCTGGCCATGCGCTGGGGCTTCGGCATGAAGCAGGGCCCCTTCGAGCTGTGGCAGGAGGCGGGCTGGCTGCAGGTGGCGGGGTGGATCGCGCAGGACATCGCCGAGGGCAAGACCCTGAGCGCGGCCCCGCTGCCCGACTGGGTGACCCAGGGTCCGGTGGCGGACGCGGGCGGCGTGCACACGCCACAGGGTTCATGGGACCCGACGCGCCGCTGCTTCACGCCCGCCCGCCGCCTGCCCGTGCATGAGCGCCAGCTGTTTCCCCAGAGGGTGCGCGGCGAGGCGGCGGCGGACTTCGCCAACGCCGGCAAGACCGTGCACGAAGACAACGCGATCCGTCTATGGACGCTGGACGACGTTCTCATCGCCAGCATCAAGACCAAGATGCACACCATCAGCGCCGACGTGGCCGAAGGACTGTCGCAGGCGGTGGACCTGGCCGAGCGGGATTACGCCGGGCTGGTGATCTGGTCGGGCGACGAGCCCTTCAGCGCCGGGGCCGATCTGCAGTCCATGCTGCCGGCCTTCATGATGTCCGGCGTTGGCGCCATCGACGAGCTCGAGGCCGAGCTGCAGCGCATCATGCTCAAGCTGCGCTACGCACAGACGCCGGTGGTCAGCGCCCTACACGGGCTGGCACTGGGCGGCGGCTGCGAGCTGGCGGTGCATTCTGCGCGCCGCGTCGCGGCCATGGAGAGCTATGTCGGCCTGGTCGAGGTCGGCGTGGGCCTGGTGCCCGGCGCGGGCGGACTGACCTATATCGCGCGGCGTGCCGCCGAGAACATGCAGGCCTCGACCAACAAGAACCTGCTGTTTTTCCTGAGCGAAGGCTTTACGGCGGCGGCCATGGCCAAGGTCGGTACCAGCGCACTGGAGTCGCGCCGGCTCGGCTACCTGCTGGACAGCGATCTGGTGGTTCCGCACAAGGATGAACTGCTTTTCGTTGCCCTCAACGAGGCCCGCGCCATGCACCGCAGCGGCTATCGCGCGCCGCACCGGCGCAGCTTCCCCGTCGCGGGTCGCGACGGCATTGCGTCGATCAAGGGCACGCTGGTCAACATGCGCGACGGTGGCTTCATCAGCGCGCATGACTTCCACATCGCCTCGCTCATTGCCAACGTGGTGTGCGGCGGCGACGTCGACCCCGGCACGCTGGTTACGGAGGAGTACCTGATGACGCTGGAGCGCCAGGCCTTCTGTGCGCTGCTCACGCACCCCAAGACCCAGGAACGCATCCTGGGCATGCTCTCCACCGGTAAGCCGGTGAGGAATTGAACCGCCACTGAACAGCGACAGACACGCCAGGAGATACGGATGAAACAGATACAGGACGCCTACATCGTTGCGGCCACGCGCACGCCGATCGGCCGCTCGCACCGGGGAAGCTTGCGCAACACGCGCCCCGACGACCTGCTGGTGACGACGCTGCGCGCGGCGCTGGCGCAGGTGCCGGCGCTGGACCCGGCCGCCATCGAGGACATCGTCTGCGGCTGCGCCATTCCCGAGGCGCAGCAAGGTCTCAACGTGGCGCGCATCGCGGCCGTGCTGGCCGGCTTGCCCCACAGCGTGGGCGGGGTCACGGTCAACCGCTTCTGCGCCTCGGGCCTGAATGCGGTGCAGATGGCGGCTGACCGCATCCGCGTGGGCGAGGCCGATGTGATGATCGCCGCCGGCGTCGAGAGCATGAGCCTGGTGCCCATGATGGGCAACTCGCCCTCGCTGTCGCCGTCCATGTTCGATCGCGACGAGAACATCGGCATCGCCTACGGCATGGGCCTGACGGCAGAGAAGGTCGCCGCGCAATGGAAGGTCAGCCGCGCCGCGCAGGACGAGTTCGCCTACCAGTCCCACATGAAGGCGCTGGCCGCGATGAAGGCGGGTGAATTCAGCGACGAGATCACGCCGGTGGAGGTGACCGAGCGCAGCGTCGACCTGCAAAGCGCCGAAGTCACGCAACAGCGCCGCATCCTCAGTCTGGACGAGGGCGCCCGCGCCGATACCACGGTCGAGGGACTGTCAAAGCTCAAGACCGTGTTCGCCGCGCGCGGCTCGGTCACGGCCGGCAACAGCTCGCAGACCTCGGACGGCGCCGGCGTTCTGGTGCTGGCCAGCGAGCGGGCCGTCAAGCAGTTCGGCCTGACGCCGCTGGCGCGCTTTGTGAGCTATGCGGCGCGCGGCGTGCCGCCGCAGATCATGGGCATCGGTCCGGTGGAGGCCATTCCGGCGGCCCTGCGCTATGCCGGCCTGAAGCTCGACGACATCGGCTGGTTCGAACTCAACGAAGCCTTCGCGGCGCAGTCGCTGGCCGTGATCCGCACCCTGGGGCTCGACCCGTCAAGGGTCAATCCGATGGGCGGCGCGATCGCGCTGGGCCATCCGCTGGGCGCGACCGGCGCCATCCGTTCGGCCACGGTGGTGCATGCCCTGCGCCGCAAGAATCTGAAGTACGGCATGGTCACCATGTGTGTGGGCATGGGCCAGGGCGCTGCAGGCATCTTCGAGCGGGTCTGAGGGACAATCCAGCGTATGAGCAAGCATGTATTCGATGAGGCCATCGCGCTGACGCCCGCTGGTCCGGACCTTTTTCGCGGCCGTACCCATCCCGGTTACGGCAATATGGTCGGCCCCTTTGGCGGCGTGACCGCAGCGCAGGCGCTGCAGGCGGTGCTGCTGCACCCCGACCTGCTCGGCGAACCCGTGTCGCTGACCGTCAACTACGCTGCCGCGCTGGCCGACGGACCGTTCGAGGTGAAGGCGCATGCCGCGCGCACCAACCGGTCGACGCAGCATTGGCAGATCGAGATGCTCCAGGACGGCGCCGTGACCCTGACCGGCACGGCCCTGACCGCGCTGCGGCGCGACACCTGGGGCACGGACGACGTCCGCATGCCGCAGGTGCCGCCCCCGGGCGAGCTGGCGCGCGTCACGCGGCATGGCGGCGTCGAATGGGTCAAGCGCTACGATGCCCGCCCGATCACAGGCAGTTTCCCCGAAGTCTGGGACGGCAGCGAAAACGAGGCCCTGTCGCGTCTGTGGATGCGCGACGAGCCTGCGCGAGCGCTCGACTTTGCGTCTCTCACCGCCATGGCGGACTTCTTCTTTCCACGCATCTGGCTGCGCCGCGCCAGGCACACGCCGGCGGGCACCGTGTCGATCACGGTGTATTTCCATGTTGGCGCGCAGCAATTGCGCGACACCGGCAGCGGCTACCTGATGGGGCAGGCCGCCGGTCAGGGTTACCACAATGGCTTTTTCGACCAGACCGCGCAGATCTGGAACGAGGCAGGCCTTTTGCTCGCCACCACCTCACAGATCGTCTACTACAAGGAATAAGCCATGTCCGACATCCTGATCGACAGCGGCCATGGCGTGACCACGCTCACCCTGAATCGCCCCGAGCGCAAGAACTCCCTCACCGTGGCGATGTACGCAACCTTGGCCGGCGAGTTGCGCCGCGCTGCGGCGGATGCCGCCACACGCGTGCTGGTGATCCAGGGCCATGCCACCATTTTCAGCGCGGGCAACGACGTCGGTGATTTTCTGAACAACCCGCCGTTGTCCGAAGGATCGGCGGTCTTCGACTTCCTGCACGGCATCGCGCAGTTTCCCAAGCCGCTGCTGGCTTCGGTCTGCGGCCCGGCGGTGGGCATCGGCACGACCCTGCTGTTCCATTGCGACCTGGTCTACGCCGGAGACAACGCAGCCTTTTCCTTGCCTTTCGTCAACCTGGGGCTGTGTCCCGAGGCTGCGTCGTCCCTGCTGGTGCCGCAGATGTTCGGCTACCACCGCGCCGCCGAGGCGCTGCTGATGGGCGAGCCCTTCATGGCGGAGGCCGCGCTGGAGGTCGGACTGGTCAACCGCATCGTGCCGCCCACCGAGGCCAATGAATTCACGCAGACGCAGGCCCGCAAACTTGCAGCCAAGCCCCTGGCCTCGCTGGTGGAGACCAAGCGGCTCATGAAGAAAGGCCAGGCGGCGCTGGTTGCGCAGCAGATGGCCGACGAAGGCAAGGTCTTCGGCCGCATGCTTGCCGAGCCGGCGGCACGCGAAGCCTTCACGGCCTTCATGGAAAAGCGCAGGCCCGACTTCTCCCAACTCTGAACCCAATGAAGAAAAACATACCGCTGCCTGCCGCCTTCGAAGACTCTTTCATCCAGGGGCTGACGGAAATCTTTGAACAACGCATTGTCTTCAACTCGGTGCTGGGCCTGAAGGTCACGGCCATCAAACCCGAAGGGATCGCCATGGGCCGCCTCGACATGAAGCGCGATCTGGTCGGCCATTTCATGACCAACCAGCTGCATGGCGGCGTCATATGCACCGGACTCGATGCGATGGCGGGGCTGGCCTGCATGGCCGCCATCGGCGGACGCCATATGGACGTGCCGCCCATGCAGCGCCTGGAGCGCTTCCTCAAGCTCGGAACCATCGACCTGCGCGTGGATTTTCTGCGCCGGGCCATAGGCACCACTTTCCATCTGCGCGCCGAAGTGCTGCGGCTGGGATCGCGCGTGGCGTCCACGCGCATGGAGTTCACGGGGGCCGACGGCGAGTTGCTGGCCTGCGGGTCGGCGGCCTTCATGGTGAGCTGAGGCGCCGGCCGGGCGGGATCAGCCCGGCGGGGGCTTGGCGAACTCGCGCGGGCGCCCCTGCTCGTCGATCGCCACATAAGTGACCGAGGCTTCGGTGACCTTGATGTATTCCCCCTGCGAACCAAAGCGCTCCGCATAGACCTCGACCTGCACGGTGACCGATGTCCTGCCCACGCGGGTCACCCTGGAGTAGAAAGACAGGATGTCGCCCACGCGTACCGGCTGCTTGAACACGAACTGATTGACCGCGATGGTGGCCATGCGGCCGTGCACATGGCGCGCGGGCAGCACCGAGCCGGCCAGGTCCACCTGGGCCATGACCCAGCCGCCGAAGATGTCGCCATTGGCGTTGCAGTCGGCGGGCATGGGAATGACCTTGAGGACCAGCTCGCTGTCGGTGGGCAGGCGGACCTTCGGGTCACTTGAGATCGTGGACATGGGCACAATGTAGGAGATACGCAACTTCACGATTGTCCCCCATGCGCCGAAGCGGCGAAACTTCCCATGCCCTGACCTTGCGGCCTCCTGGCGCCGCCCCCGAACCCGACCGTACTGATTGGGCCACGCTGCGGCGCCTGTTCCCTTATCTGTGGGCCTACAAATGGCGGGTGATGGCGGCGTTGGCTTTCATGGTCGGGGCCAAGGTCGCCAATGTCGGCGTGCCCTTGTTGCTCAAGCAACTGGTCGACGCGCTGTCGCTCAAGCCGGGAGACACCGCCGCGCTGCTGGTCGTGCCTCTGGGGCTGCTGCTGGCCTACGGCCTGCTGCGCCTGTCCACTTCGCTGCTGACCGAGCTGCGCGAGCTGGTGTTCTCCAAGGCCACCGAAGGCGCGGCGCGCAGCATTTCCCTGCAGGTGTTTCGCCACCTGCACGCGCTGAGCCTGCGCTTTCATCTGGAGCGGCAGACCGGGGGCATGACGCGCGACATAGAGCGCGGCACGCGCGGCGTGCACTCGCTGATTTCCTATTCTCTCTACAGCATCGTGCCCACGCTGATCGAGGTGGCGATGGTGTTGACGCTGTTGGCTGTCAAGTTCGATGTCTGGTTTGCCTGGATCACGCTCGCGGCCCTGGTGTTCTACGTGGCTTTCACGGTGACGGTCACCGAGTGGCGCACCAAGTTCCGCCGCACCATGAACGAGCTGGACTCGACCGCGCACAGCCACGCCATCGACTCCCTGCTCAACTACGAGACTGTCAAGTACTTCAACAACGAGGAGTTCGAGGCCCGCCGCTACGACGAGAGCCTGGAGAAGTACCGCCGCGCCGCCATCAAGAGCCAGACCACGCTCAGCCTGCTCAACACCGGGCAGCAGTTGATCATCGGCGTGAGCCTGGTGGCCATGCTGTGGCGCGCCACGCAGGGCGTGGTCGACGGGCGCATGACCCTGGGTGATCTGGTGATGATCAACGCCTTCATGATCCAGCTCTACATTCCGCTGGGCTTTCTCGGTGTGCTGTACCGCGAGATCAAGCAAAGCCTGACCGACCTGGACAAGATGTTCCGCCTCATGGAAAAGGAGCGCGAGGTCGCCGATGCGCCGCAGGCGCAGCCGCTGGCGCTGCAGGGCACGCCGCAGGTGCGCTTCGAGAACGTCCGCTTTGCCTACGATCCGGCGCGCCAGATCCTGCACGACATCAGTTTCGAAATTCCCGCAGGCAAGACGGTGGCAGTGGTCGGTCCATCGGGTTCGGGAAAGTCCACGCTGGCCCGGCTGCTGTACCGCTTTTATGACGTGCAGCAGGGGCGCATCACCATCGACGGTCAGGACATCCGCCAGGTCACGCAGGCCAGCCTGCGTCAGGCCATCGGCATCGTGCCGCAGGACACGGTGCTGTTCAACGACACCGTGGAGTACAACATTGCGTACGGGCGCCCCGGTGCCAGCCGCGCCGAGGTCGAGGAGGCGGCCCGCGCCGCACGCATCCATGACTTCATCAGTGCCACACCGGCCGGCTATGGCACCATGGTCGGCGAGCGCGGCCTCAAGCTGTCCGGCGGCGAGAAGCAGCGCGTCGCTATCGCGCGTACCCTGCTGAAGAACCCGCCCATACTGATCTTCGACGAAGCAACCTCGGCGCTCGATTCCGCCAACGAGCGGGCCATCCAGGCCGAGCTGCAGACCGCCGCGCGCAACAAGACCACGCTGGTGATCGCGCACCGCCTGTCCACGGTGGTCGACGCGCACGAGATCCTGGTCATGGAAGCCGGCCGCATCATCGAGCGCGGAACCCATGCCGAACTGCTGGCCCGCGGGCAGCGCTATGCGTCCATGTGGTCGTTGCAGCAGAGTTCGGAGCCCGGGCTCGCCGACTCCGCATAATCCGACCATGGAGACCAAATGGCTGGAAGACTTCGTCAGTCTGGCTGAAACCCGCAGTTTCAGCCGCTCGGCGCAACTGCGGCACGTCACGCAACCGGCGTTCTCGCGCCGCATCCAGGCGCTGGAAGCCTGGGCTGGCTCGGACCTGATCGACCGCAGCTCCTATCCCACGCGCCTGACGCCGGCCGGCGAGACGCTGCACGGACAGGCGATTGAAATCCTCCAGGCGCTGCAGAGCACGCGCGCCATGCTGCGCGGCCACAGCGTGGCCGGCAAGGATGTGATCGAGTTTGCGGCGCCGCATTCACTGGCTTTCACTTTCTTTCCGGCCTGGGTGTCGGCGCTGCGCGAGAAATACGGGCCCTTCAAGAGCAGCCTGATCGCGCTCAATGTGCACGACGCGGTGATGCGCCTGGTCGAAGGCCAATGCGACGTGCTGATCGCCTATCACCACAGTGCCTTGCCGATCCCGCTCGACTCCCGGCGCTACGAAATGGTGCCGCTGGGGCATGAGCAACTGGCGCCCTATGTCCGGACTGACGCTGCCGGAGCGCCGCTCTTCGTGCTGCCGGGGCAGGGGAACCGGCCCTTGCCCTATCTCGGCTACGCGCCCGACGCCTACCTCGGCCGCGTCGTCGATCTGCTGCTGCAGCAGTCGGACACGCCCATCCACCTCGACCGCGTCTATGAGACTGACGTGGCCGAGAGCCTGAAGGCCATGGCCCTGGAAGGGCACGGCATTGCCTTTCTTCCCCACAGCACGGTGCGTCGGGAATTGCGCGCGCGCAAGCTCGTGAGCGCAGCGCCTGCGGATCTCGAAGGCATGAACATCTCCCTGGAGCTGCGTGCCTACCGCGAGCGGCCGCTGGGCAAGACCGCGCCGGCCGGCGCGGCACAGGCGCTGTGGAGCCATCTTGTGCAATCGCAGCCCGCCGCCGCAACGGCGGGCGCACCGCGAGCCTGATTTCCAAGAAAGCGAGGATCCCCCATGTCCGACAACTTTCGCATGGAGCACGATTTTCTTGGCGAAAAGCCAATTCCCGCAGATGCCTACTGGGGTGTGCACACGGCGCGGGCGGTCGAAAATTTCCCGATCTCGGGCACGACCGTGGCAGCCATGCCCGAGCTGATCCGCGGTCTGGGTTTCGTCAAGAAGGCTGCGGCGCGCGCCAATCTGGAACTGGGTGTCCTCGATGCCGGGCGCGCCCAGGCCATCGTGCAGGCCTGCGACGAACTGATCGCGGGGCGCTATCACGCGCAGTTCGTGGTCGACGTGATCCAGGGGGGCGCGGGCACCTCCACCAACATGAATGCCAACGAGGTCATCGCCAATATTGCGCTCGAAAAACTCGGCCTGCCCAAGGGGCACTACGAAGCGATGCACCCCAACGACCATGTCAACGCATCCCAAAGCACCAACGATGTGTATCCCACCGCGGTGCGGCTGGCCCTGTGGATCGGCATCGACCGGCTGCTGGCGTCCATGGCCTTTCTGCGCGGCGGCTTCGAAGTCAAGGCCGATGAGTTCAAGGATATTCTCAAAATCGGTCGCACTCAGTTGCAGGACGCGGTCCCGATGACGCTGGGCCAGGAGTTCCTGACCTATGCAGTGATGATCGGCGAGGACGAGGAGCGCCTGCGCGAAGCGCGCCGCCTTATCCAGGAGATCAACCTGGGGGCCACGGCCATCGGCACGGGCATCAATGCCCCGCCGGCCTATGCCGACCTGGCTTGCCGCTATCTGGCCGAGGACAGCGGCATACCGGTGGTGAAGTCCGTCAATCTGATCGAGGCCACACAAGATACCGGCGCCATGGTGCAGCTGTCCGGCGTGCTCAAGCGGGTGGCGACCAAACTCAGCAAGATCTGCAATGACCTGCGGCTGCTGTCCAGCGGCCCGCAGGCCGGCTTTGGCGACATCCGCCTGCCGGCGCGCCAGGCAGGCTCGTCCATCATGCCGGGCAAGGTCAACCCGGTGATTCCCGAGGTGGTGAACCAGGTCGCTTTCGAGGTGATCGGCAACGACATGACGGTGACCATGGCCTCCGAGGCCGGCCAGCTCCAGCTCAACGCCTTCGAGCCCATCATGGGCTGGAGCCTGTTCAAGAGCATCGAACACCTGAGCCAGGCCTGCCGCACGCTGCAAACCCATTGCGTGGCCGGCATCGAGGCCAACCGCGAACTGCTGGCCCGGCGGGTGCGCGAGTCGGTTACGCTGGTGACCGCGCTCAGCCCGCTGATCGGCTACGAGCAGGCGGCCCTGATCGCCAAGACGGCGATCACCACAGGGTTTTCCATCGGCGAGGTGGCGCAGTCGCTGGGCATCATGTCGCGCGAGGAGCTGGAGGCACTGCTGGTGCCCGAGATGCTGACCCGACCCCATCCAATGCCACAATCCCGGACATGAGTTCCACCGATTCCATCACCCTCACGCGGCCCGACGACTGGCACCTCCATGTGCGCGACGGCGAGCCCATGCGCACCGTCGTCCCCCATACCGCCGCGCAGTTTGCGCGCGCCATCATCATGCCCAATCTGCGCGAGCCCGTGACCACCACGGCGCAGGCGCTGGCCTACCGCGACCGCATTCTGGCGGCCGTGCCCGCGGGCACGGACTTCGAGCCCCTGATGACGCTGTACCTCACCGACAACCTGCAGCCCGAGGAGATCCGGCGCGCCAAGGCCGCCGGCATCGTCGCCTGCAAGCTCTATCCCGCAGGCGCCACCACGAACAGCGACGCCGGCGTGACCTCGCTGGGCAAGATCTATCCCGTGTTTGAAGCCATGCAGCGCGAAGGCCTGCTGCTGCTGGTGCACGGCGAGTCGACCGCGCCCGGCGTCGATGTGTTCGACCGCGAGGCGGTCTTCATCGACTCGCAACTCATACCCCTGCGCCGGGATTTCCCGGCACTGAAAATCGTCTTCGAGCACATCACCACGCGCGAGGCCGCGCACTATGTGCGCGACGCCGGCGCCCTCACGGCGGCCACCATCACGGCCCACCACCTGCTTTACAACCGCAACGCCATCTTCACCGGCGGGCTGCGGCCGCACTATTACTGCCTGCCCGTGCTCAAGCGCGAGGTCCATCGTCTGGCCCTGGTGGAGGCCGCCACGCGTGGCGGCGCGCGCTATTTCCTGGGCACGGACAGCGCGCCGCACCCGGCCCACCTGAAAGAGCATGCCAGCGGCTGCGCCGGCTGCTATACGGCACATGCCGCCATGGAGATGTACGCCGAGGCCTTCGATGCGGCCGGCGCGCTGGACCGGCTGGAGGCCTTCGCCAGTTTCAACGGCCCGGATTTCTACGGACTGCCGCGCAACACCGGGCGCATCACCCTGCGCCGCGAGTCCTGGACACCCCCGGCGGCTTTTCCCTTCGGCGACGCCGAACTCAAGCCCCTGCGCCACGGCGAAACCTTGCCCTGGCGCAAGGCCTGAGCTCACCCTGCGCCGTGCCGGAATACCCTTTGACTTTGTGGGCGTAGACTTGATTTCTGCGATCCCGCCCCTACCATTCGCGCCAACGGTCTGCCATTGACGGGCCGTCTTCAGAAGGAACCCATGAAACGCATTTTCCTGTTCGTGCTCACCAATGTCGCCGTCGTCGCGGTGCTGGGTATCGTCGCCAGCCTGCTGGGCGTGAACCGCTACCTCACGGCCAACGGCCTGAACCTCGGCACCTTGCTGATGTTCTCTCTGGTCATGGGCTTCGGCGGCGCTCTTATTTCGCTGCTGATCAGCAAGCCCCTGGCCAAGTGGAGCGCGGGCGTGCGTTTGATCGAGCAGCCGCAGTCGGCCGACGAAGCCTGGATTCTCGAGACCGTGCGACGCTTTGCCGACAAGGCCGGCATCGGCATGCCCGAGGTCGGCATCTTCGACGGCGAGCCCAATGCCTTTGCCACCGGCGCCTTCAAGAATTCCGCGCTGGTCGCCGTGTCCACCGGCTTGCTGCAAGGCATGACCCGCGAGGAAGTGGAGGCCGTGATCGGCCACGAAGTGGCCCACATCGCCAATGGCGACATGGTCACCATGACCCTGATCCAGGGGGTGATGAACACCTTCGTGGTATTCCTGTCGCGCGTCATCGGCTACGCGGTCGATTCATTCCTGCGCCGTGGCGACGACCGCTCGTCCGGCCCCGGCATCGGCTACTACGTGACCACCATCGTGCTGGACATCCTGCTGGGCTTTGTCGCCGCCATCATCGTGGCGTGGTTCTCGCGTCAGCGCGAATTCCGCGCCGATGCCGGGTCGGCCCATCTGATGGGCCGCCGCCAGCCGATGGTCAATGCGCTGGCCCGTCTCGGCGGCATGGTGCCCGGCGAGCTGCCCAAGACCATACAGGCCATGGGCATCGCCGGCGGCATCGGCAAGCTGTTCTCGACCCACCCGCCGATCGAAGAGCGCATCGCGGCGCTGCAGCAGGCGCAGGTCTGAGTCCGGGGCGCTCTGCCCGGGCCGGTCAGGCTCCTCCGCCCGCCATGTTTCTGGCCACGGCCTCGCCGACCTTGATGCCGTCGACGCCGGCCGACAGAATCCCCCCGGCGTAGCTCGCGCCCTCGCCGGCGGGGTACAGTCCGCGCAGATTGATGCTCTGCATGTCTTCGCCGCGCGTGATCCTGACCGGCGAGGAGGTGCGCGTCTCCACACCGGTCAGCACTGCATCGGGCATGTCGAAGCCCTTGATCTTTCGGCCGAAGGCGGGCAGGGCTTCGCGCAGGGCCGTGATCGCATAATCGGGCAGCGCCCGGGACAGATCGCCGAAACGGACCCCTGGCTTGTACGAGGGCTCGACGCTGCCGGGCCCGCTCGAAGGCTGGCCGGCCAGGAAGTCGCCCACGCGCTGCCCCGGCGCCTCGTAGTCACCGCCGCCCAGCACGAAGGCCTGCGATTCGAGCGCGCGCTGCAGCTCGATGCCCGCCAGCGGGCCGCCCGGATAGTCCTCGGGCGTGATGCCCACGACGATGCCGGCATTGGCATTGCGCTCGTTGCGCGAGTACTGGCTCATGCCGTTGGTGACCACCCGCTGCGGCTCGGAGGTCGCCGCCACCACGGTGCCGCCAGGGCACATGCAAAAACTGTAGACCGAACGCCCATTGGCCGCATGGTGCACCAGCCGGTAGTCGGCCGCGCCCAGCAAGGGATGGCCGGCATGGCGGCCCCAGCGCGCGCGGTCGATCAGGCTTTGCGGATGCTCGATGCGAAAGCCGATGGAAAAAGGCTTGGCCTCCATGTACACGCCCTGCGCATGCAGCATCCCGAAGGTGTCGCGCGCGCTGTGGCCCAGGGCCATCACCACATGGTCGGCCCGCAGCGCATGGACTTCGCCGCTGACTGCATCGGTGACTTCGAGGCCGCGCAGGCGCCGGCCATCGGGCGCATCCTCGATGTGCAAGCCCGTCACCCGCTGCTGGAACCGCACCTCGCCGCCCAGGGCGATGATCTGCGCACGCAGGTTCTCCACGACCTTGACCAGCTTGAAGGTGCCGATGTGGGGGTGGGCTTCGTACAGGATCTCGGGCGGCGCGCCGGCCTGCACGAACTCGTTCATGACCTTGCGCCCGAGGTGGCGCGGGTCCTTGATCTGGCTGTACAGCTTGCCATCCGAGAAAGTGCCTGCGCCGCCCTCGCCGAACTGCACGTTGGACTCGGGGTTCAGCACCTTCTTGCGCCACAGTCCCCACGTGTCCTTGGTGCGCTCGCGCACCGCCCGTCCGCGTTCCAGCACGATGGGGCGAAAGCCCATCTGCGCCAGCACCAGCGCGGCAAAGATGCCGCAAGGCCCGAAGCCGACGA
>JAURZS010000169.1 GCA_030653255.1 Burkholderiaceae bacterium | reverse complement strand
CAGCGTCACATAGACCTGGCGGTCAAAACGGCCCGGGCGCAGCAACGCAGCGTCCAGGATGTCGGGACGGTTGGTGGCGGCCACCACGATCACACCCAGGTTGGTCTCGAAGCCGTCCATCTCGACCAGCATCTGGTTCAGCGTCTGCTCGCGCTCGTCGTTACCGCCGCCCAGGCCGGCGCCGCGCTGGCGCCCCACGGCGTCGATTTCATCGATGAAGATGATGCAGGGCGCATTTTTCTTGGCGTTCTCGAACATGTCGCGCACGCGGGCCGCGCCCACGCCGACGAACATCTCGACGAAATCAGAGCCGCTGATACTGAAGAACGGCACCTTGGCCTCGCCGGCGATGCCCTTGGCCAGCAGCGTCTTGCCGGTGCCCGGAGGGCCGACAAGCAGCAGGCCGCGTGGAATACGCCCGCCAAGCTTCTGGAATTTCTGTGGGTCCTTGAGGAAGTCGACGACCTCGCGCACCTCTTCCTTGGCCTCGTCGCAGCCCGCGACATCGGCAAACGTGACCTGATTGTTGCTCTCGTCCATCATGCGCGCCTTGCTCTTGCCAAAGCTGAAGGCGCCGCCCTTGCCGCCACCCTGCATCTGCCGCATGAAATAAATCCACACGCCGATCAGCAGGAGCATCGGACCCCAGCTCACGAGCAAGGTCATCAGCAGGGAGCCTTCTTCGCGCGGCTTGACGTCGAACTTGACGTTGTTGGCAATGAGGTCGCCCACCAGACCGCGGTCCAGGTAGGTGGCAGTAGTGCGCACCCGCTTGTCGTCGTTGGTGACGGCGATGATCTCGGTGCCCCCCTGGCCTTCCTGGATGGTGGCGCTCTTGACGCGCTTGGCGCGCACTTCCTCAAGGAAGTCGGAGTAGCCGAGGTAGTTGGCGCCTGCCGCTCCGCGCGTGTCGAACTGCTTGAACACAGTGAACAACACCAAGGCAATGACCAGCCAGACTGCGATTTTAGAAAACCACTGATTGTTCAACAGACACTCCGGTAAAGGGACGTGGGGTATTTGAGACTCATTTTAGGCGTTTCAAGCTGTGGAACGATGTATTTTCACTACAGTCCCCCTTGGGCCTTCAAGGGCTTCAGACCCCGGCCAACCAGAAAAGTCTCGGACGATTTGTCGCGCGAGGCCTTGGGCTTGATCGGCTTGACCACACGGAAGTTGTCCTTGAACAGCTTGACCAGCTGGCTGTAGCCGCTGCCATGGAACAGCTTGACCACCAGCGCACCTTCGGCCTTCATGTGATGGCGGGCAAAGTCCAGGGCCAGCTCCACCAGCGCCTCGATGCGCGCCGCATCGGACGACTCGATGCCGGACAGGTTGGGCGCCATGTCGGAGACGACCAGATCGGCCAGGCGGCCTTCGAGCAGCGCCTGCAGGCGGGCCAGCACCTCGGGGTTGGTGAAGTCCCCATGGACGAAGCGCACGCCCTCGACCGGCTCCATAGGCAGCAGGTCGACTGCCAGAAGCGTGCCGTCGAGCTCGCCCACGGCCGCCCCGCCTGGCGACAGCCGGCGCCGCAGGTACTGGCTCCAGGCTCCGGGCGCCGAACCGAGGTCGACAATCAGCTGCCCGGGCTTGACCAGGCCCAGGGTCTCGTCAATTTCCTTGAGCTTGTAGGCCGCCCTCGCCCGGTAGCCCTCTTTCTGGGCCAGCTTGACGTAGGGGTCGTTGACGTGGTCGTTCAACCACGACTTGTTGACCTTTTTGCTTTGGGTTTTGACTTTCATTGGCTCGATAATACGGGTATGCCCCAAATACAACTGACACCAGCCCAGCGCAAGGACCACCGCGCTGACGCCCATCACCTCGACCCGGTGGTCATGATCGGGGGCGATGGGCTGACCCCCGCCGTCAGAAAAGAAGCCGATGCAGCACTCAATGCCCACGGCCTGATCAAGATCCGCGTGTTCAACGATGACCGCGTCGCCCGCGAAACCATCTTCCAGGAACTGGCCGACAGCCTCAACGCCGCGCCCATCCAGCACATCGGCAAGCTGCTCGTGCTGTGGCGCCCCAAGCCCGAGATCGAGAAGGAGCGCGAGCGCGACGAAGACCGCATGGCCGGCCCGCGCGAAGTCAAGGTGCTCAAGTACGCCTCACGCGGCGGCCAGCGCCCTGAGGTCAAGCGCCTGCGCGTCCTGGGCAATCAGCGGCTGACCCCCGGCGGCACGGTCAAGCGTGCCAAGCCCAAACAAAAAAGCGTGAAAAAGCGCAATCAGTCCTGAGCCGCACGCTGCGACGACGCCGCAGCGATCTTCCACAGCACCACACCTGCGCACAGCCATTGCAACAGGTAGCCGGCGCTGCCCAGTCCGTGCCACAGACGCAGATTGTCGCGCGCGACAATGCGCGGCGCGATGGCAAATTCAACAAGCAAGGCCAGCAGCATTGCGCCGAGGATGAAAGGCAGGACTGGCTTCGCCCAGTGTGGTGCGACACCACCGCCGCGTCCGCGCGAGAACATCAGCAGCAGCATGCCGCAGGCCATGGACAACCAGGTCTGCGCGCTGAACAGGCGCGCCGCCATGCGTCCCGCATCGGCCGGTGTGGGCAGATGGGCGAACAGCAGCGGCACCGCCATGAAGCCGATCGCACCCAGGCTGCCCCACCACAACGCCGCGCACAACACGGCCAGGGACTGGAGGCGAGAGCCGGCCATGTGCGCGCCTGCGCTCAGAGGTACTGGACCTTGACGATTTCGTAGCGCCTGACGCCGCCCGGCGCCTGGACCTCAGCGGTATCACCTTCTTCCTTGCCGATCAGTGCACGCGCAATCGGCGAGCCGATGTTGATCAGGCCCTGCTTCAGGTCGGCCTCGTCCTCGCCGACGATCTGGTACTTCAGGGCGCCACCGGTGGCCTGGTCTTCGAGTTCCACGGTGGAGCCGAACACGACCCGGCCGTTGGCCTCCACCGCCGCCGGATCGATGATCTGCGCGGCCGACAGCTTGCCCTCGATTTCCTGGATGCGGCCTTCGATGAATCCCTGCCGGTCCTTGGCCGCTTCGTACTCGGCGTTCTCGCTGAGATCGCCCTGCGCGCGCGCTTCAGCGATGGCGTTGATCACCCAGGGGCGGTCCACCGTCTTGAGCTTGTGCAGCTCGGCCTTGAGCTTCTCGGCGCCGCGCCGGGTGATGGGAATGGTGCTCACTTCGGTCTCCTGAAAAAGTTACACCGCCGAGCGTTGCCGACCGGCGGTGTTGAGTTGGCCCGATTATGCCCTGGAAAGCATTGCCGCCACAAGCCTGCAGGAAGGCCTTGGGCCCGGAATCAGATGACCCAACCACCGTCGACCATCATCGCCGTACCCGTCACGAAAGAGGAAGCATCCGAACACAGCCACAGCACGGCTTCGGCCACTTCTTCGGGCTGGCCGAAACGACCCATGGGTTGCTTGCCCAGGGCCATCGCCGCACCCGCAGGATCATCGACCAGTCCCTTGGACATCGGCGTGGCAATCAGGCCCGGGCACACGGCATTGACACGGATGCCCACTCCCGCCAAGTCCAGCGCCGCGGACTTTGTCAGGCCGATCACGCCGGCCTTGCTGGCCACGTAGGGTGCCGCGCCGGCCCAGCCTCCCGTGCCCCAGGCCGAGGCATTGTTCACGATGGCGGCGGGCCCGCCCTGGCGGCGCATCTGCAGGATCTGGTGTTTCATGCAGAGAAAGACGCCCGTGAGATTGACCGACACGGTCCGGTTGAAGGCGTTGAGCGAGTAGGTCTCGATCGATTTGTCGCTCGCCGGCACACCCGCGTTGTTGAACGCGCAATCGAGCCGGCCATACCTGTCCACCGCATACGCCACCATCGCGGCGACCTCGTTTTCCACCGAGACATCGGCCTGCACCGCGCCGGCCACCCCGCTGGCGGCCTCGATGAGTGCGACGGTCTGCTGCGCCGCTGCCAGGTCTTTGTCGGCCACGACCACACTGGCCCCCGCCTGCGCCATCAGTTGCGAGGCCGCACGCCCCATGCCTGAGCCGGCGCCGGTGACCAGCGCCACGCGCCCGTCGAGACGGTGCTTCATGCCGAGGTTCCAGCGGACTTCGCGCCCGCAACGGGCCAAAGCTGCTCGTCTTCCAGTTCAACGAGGACCATGCGGACCAGGCCGTGCGCCCGGTCGATATGGCCCTCGCCGGTGCGGTCCTCGGCCAGACAGACATCGCCAACGCCGAAACGCTCGACCGTTCGGTCCCCGCTGACTTCCAGCGCCAGCTCGCCCGCAGTGATCCATACGAAGTTGTTGCAACCCTCGGGATGCCAGTCGATGAAATAACCGTCGGGGAAGATCACAAAATGAAACCCTCTGACTGGGCGCGCTGCCGTGGCGGCCGCCCCCACGGCAGGAAAGAGCGTGTCGAATTCGCGAAAGTAGGCTTTGCCGTCCGCCGCCTTGTACATGCGCCGCAGCCGGGTCGGGCGTGGCATGCCGTCCTGCGGATTGTCCTGCGCCGGCAGCGGTGCGCCAGAAGGGTTCCAGTCGGCGCCGACGCCCAGCCTGAGCAGACGGCAGTCGCTCGGGCAGCGCAGGCGGTGGCCTCGCCCGCTCGGGTCGTCCTCCAGAAAGGCGTCGCCGCGCTGCAGCACATGGTGCACGCCGTCGCCCGTCTCGATCTCAACACGGCCCGAGACCACCATGCACAGATTGCGCGCGCTGGCAGGCTGCCAACCAGTGTCGTGCCCGGCGGCAAGGTGCTGCGCCCCCAGGCCGCTGCTGGGAGTCAGCCGGGGGCGCCCCACATCCTCGCCCCTGGCCTGGCGCCGGAAGATTTCGGGGTCGATCGGGCGCTCCATGCGCCTGAAAGGCAGGGGCAGTGGCCGGCTCGCGCTGTGCGCGCCGTCGGCAGTGCTGTAGATCCAGATTGATTTCATGACAAGGTCCTCGTTCCTTGCAGTTTACTGAACGAGTCTTCATTCGTCTACGCGCACCCGCGCATTGGCACTCAGCCAGTAGGTGTGTCAGTGGTTTCCCGGTTTGACAAGCGCCTGCCGCGTGGTCAACAATAACTGAACAAGCGCTCATTCATTACTCGACTGCGCAATCCATAGATGCAATCTCCTACCGCCACTCCCCCCTCCCCTGTTTGCGCACCCACCGGCCCGTTGGCTGGCGTGCGTGTTCTCGACCTGACCCAATTCATCCTCGGCCCGCTGTGTGCACAGATTCTGGGCGACATGGGCGCCGACGTCATCAAAGTCGAGCCCCCTTCGGGCGAGCTCAACCGTTTCATCGGTCCAAGCCGCCACCCTGGCATGGCCGCCATGTTCCTGGGCATGAACCGCAACAAACGCAGCGTCACGCTTGACCTGAAGAAGCCTGAGGACAAGGACGCGCTGATGCAGCTGGTCGACCAGGCCGATGTCTTCATCCACAGTATGCGCATGGACGGCGCGCAACGCCTGGGCGTGGACCACGCGACCATCGCGGCGCGCAATCCGCGCATCATCCATGCCTGCGCTCCGGGCTACCGCTCCGACGGGCCGCGACGCAGCGATCCCGCCTACGACGACGTGATCCAGGGTGAAAGCGGAATCGCCGACCTCAATTTCCTCGCCAGCGGCCAGGTGCGCTACATGCCCACAGTGATCGCCGACAAGTTCTGCGGCCACTCACTGGCCTCGGCCATCGGTATGGCCTTGTTCCACCGCGAGCGCACCGGCCAGGGTCAGGCCGTGGAAGTGCCCATGCTGGAGACCATGCTGTCCTTCAATCTGGTCGAGCATCTGTGGGAAGGCGGGTTCGACGAACCCATGGGCCCGCTTGGCTACGACCGCGCCCTGATGCCGCAACGCCGTCCCTTTGCCACCAAGGACGGGCATGTCTGTGCCATGGCGACCTCCGACCCGCAGTGGCAGCGCGTGTTTACGGCCTTCGACCGCCAGGATCTGGCCGCCGACCCGCGCTTTGCGACCGTGGCCTCGCGTTCGCTGAACTTTCCGGCCCTGTACGGTGCGCTGGGCGAGGAAATCGCCCGCCACACTTCGGCCGAAGCCTGCGCGCGGCTGGAGATCGCAGACGTGCCGCACGCGATCGTCAGGCGTCTGGCAGACCTGCCGAGCGACCCCTACCTCGTGGAGACCGGCTTCTTCCACCACTACCGGCACCCGCAGGCCGGCGCAATGGTGGCCACGGCGATCCCCACCCATTTTTCGCAATCGCCGCCCCAGATTCGGCGACCACCGCCCTGCCTGGGCGAGCACACTGACGAGGTCTTCGCCGAACTCGGCATACAGCGCAACAAGAAAACCCACGCCTGACCATGAATACGGAAAAGAAAAGCGGCCCGCTGCAGGGCATGAAAGTGATCGAAATGGCGGGCATCGGTCCGGCTCCGATGACGGCCATGCTCCTGGCCGACCTGGGTGCCACGGTGATCCGCATCGATCGCCGCACGCCCGCCGACCTTGGCATCAAGCGGCCGCGCAAATACGACCTGCTGCTGCGCAACCGCGACATCATCGGCGTGGACCTCAAGGACCCCGCCGCCGTTGCGCTGGTGCTCGACCTGATCGGGCAGGCCGATGCGCTGATCGAGGGCTTTCGCCCCGGCGTGATGGAACGCCTGGGTCTGGGGCCCGACGTGGCGCTGGCGCGCAATCCGAAACTTGCCTATGGCCGCGTGACGGGCTGGGGCCAGACCGGACCGCTGGCGTTGGCGGCGGGCCACGATCTTAACTATGTCGCGTTGACCGGCGCCATCCGTGCCATGGGCCAACGGGACGGACCGCCCTCGGTTCCGCTCAGCCTGATGGGGGATTTCGCCGGCGGCTCGTTGTACCTGGCCTTCGGCCTGCTGGCAGCCGTCATCGAGGCGCGCGCCAGCGGTCGCGGCCAGGTGGTGGACGCAGCCATGGCCGATGGCGTGATCAACATGCAGACCACCTTCATCGGCATGTTCGGCGCCGGCATCTTCAATGACAAGCGCGGCACCAACCAGGTCGACGGTGGTTCGCACTTCTACAACGTCTACCAGTGCGCCGATGGCGAGTGGATTTCGGTGGCCGCGCTGGAAGAGCGCTTTCATGCCGAGTTGCTTCGCCTGCTGGAGATCGATCCGCAGCAGATCGGCAAGCACAACGATCCGGCCAACTGGGAGCGTGGCAAGGTGCTGTTCGCCGACCGCTTCAAGCGGCGCACACGCGCCGAATGGACGGCTCTGCTCGAAGGCACGGATGCCTGCTTCGCGCCGGTTCTGTCGTGGGTCGAAGCGGCAAAGCATCCACACTTCCAGGCGCGCGAAAGCTTTTGCACAGTCGACGGCGTGCTGCAGCCCGCCACCGCGCCGCGCTTCAGCCGCACCGTGCCTGCCATCCCTACTGCGCCCAAGGACATCACGCCGGACAATAATGCCAACGCACTGTCGCGCTGGCTGACGACCGAAGCAGTGGCGGCCCTGAAAAAGGCCGGCACCATCGATTGAACACGGACCTCACTCAGCCCGACCCGCCAACCAGACTCACAAGGAGACATCATGAAGAGCCAAAATCGCCCCCCCCTGTCCCGCCGCGCCGCTTCGGCTGCCATCGGCCTGCTGGCCGTCTCAGGCACAGGCGCCCTTCGCGGCCTTGCCGCCAGCCTGCTCACCGCCGGTATCGTCAGCAGCCCGGCGCATGCGCAGCAGTTCCCGTCCAAGCCGATCCACATCATCGTTCCCCTGGGCGCGGGCAGCTCCACCGACATCGTCGCGCGGCTCGTGGCGCAAGGTATCACCGAGGAGACCGGTCTGTCGGTGCTGGTTGAAAACCGCACCGGCGCCGAAGGCGCGATCGGCGCGAAGGCCGTGGCCACCTCGCCACCCGACGGCTATACCTTGCTGCTGTCGACCAGTTCGACCCAGGTCGTCAATGTGCATCTGTACAAGAACCTGCCGTATGACCCGATCAAGGATTTCGTGCCGGTCGCTCCCTTGCTGGCCCTGCCCCTGCAGCTGTATGTCAACACCGCATCGTCCCTTAACAGCGTGGCTGACGTGATCAAGCGCGCCAAGGAAGGCAAGGGCCTGACCTTCGGCAGTTCAACAGCCACCATGCGGCTGTCCGGCGAGATGTTCAAGCAGAAGTCCGGCGCCCCCATGACCAATGTGCCCTACCGCGCCACGGCCGCCGCGCTGGTCGATCTGGCTGGCGGACGCATCGACGCCGTGTTCACCGACGGCGCCAGTGCTGCGGGCCAGATGCAGGCCGGCAAGATCAAGCCGCTGGCCGTGATGGCCGACCGGCGCGCCGGCTCCATGCCCAATCTGCCCACTATCGCCGAGGCCGGCGTGGTGGGCTATAGCCTGACCGTGTTCTTCGGCGTATGGGCTCCGGCCAACACGCCGCCGGCGGTGGTCAATCGGCTCAACACCCTGTTCATGAACGCCATGAAAACGCCGCGCGTGCGCGAACTGATGAGCAAGATCAGCGCCGACCCGCTGCAGATGACTCCGGATGAATTCCGCAAGCTGCAGATCGCCGAGATTGAAAAAATCGCGCCGGTGGTCAGCGCCGCCGGCATCGAACGGCAATGACGCCAGGCGGATCCACGCCCGGCGCCCGCCTGCGGCGCCGGTCATGAGCACGCCGATCGGAAAATTGTTCGACCTCAGCGGCAAGACCGCGCTGGTGACCGGCGGCTCGCGCGGACTCGGCCTGCAGATTGCGCAGGCGCTGGGTGAATCCGGCGCCCGTGTCATGCTGATATCGCGCAAGGCTGCCGAGCTGGAGGCGACCACAGGCACACTGCGCGCCCAGGGCATGGACGCCCACTGCATGGCAGCCGACGCCAGCCAGCCGGCGGAGATCACGCGCGTGGCCGAAGAGACGATGCGTGCGTTCGGGCAGATCGACATCCTGGTGAACAATGCCGGCGCCAACTGGACTGCGCCGGCGGAAGATCACCCGCTGGAAGCCTGGAACAAGGTGATGAACCTCAATGTCACCAGCATCTTCCTGATGTGCCAGGCGGTCGCCCGGCTCAGCATGATTCCGCGCCGCAGCGGCAGCATCATCAATATCTCATCGCTGGCCGGGCTGCTCGGCGCGACCGAGAGCAAATTCATCGCCTACGGCACCAGCAAGGGAGCGATCGTGAACTTCACGCGCACGCTCGCGGCGGAATGGGGTCAGTACAACATCAACGTCAACGCGCTCGCGCCGGGGCCTTTCCCGACCAAAATGACCCAGGGCATGATCGATCGGTTGGGCGAGGAACACATGGCCGCCAAGGTGCCGCTGCGGCGCATCGGCGACGACAACGCCCTGAAAGGCGCGGCCGTGCTGTTCGCCTCGGAGGCCGGACGGCATATCACCGGCCAGACCCTGGCGGTGGATGGCGGCATCAGCGCTGTCCACGTCTAGCCGCCGCTGAACCGGCCGCACGCTGCCCCGAGGCAGCGCCGGCCCACCGCTCTTCTCTCAGGCCGCCAGCTGCGCGTGCAGTTCCTGCACCGAATAGACGTCGAGCTGGTCCAGATACTTCATGCCCTCGACAGCGGCCTCGGCACCCGAGATCGTGGTGAAGGTCGTGACCCGGGCCAGCAAGGCCGAGGTGCGGATCTGCCGTGAGTCGGCAATGGCGTTGCGCCGCTCCTCGACCGTGTTGATCACCAGGGCGATCTCGTCGTTCTTGATCATGTCGACCACATGCGGACGGCCTTCGGTGACCTTGTTGACCGTGACGCAGGCGATGCCTGCCGCGCTGATGGCCGCGGCCGTGCCCTTTGTCGCCAGGATCTCGAAGCCCTGCTCGGCAAGCTGTCGTGCGACCTCGACCGCACGCGGCTTGTCGCTGTTCTTTACCGTGAGAAAGACCTTGCCGGAGCGCGGCAACTTGGTGCCGGCGCCCAGTTGGGATTTGACAAAAGCTTCGCCGAATGTCTTGCCCACGCCCATGACCTCGCCGGTGGACTTCATCTCGGGGCCCAGGATGGTGTCCACGCCGGGGAACTTCACAAAGGGGAACACCGCCTCCTTGACGCTGAAGTACGGCGGAATGACTTCGGCGCCGATGCCTTGCGCATCCAGCGTCTGTCCCACCATGCAGCGCGCGGCCACCTTGGCCAGCTGGATGCCGGTGGCCTTGCTCACGAAGGGCACGGTGCGCGAGGCGCGCGGATTGACTTCGAGCACGAAGATCAGATCGCGCCCGTCGACCTGCTGGATGGCGAACTGCACGTTCATCAGGCCCACCACCTTGAGCGCGTGCGCCATGGCCGTGGTCTGGCGCTTGAGCTCGGCCACGGTGTCGGCGGCCAGGTAATACGGCGGCAGCGAGCAGGCGGAGTCGCCGCTGTGCACGCCGGCCTGCTCGATGTGCTCCATCACGCCGCCGATGAACACGCGCTGGCCGTCGCAAATGGCGTCGACATCGCATTCGATGGCATCGTTGAGGAAGCGGTCCAGCAGCACCGGGGAGTCGTGCGAGACCTTGACCGCCTCGCGCATGTAGCGCTCGAGGTCGCGCTGCTCGTGCACGATCTCCATGGCGCGACCGCCCAGCACATAGCTGGGACGCACCACGAGTGGATACCCGAGCGCGGCCGCCTTCTCGAGCGCCTCGGGTTCGGTGCGCGCCGTGGCGTTGGGCGGCTGGCGCAAACCCAGCTCATGCAGCAGCTTCTGAAAGCGCTCGCGGTCTTCGGCCGCGTCGATCATGTCCGGGCTGGTGCCGATGATGGGCACGCCGTTGGCTTCGAGGTCGAGCGCGAGCTTCAGCGGCGTCTGGCCGCCGTACTGCACGATCACACCCAGCGGCTTTTCCTTGTCGACGATCTCGAGCACGTCCTCCAGCGTGAGGGGCTCGAAGTACAGGCGGTCGGAGGTGTCGTAGTCGGTGGAGACGGTCTCCGGATTGCAGTTGACCATGATGGTCTCGTAGCCGTCCTCGCGCATGGCCAGCGCCGCATGCACGCAGCAATAATCAAATTCGATGCCCTGACCGATGCGGTTGGGCCCACCGCCCAGCACCATGATCTTCTTGCGCGATGTGGGTTCGGATTCGCACTCGTCCTCGTAGGTGGAATACATGTAGGCGGTGTGGGTGGCGAACTCCGCCGCGCAGGTGTCCACGCGCTTGTAGACCGGACGCACGCCCAGGGCGCGCCGGCGCTCGCGCACCAGGGTGTCGGTGGTCTTGAGCTGCCGCGCCAGGCGGCGGTCGGAAAATCCCTTGCGCTTGAGGCCGCGCAGCGTGGCGGCATCAAGCTGGTCCAGGCTCATGGATTCGAGTTCGAGCTCGATCTTCACGATCTCCTCGATCTGCACCAGGAACCAGCGGTCTATGCGCGTGAGCGCGAACACTTCTTCGACGCTCATGCCTTGCGCGAAGGCATCGCCCACGTACCAGATGCGCTCGGGGCCGGGCGCGCCCAGTTCTTTTTCAAGGACTTCGCGATCCTGGGTTTTTTCGTTCAAACCGTCGACACCGACCTCCAGGCCGCGCAGGGCCTTCTGGAAGGATTCCTGGAAGGTGCGGCCCATGGCCATGACTTCGCCGACCGACTTCATCTGCGTTGTCAGACGGGAGTCGGCCGTCGGAAATTTCTCGAAGGCGAAGCGCGGAATCTTGGTCACGACATAGTCGATGCTGGGCTCGAAGCTGGCGGGCGTGGCGCCGCCGGTGATCTCGTTGCGCAGCTCATCCAGCGTATAGCCCACGGCCAGCTTGGCCGCGACCTTGGCGATCGGGAAGCCCGTGGCCTTGGACGCCAGCGCCGAGGAGCGCGACACCCGGGGATTCATCTCGATCACGATCATGCGCCCGTCATCCGGATTGACCGCGAACTGCACATTGGAGCCGCCGGTGTCCACGCCGATCTCGCGCAGCACCGCGAGGCTGGCATTGCGCATGATCTGGTACTCCTTGTCGGTCAGCGTCTGCGCCGGCGCCACGGTGATGGAGTCGCCGGTATGCACACCCATGGGGTCCAGGTTCTCGATCGAGCAGACGATGATGCAGTTGTCGGCCTTGTCGCGCACAACCTCCATCTCGTACTCTTTCCAGCCGAGCAGGGACTCTTCGATCAGCAGTTCCTTGGTGGGCGAGGCCTCCAGGCCGCGCTTGCAGATGATCTCGAACTCTTCGGCGTTGTAGGCGATGCCGCCCCCGGTGCCGCCGAGCGTGAAGCTGGGCCGGATCACCGTCGGAAAACCCACGGTCTTCTGCACGACCCAGGCCTCGTCCATGGAGTGGGCAATGCCCGAGCGCGCCGAGCCCAGGCCGATGCGGGTCATGGCCTCCTTGAACTTCTGGCGGTCCTCGGCCTTGTCGATGGCTTCAGGCGAAGCGCCGATCAGCTCGACCTTGTATTTATCGAGCACGCCGTGATGCCAGAGGTCGAGCGCGCAGTTCAGCGCGGTCTGCCCGCCCATGGTCGGCAGGATGGCGTCGGGGCGCTCGCGCGCGATGATCTTCTCCACCGTCTGCCAGGTGATGGGCTCGATGTAGGTGACGTCGGCGGTTGCCGGGTCGGTCATGATGGTCGCGGGATTGCTGTTGATCAGGATGACCTTGTAGCCCTCTTCGCGCAAGGCCTTGCAGGCCTGCACACCGGAGTAATCGAACTCGCAGGCCTGGCCGATGATGATCGGGCCGGCGCCGATGATGAGAACGCTGTGAATGTCTGTGCGCTTAGGCATGGGTCTTTTCTTTCTGCTTCTCCATCAGCGCGGTGAAACGGTCGAACAGGTAGGAAATGTCGTGCGGCCCGGGCGACGCTTCCGGGTGGCCCTGGAAGCAGAAGGCAGGCCGGTCGGTGCGGGCCAGGCCCTGCAAGGTGCCGTCGAACAGGCTCACATGGGTGGGCCGCAGGTTGGCCGGCAGCGATGTCTCGTCCACGGCGAAGCCGTGGTTCTGGCTGGTGATGCTCACGCGGCCTGTGTCCAGGTCCTTGACGGGGTGGTTGGCGCCGTGGTGGCCGAACTTCATCTTGAAGGTCCGCGCGCCGCTGGCCAGAGCCATGATCTGGTGGCCCAGGCAGATGCCGAACACGGGGATGCCGGTGTCGATGAGCTCGCGCACGGCCGTGATCGCGTAGTCGCAGGGCTGCGGGTCGCCCGGGCCATTGGCCAGGAAGACGCCGTCGGGCCGCAGGGCCAGCACCTCGGCGGCGGGCGTGCGCGCCGGCACCACCGTGATGCGCGCGCCGCGCTCGGCGATCATGCGCAGAATGTTCTTCTTGACGCCGAAGTCGTAGGCCACGACGTGAAAACGGGGCGCGGCCTGCGTGCCGTAGCCCGTACCCAGGCGCCACTCAGTCTGGGCCCATGCGTAGGGCGTCTTGACCGACACCACCTGCGCCAGGTCCAGCCCGGACATGTCGGGCGCGGCGCGTGCAGCGGCCAGCGCCTGGTCGATGGCGGACTGCGTGGCCGCAGCGCCGGCGGGCAGGCCCACGATGGCGCCGTTCTGTGCGCCCTGGCTGCGAAGGATGCGGGTGAGCTTTCTGGTGTCGATACCGGCGATGGCCACGGTGTTTTCGCGCACCAGGTACTGCGACAGCGTCATGCCGCTGCGGAAGTTCGATGCGATGAGGGACAGGTCCCTGACGATGAGGCCGGCGGCATGGACCTTTTCGGCTTCGATGTCTTCCTGGTTGACGCCGTAATTTCCGATGTGCGGATACGTGAGCGTCACGATCTGCTGACAGTAGCTAGGGTCGGTGAGGATTTCCTGATAGCCGGTCATGGCGGTGTTGAACACCACCTCGCCGGCACTGGAGCCGGTGGCTCCGATCGAATCGCCAATAAAGACCGTGCCGTCTGCGAGCGCCAGTAGGGCGGTGGGAAAGATTCCCTTTTGAGACAAAAGCACTGGGTTCTCCGAGTTGGTTACGGGTACGCCCAAGCGCGCTCAAGAGATGACTCTTGGATGCTTTTGTAAGGGAGTTGGCTTGAATGCGCTAGGCGACGCGTGGGGTTTGCGGGAAAGCTCTTGATTATAGCGCAGCGTGCCCGCCTCAGCCCCGCAGCTCAACCGTCCGAAGCACTCAAGGCGCTGGCATGCAGGCAAATCGCCGCCGCAGCCGCCACGTTCAACGATTCCTCGCCGCCGGGCTGCCCGATGCGCACCGACAGGCCCGCGCGCGCCGTCACCTCGGCGCTTACGCCCTGCCCTTCGTGGCCCAGTACCCAGGCGCAAGGCCAGGGCAGGCGCTGGTCTTGCAGCAGCAGGCCTTCGTGGGAGCTGGTGACGATCAGCGGGACGCTCAACGCGTCGAGGTCGCCGGGCGCCAGGCCCTCGTGCAGCTTCAGGCCGAAATGCGCGCCCATGCCCGCACGCAGAACCTTGGGGCTCCACAAGGCGGCCGTACCCTTGAGCGCAATCACCTGGTGCAGGCCGAAAGCCGCCGCGCTGCGCAGAATCGAGCCCACATTGCCCGCGTCCTGCAAGCGGTCGAGCACGACCGTGGCCGCGCGCGGCTGCAAGGCCGCAGCCACAGGCAGTTCAATCACGAAGCCCATGCGGGCCGGCGAC
The DNA here is from genome assembly GCA_030653255.1 of Burkholderiaceae bacterium. Classification (GTDB taxonomy): domain Bacteria; phylum Pseudomonadota; class Gammaproteobacteria; order Burkholderiales; family Burkholderiaceae_C; genus JAURZS01. The sequence continues at coordinate 10,313 of JAURZS010000169.1, read as the reverse complement.
TCCAGGGCGCTGATGCCGTCGAACAGCGCGTCGGTCAGTGTCACGATGCGTTGGGCGCCTGCGCTCAACTCCGCCCGCAGATGCGCCGCGCAAGAGTCCGCGAACACCGCCACGGCCGGCATGACGCCGCGGTGCTGCGCCGCGCGGCACAGATGATCGCCTTCGAGCCAGACGCGCCCCATCCGGCGGTAGGCTGCCGCGTCCTGCGACAGGCGACGCAAGTCCTTGAAAAGCGGGTTGTCCCTCGAAGCGATCGGGGTGACAGCCGGCGCCGTCACCCCAGCACCCCGGCCACGGGGCTGAAACTGCGCCGGTGATGCAGGCACGCGCCGTGCTCGCGCAAAGCGGCGAGATGCTCGGCCGTGCCATAGCCCTTGTGCATGGCAAAACCGTACTGGGGGAATTCCTGGTGCAGTTGCTGGCACAGCCGGTCCCGGTACACCTTGGCCAGGATGGACGCGGCGGAGATCGCCGGCACCAGCGCGTCGCCGCGCACGATAGCCTCGGCCAGCACATTGAGCGTGGGCAGGCGGTTGCCGTCGACCAGCACCTTGGCCGGCTTGAGCCGCAGCCCCTCCACGGCCCGGCGCATGGCCAGCATCGTGGCTTGCAGGATATTGAGGTGGTCGATCTCCTCGACGCTGGCCTCGGCGATGGAGCAGCACAGCGCCTTGGCCAGGATTTCGTCGTAGAGCCGCTCGCGCTTGCGCGGGCTGATCACCTTGGAGTCGCCCAGTCCCTTGATGGGGTGCAGATCGTCAAGGATCACGGCGGCAGCCACCACCGGGCCGGCCAGCGGACCCCGGCCGGCTTCGTCCACACCGGCCACCAGGCCGGGCGTGTCCCACATCAGCGGGGCCTGTTCAGCCTTCAATGATTTTCTGGATCGCATCGGTCGCCAGTCGGGATGTGTCGCGCCGCAATTCTTCATGCAGGCGGGTGAATCGTTGTTGCAAGGCCGCGATTTTGCCGGGGGACGCGAGCCAGAGCAAGACGGCGTCAGCCAGCGCGCGCGGGTGGGCCGCCTGCTGCAGCAACTCGGGCACGACACTGTCTTCGCACAGGATGTTGGGCAGGCCGACCCAGGGCTGCAATTGTTGCCGGCGCATAAGCTGCCAGGACAGCCAGTTCATGTTGTAGGCGATCACCATGGGCCGCTTGAACAGCGCGGCCTCCAGCGTGGCCGTGCCGCTTGCCACCAGCGTGACATCGCAGGCGGCAAGGGCCGGATGGGACTGGCCCGAGAGGATCTGCAGTCCGCCCGTGCCGGGCGCAAAGCCGGCGGCGGCGGCCATGGCCTCAAGTTGCGTCTTGAGCGCCGGCACCGCTGGCACAACCAGTTGAACATCGGGCCGCGTCTGGCGGATCAGCGCTGCCGCCTCGAAGAAGCGCCGGGCCAGGTAATGGATCTCGGACTGGCGACTGCCCGGCAGCAGGGCCACGACCGTGGCATCGGCGTCCAGCCCCAGGGCAGCGCGCGCCGCGCCCCGGTCGGGCTGCAAGGGGATGACCTGGGCCAGCGGATGGCCGACGTAGCTGGCCGAAATGCCATGGCGCGCCAGCAAGGCGGGCTCGAACGGGAAGATGCACAACACGTGGTCGGCGCTGCGCCGGATTTTCTCCACCCGGTCTGCGCGCCAGGCCCAGATCGACGGGCAGACAAAGTGCACTGTGGGTACACCGGCGCTCCGCAAGCTGGCCTCCAGGTCCAGATTGAAATCGGGGGCATCGACGCCGATGAAAACATCGGGCCGCTCGCGCAGCAGGCGCTCGCGCAAGCTGGCGCGGATGCCGACGATCTCGCGGTAATGGCGCAGGACCTCGACATAGCCGCGCACAGCCAGCTTGTCGGCCGGCCACCAGGCCTCGAAGCCGCGCTGCGCCATCTGCGCCCCACCGATGCCGGCGGCATGCATACCGGGCCAGCGCGCGCGCAGGCCGTCGAGCAAAAGGCCGGCCAGCAGGTCGCCGGAGGCTTCCCCCGCCACCATGGAAACAGCGGGTGCCCCGACCGTTTTCATGGCGCTAGCGGACGATGCCGCGCTGGGGCGGAACCTGCGCGAGGAAATCCAGCATCATCTGCGCATCGGGCGCCGCCTCGGGGAAGGCGGCCGGCAGCGCGGCGATGCGCTCGCGCGCCTGATCGAGCGTGAGGCTCTCACGGTAGAGTGCCTTGTGCATGGCCTTGACGGCGCTCACGCGCTGCGCCGAAAAACCGCGCCGGCGCAGGCCTTCGTAGTTCATGGAGCGCGCCTCGGCAGGCTGGCCCTGCGCCATGACGAAAGGCGGCAGGTCGGAGAACAGCAGCGCGCACATGGCCGTCATGCTGTGCGCGCCGATACGCACGAACTGGTGCACAACCGTGAAGCCGCCCAGAATGACCCAGTCGCCCACTGTCACGTGGCCTGCGAGCTGGGTGTTGTTCGCGAAAATGGTGTTGTTGCCGACGACGCAATCGTGCGCAAGGTGGACATAGGCCATGAGCCAGTTGTCGTCGCCTACGCAGGTCGCGCCTCCGCCGCCGGGTGACCCTATGTTGTAGGTACTGAACTCGCGAATGGTGTTGCGGTCCCCGATGCGCAGCTCGCAGGGCTCGCCGGCGTATTTCTTGTCCTGCGGAATGGCCCCCAGCGAGTTGAACTGGAAGATGCGGTTGTCGCGCCCTATTGTGGTGTGGCCCTCGATGACACAGTGCGCAGCCACCGTGGTACCGGCGCCGATGCGCACATGCGGACCAACGACCGTATAAGGGCCGACGCTGACCGAACTGTCGAGCTCCGCCCGGGCGTCGACCAGGGCCGTGGGATGAATCAGCGACACGTCTGTATGCCCTCGTCGGTCTGAATCAGGCCAGGCTGCGCATGGTGCACATCAGCTCGGCTTCGCAGGCGATCTGCTCGCTGACACGCGCGACGGCTTTGAACTTGAAAATGCCGGCCTTCATGCGGTCCAGTGCGACATCCATCACGAGCTGATCGCCGGGCTCCACGGGTCGCTTGAAACGGGCGCCGTCAATGCCTGCGAAGTAATAGACGGTCTTGTCGTCTGGCGTAATGCCCTGCATGTCGAAAGACAGCAGCGCGGCAACCTGGGCCATGGCTTCAAGAATCAGCACGCCCGGCATCACCGGGCGGTGCGGGAAATGCCCCTGGAAGAAGGGTTCGTTGATGGTGACGTTCTTCAAGGCCTTGATGGTCTTGCCTTTGTCAATTTCGAGCACCCGATCGACCAGGAGGAACGGATAGCGGTGCGGCAGTTGTTTGAGAATCTGGTGAATGTCCATCATGGCTTGGTCTGTTTATCAAGCGCGCCTTCGATCTGCTTGACACGATCGCGAAGGCGGCTCAGTTGTTTGAGCGAGGCCGCATTTTTCTCCCAGACCGCATTGTCGTCGATGGGGAACAGCCCGGTGTAGTGCCCTGGCTTGTGGATGGAGCGCGTGACCACCGACGCGGCGGAGATATGGACATGATCGGCCAGCGTCAGGTGCCCCAGCACGATGGCGCCGCCACCAATGGTGCAATGCGCGCCAATGCGCGCACTGCCCGCCACGCCGGCACAGCCCGCCAGCGCCGAATGCGCCCCGATGTGCACGTTGTGGCCGATCTGCACCAGGTTGTCGAGTTTGACGCCGTCTTCGATCACGGTGTCGTGCAGCGCGCCGCGGTCGATGCAGGTGTTGGCGCCGATCTCGACATCGTCGCCGATGCGCACGGCGCCCAACTGCTCGATCTTCTCCCAGCGCCCGGCGTCGGGCGCGAAGCCGAAGCCGTCGGCGCCGATCACGGCGCCCGCATGCACGATGCAGCGCGCGCCGATAACGCAGTCCTCGCCCACGGTGACGCGCCCTTTGAGCACAGACCCCGCGCCGATGCGTGCGCCGCGCTCGACCACGCACAGCGGCCCGATGGACGCGCTGGCATCCACCACAGCGGCGTCATCAATCACTGCTGAGGCATGAATGCGCACGCCGCGCCCGGGGCTCTGGGTTCGCTTCCAGAGCTGGGTGAGCCGGGCAAAGTAAAGATAAGGCTGCGCGCTGACGATGCAGCGGCCCCCGCCACCCTGCCGGGCAGCGGCCTGCGCCGCGAACTGCGGCGCCACGACCACGCAGCCGGCACCGGAGTCGGCCAGCTGCTGCTGATAGCGGGGGTTGCTGAGAAAGCTCAGGCTGTCAGGCCCAGCTGCATCGAGCGGCGCCAGAGCCTGAACCAGAAAATCGGGGTCTCCGTGCAGCTCTCCGCCCAGAGCCTCGATGATGGTACCTAGACGGAGTGCCACACCTTGCGCGCGGGGTCTTGCGCCCTACTTGACGGCGTTCAGCGCCCTGATCACCTTGTCGGTGATGTCGTGCTTGGGATTGATGTACACAGCCTCTTGCAACACGACATCGTATTTCTCGGCCTCGGCCACCTGCTTGACGACGCGGTTGGCACGCTCGAGCACCTGTTGCAGCTCTTCGTTCTTGCGCGAGTTGAGGTCTTCCTGGAACTCGCGGCGCTTGCGCTGGAAATCGCGGTCCTGGTCGAGCAACTGCTTCTGGCGGGCGGTGCGCTGGGTCTCGGACAGGGTCGGTGCTTCACGCTCGAACTTGTCGGACAGGTTCTTGACCGCGTTACCGATGTCCTGGAGTTCTTTTTCGCGCTTGGCGAATTCCGCCTCCAGTTTGGCCTGGGCGGCCTTGGCGGTATTGGCTTCCCGGAAGATGCGGTCAGTGTTGACGAAGCCGACTCGGAATTCCTGGGCAGGGGCGTGCGCTACCAGGGCAAAGAGCCCCAGCAGGAAAACCATGCAGTGATGGCGAGACAGATACTTCATTAGAAAGACGTTCCGATCTGGAATTGCAATCTCTGGATTCTATCGCCTGGGAACTTACGCACCGGATTGGCAATGGCCAATCGCAGTGGGCCAATGGGGGATATCCAGCTCAAGCCCACGCCGACCGAGCTGCGCAGCTCCTTCATGACCACTTTCTCATTTTCGCCGTAAATGTTGCCAATATCGAAGAATCCGAAGACGCGCAGGCTTCTGTCATTGCCCGCGCCTGGGAAAGGAGCGATGATCTCGGCATTCAGGGCCAGCTTGCGCGAGCCGCCAATGACCGAGCCGGTCACGTCGCGCGGCCCGAGCGTACCCTGGTCGAAGCCCCGCACCGAGCCCAGGCCGCCGCCGTAGAAATTCTTGAACACCGGGAAAGGCCGCCCGCCCAGCCCTTTGCCCCAGCCCACTTCGCCGTTCAAGGCGACCGTGAACTGCTTGTTCAGGGGGATGTACTGCTGATACTGGTAGCTGGCCCGCACATAGCGGGCGTCACCGAAAACGCCCAGGTCGCCGCCAAAGCGCTGATAGCGCCCGGTGGTCGGTACCAGCGCACTGTCCCGGTCGTCGCGCGACCAGCCCACCGCCAGGGGGAAAGCCGAACTGGAGTAGCCGAAACGATCCGCGTAGGCCAGAAAGGCTGCCGGGATATTGGTGCCCGGCTTGATCTGCGTGCGCTCGCCGCTCAGGCCGAAATAGACCGTGTCGTGTTCGCTGAACGGAACACCGAAGCGTATGCCTGCGCCGGTGGTGCGCAGCTCGTAGTTGCCGCCCTGGTCCTGGTAGGGCCGGGAAGTGCGGTGGTACAGATCGAAGCTGCGCGAGACGCCGTCGGTGGTGAAATACGGGTCGGTGGTGTTGAATACGATGGTCCGGTTGTACTTGCTGGTGTTGACCTCGACACCCAGGTAATTGCCCGAACCGAAGGCGTTCTCCTGCTTGACGCTGGCCGACAGGCCCAACTTCTCGGCCGTGGAAAAACCCATGCCCAATTGCAGGCTGCCGGTGGGCTTTTCGACCACGGTCACATTGAGGTCAACCTGATCGGGGCTGCCCGCCACCTCGGAGGTCTCGATGTTGACGTCCTTGAAATAGCCCAGGCGGTCCACCCGGTCGCGCGACAGGCGGATCTTGTCGCCGTCGTACCAGGCAGACTCGAACTGGCGGAACTCCCGGCGCACGACCTCGTCCCGGGTGCGGTTGTTGCCCGAGACATTGACCCGGCGCACATAGGCACGGCGCGAGGGGTCGGCCTGCAGCACGAATGCCACCCGGCTGTTGACGCGGTCGATCTCCGGACGGGCCTCGACGTTGGCAAAGGCGAAGCCGAAGTTGCCGAAATAGTCGGCAAAGGCCTTGGTCGTCTGGGCCACCAGATCGGCGTTGTAGGCCTCGCCGGGACGGATGGCCACCAGGGATTTGAATTCGTCTTCCTTGCCGAGGTAATTGCCTTCAAGACGGACAGCGGACACCACGTAGCGCTGGCCTTCAGTGATGTTGACGGTGATCGAGATATCCTGCTTGTTCGGGGAAATTGCAACCTGGGTCGAGTCGACGCGGAATTCGAGGTAGCCGCGCGCGAGATAGTAGGAGCGCAGGGTCTCGATGTCGGCATTGAGCTTGGCGCGCGAATAGCGATCGGACTTGGTGTACCAGCTCAGCCAGCCGCCGGTATCCTGGTCGAACAGGCTGCGCAGCGTGGACTCGCCGAAGGCCTGATTGCCAACGATGCGGATTTCCTTGATGCGCGAGGGCTCGCCCTCGATCACGGTGAATGTCACGTTGACGCGGTTGCGCTCGATGGGCGTGACGGTGGTGACGACCTCGGCGCCGTACAGGCTCTTGTTGATGTACTGGCGCTTGAGTTCCTGCTCGGCCCGGTCGGCCAGTGCCTGGTCGTACGGCCGGCCGTCGCTCAGTCCGACCTCGCGCAGCGCCTTCTTGAGAGCATCCTTCTCGAATTCGCGGGTGCCCACGAAATCGACATCGGACACTGTGGGGCGCTCCTCGACGATCACCACCAGCACGTCGCCGTTGACTTCAAGCCTCACGTCCTTGAACAAGCCCAGGCCGAACAGGGCGCGAATCGCAGCCGTGCCCTTGTCGTCGGTGTAGCGGTCGCCCACGCGCACCGGGATAGATGCGAACACGGTGCCCGGCTCCACGCGCTGCAAGCCTTCGACACGGATATCGCGCACGGTAAACGGGTCCACCGCCCAGGCCGCGTTGGCCACAAACACCATGGCGGCCACTGCGCAGGCGGCGCGCACGCGAAAAGCGTTGAATTGTTTTTTCATGAGTGAAGGTTTTGCCGGCGGCGCATGGCGCTTGGGGAAATCTGACCAAATAGGGTTAACCGAAAAGGCGGGTGACGTCGTTGAACAGCGCGATGGACATCATGAGTACCAGCACCGCCACGCCCGTGCGTTGCAGCCGCTCCATCCAGGCGTCGGACACGCTCTTTCCAGTGACACCCTCCCAAAGATAATACATCAGGTGCCCCCCATCCAGCACCGGCAAGGGCAGCAAATTGAGCACGCCCAGACTGACGCTGATCAGCGCCAGAAATACCAGATACTGGGTCAACCCGAGGCTGGCGGATTTACCCGCGTAGTCAGCGATGGTCAGCGGCCCGCTGAGGTTCTTGAGCGAGGCCTCGCCGATCAGCATGCGGCCGATCATGCGCAGGGTCAGTACCGCCACCTCCGAAGTCCGCACCACGCCACTCCACAGGCCGTCGACCGGCCCCTGGCTCACGGTGACAAACGCGGGCGGCGCGCCGATGTAGGCGCCGATACGGCCAAAGGCCTGCGCGCCCTCCTGCCGCAGCTCGGGCAGAACCTCCAGCGTCAGCGGCCGGCCGGCGCGCTCGACGCGCCAGACGCCGGACAGCGGACGGCCATCGCGCACAGAATTGCGGATGAGCTCGCGCAATTGCTGGCCATCGACCACCGGCGTGTCATTGAAGCGCAGCACCACATCTCCCGCTTGCAGGCCGGCGCGCTGCGCCGGGCTGCCGGCCATGACTTCGCCCACCAGGGGCTGGGTCCAGGGACCCAGGATGCCGACGTTGCGGAACAGACGGGCATCGGCGTCCTGGCCCTGCAGACGGCTGAGCGCCAGCACCACGCTGCGCGTGGCACTACCTTCTGCGCGCCCGGGCGCGGACAACTCCAGCTGCAGGTCCCTGCCTTCCAGTGCACCGCGGGTCAGCAGCCAGCGCAGTTGCTCGAAGGAACGCACCGGCTCCAGCGCGTCGCCCGTCCAGCCGGCAGCACGCACCAGTTCGCCGCCCTGCAGACCGGCCTGCTGGGCCAGCGACCCGGCCACCGGACTGGCCAGCACGGCACGCGGCTGCTCGATGCCGACCCAGTTGACGATGGCGTACAGCAGCACGGCCAGCAACAAATTGGCCGCCGGCCCGGCAGCAACGATGGCCGCACGGCTGCGCAACGGATTGTTGTAGAAGGCCAGGTGGCGCTCGGCCGGATCGACCGGCCCCTCGCGCTCGTCGAGCATCTTCACATAGCCGCCCAGCGGAAAGGCCCCGATCACGAATTCGGTGTTCTGCCCGGGGCGCTGCCGCCGTGGTTGCCAGCGCAGCACCGTCTTGCCGAAGCCCACAGAAAAACGCAGCACCTTGACGCCACAGGCCACGGCCATGCGGTAGTGCCCATACTCATGCACTGCAATCAGCAGTCCCAGGGCAACGATGAAAGCGACCAGAGTCAGCATTGGATGGGTTCTCCGGGGTCAGGGGGTGAGACGGCCGATGGCACGCGCGGCCGCCTCACGCGTACGGGCATCGATCGCCAGCAGATCGTCCAGCGACCTCGGACTGGAGATGGTGACGGTCTCCAGGCTTGCAAGATTGACCGCGTGAATCTGGTCAAAGCGGATACGCCGGGCCAGAAACGCCTCTACCGCGCATTCGTTGGCGGCGTTGAGAACTGCAGTGGTGCCGGCAGGGGCAGCCAGCACCGACCAGGCGAGCGCCAGCCCCGGAAAACGCTGCGCGTGGCCCCGGGAGTCCAGCGCCTCGAAACTCATGTCGGCCAGGCTTGAGAAGTCCAGCGCCTGCGCACCCGAGGCCATGCGCGCGGGCCATGACAGGCCGTAGGCGATGGGCACCCGCATGTCCGGCGTGCCGAGCTGGGCCACGACCGAGGTGTCGCGGTACTGCACCATGGAGTGGATGACGCTTTGCGGATGGATGACGACCTCCAGCCGCTGCGGCGGCAGACCGAACAGGTAATGGGCCTCGATCACCTCCAGCGCCTTGTTCATCATGGTGGCGGAGTCGACCGATATCTTGCGGCCCATGACCCAGTTCGGGTGCGCGCAGGCCTGTTCGGGCGTGACCGCCTCCAGCGTGGCGGGGTCGCGGGTGCGAAAGGGGCCGCCCGAGGCGGTCAGTATGATTTTTTCGACGCGCTCGTCCCAGGTCGATGCGTCCTCGGGCAGGGACTGGAAGATCGCCGAGTGCTCGCTGTCGATGGGCAGCAGGGTCGCGCCGCCCTGGCGCACGGCCTCGATGAACAGTGCACCACCCACCACCAGCGCCTCTTTGTTGGCCAGCAGCAGCTTCTTGCCGGCGCGCGCGGCGGCAAGGCAGGCGGCCAGCCCGGCCGCACCCACAATCGCTGCCATGACGCTGTCCACCTCCGGGTGCGAGGCAATCATCTGCAAATCGTCGGGTGAGGACAGCACCTGCACCTTCAGGCCCGCGTCCTTGACCTTGCGCGCGAATTCGCGGGCATGGGGCTCGCTCACCACCACGGCATAGCGCGGGCGGAACTCGATGCACTGGCGCAGCAGCAGGTCGACCTGCGTGGCGGCGCTCAGCGCGAAAACCTCAAAACGTTGCGGATGGCGCGCGATCACATCCAGCGTGTTGGCGCCGACGGAGCCGGTGGAGCCGAGAACGGTGATGCGCTGCTTCATCAGCGGAGCAGTTGCGCCAGGGACGCGAGCATCATGGCCAGGGGCAGAGCCGGCAGCAAGGCGTCAACGCGGTCCAGCACGCCGCCGTGACCCGGCAGCAGACCGCTGCTGTCCTTCACGCCGGCGCTGCGCTTGATCAGCGACTCGACCAGATCGCCGACCACGCTCATGGCCGCCAGGAACAGCACGGCGATGACCAGCAGCCACGCGCCCACGCCATAGAGACGGGTGTAGAGGCTGCCGACGCCGGCGCGCGCAGCGGCATCGGCCCAGACCCAGGCGCCGGCCAGCACCAGCACGCCGACCATGCCGCCCCAGACGCCCTCCCAGCTCTTGCCCGGGCTGATGGACGGCGCCAGCTTGCCACGGGTGAAGCGGGTGCCGAAAGCCCGCCCCGCAAAATAAGCGCCGATATCGGCCACCCAGACCAGCACCAGCACCGACAGCAGGAAATTGATGCCAATAACCCTGGCCTGCGCCGCGGCCAGCCAGGCCAGCGACAAAGCCAGCAGCCCGCCCACGAGGCGCAGCGCCACCGGCACGCGGGCCCA
>JAURZS010000164.1 GCA_030653255.1 Burkholderiaceae bacterium | reverse complement strand
CTCCAGCTTGCTTACCACGGCCTGCGCTTAGTAGAGCCGGCCCTGCGACTGGTTGACCTCGTAGCCCGCCGCATAGTGCGCCTGGCGGATGGTCTCAAGCTCGGACTCGACATGGCGCAGTTCGGCCACCCGGGCTTCGAGCTGGTTGACGGCCTGCTCGGCCTCGGACTTGATGCGGGCCTGCTCGGCCTCGCTCTCGGCGCGCTTGAGGAACCAGAGCTGATGCTGCTTGAGCGAGACGTCGGCCTGCAGGCTGTTGAAGCGCAGCGCCACCTCGGCCTGTTTTTCAAGCTTATCGAGGTTGGCGTTCAGCTCGCGCAGGATGTCTTCCACGCGGGTGAGGTTCTCGCGCGTGTCGCCCAGCCGGTTCTCGGTCTCGCGGCGGCGCTCCTTGTACTTGGACACGCCGGCGGCCTCTTCCAGGAACAGACGGAGCTCCTCGGGTTTGGACTCGATGATGCGGCTGATCGTGCCCTGCCCGATGATGGCGTAGGCGCGCGGCCCCAGGCCCGTGCCCAGAAACACGTCCTGGACGTCGCGCCGGCGCACCGGCTGGTTGTTGATGTAGTAACTGGACGTGCCGTCGCGCGTGAGCACGCGCTTGACGGCGATCTCGGTGAACTGCGACCACTGGCCGCCGGCGCGGTGATCGGAGTTGTCGAAAATCAGCTCAACGCTGGAGCGGCTGGCGGGCTTGCGCAGGTTCGTGCCGTTGAAGATCACATCCTGCATGGACTCGCCGCGCAATTCGCTGGCACGGCTCTCGCCCAGCACCCAGCGTACCGCATCCATGATGTTGGATTTGCCGCAGCCGTTCGGCCCGACCACCCCGACCAGCTGGCCCGGCAGCATGAAATTGGTCGGTTCGGCAAAGGACTTGAACCCTGACAGCTTGATCGAATTGAGACGCACGGCGGACCTGGTAGTTTCTTGGACAATGTTACCCGAGCGGCAGCGCTGCCTTCCCCCCCGGCGCAGCTGCCGCCCCTGTCACCACACTCTGTCACCCCACCCCCGCCGTCTTATATGATTGGAAGATGACTGTATCTACTCGACAAACCCTCCGTACCCTGGTAGAAGCGCGCCGCGGCCTGCTCGTACCAGGAGCTTTCAACGCCCTGTCCGCCCGGCTGATCGCCGACCTCGGATTCGAGGCCGTCTACATCACTGGCGCGGGCCTGACCAATATGCATTTCGGCATGCCCGACCAGGGCTTCATGGGCCTGCATGAGATCGCCGACCACACGGCGCGCATCCGCGATGCCGTGAACCTGCCGCTCATCGTTGACGCCGACACCGGCTTCGGCAACGCGCTCAACGTGTACCACACCATACGCACCCTGGAGCGCGCCGGCGCCGACGCCGTGCAGCTCGAAGACCAGATCTCGCCCAAACGCTGCGGCCATTTTTCCGGCAAGGAAGTCGTGCCCACCGCCGAGATGGTCGGCAAGATCCACGCCGCCGTCGACGCCCGCCAGGACTCGGGCCTGCTGATCATGGCGCGCACCGATGCGCGCAGCGTCACCAGCTTCGATGACGCCATCGAACGCGCCCAGCGTTTCTCCGAGGCCGGCGCCGACATCCTGTTCGTCGAGGCCTGCGAGACCGCCGACGAAATCCGCCGTCTGCCCAAACTGCTGGACAAGCCCCAGCTCATGAACCTGGTCATCGGCGGCAAGACCCCCATCGTCAGCACCGAAGAACTGGCCGACCTCGGCTTCGGCATCGTGCTGTATGCCAACGCCGCCCTGCAAGGCGCGGTGGCCGGCATGACGAAGGCGCTGACCGTGCTGCGCGACCAGCGCAAGATCGACGAAGACCCTGCCCTGGTCGCGCCCTTCGCCGAGCGCCAACGCCTGGTCAACAAACCTTTCTACGACGCGCTGGAAAAGAAATACAGCGCCTGAGGGGCCCTGCCCGCGCCCTCACCCCTTACCTTCCGAATTCAGGAGACCCCATGAGCCAGCCCCCCACCGTCAAACTGCTGATCGGCGGCAAGTTCGTCGAATCGAAGACCACGCAATGGCGTGATGTCATCAACCCGGCGACCCAGCAGGTGCTGGCCCGCGTGCCCTTCGCCACCCCGGCCGAGATCGACGCGGCTGTCGCCTCGGCCAAGGAAGCCTTCAAGACCTGGCGCAAGAGCCCCATCGGCCAGCGCGCGCGCATCTTCCTGAAATACCAGCAGCTCATCCGCGAGAACATGCAGGAGCTCGCCGCCTTGCTGACCGCCGAACAGGGCAAGACCCTGCCCGATGCCGAAGGCGATGTGTTCCGAGGCCTGGAGGTCGTCGAACATGCGGCGGGCATCGGCAACCTGCAGCTTGGCGAGCTGGCCAACAACGTGGCCGGTGGCGTCGACACCTACACCCTGCTGCAGCCGTTGGGCGTGTGCGCGGGCATCACCCCCTTCAACTTTCCGGCCATGATCCCGCTGTGGATGTTCCCCATGGCCATCGCCACGGGCAACACCTTCGTGCTCAAGCCCTCCGAGCAGGACCCCATGGTCACCATGCGCCTGTGCGAGCTCGCGCTCGAAGCCGGCATCCCGCCGGGCGTGCTCAACGTCGTGCACGGCGGTGAGGATGCGGTCAATGCCATCTGCGATCACGCCGACATCAAGGCCATCTCTTTCGTCGGTTCCACCCGCGTGGGCACCCATGTCTACCAGCGCGCCAGCCTGGCCGGCAAGCGTGTGCAATGCATGATGGGCGCCAAAAACCACGCCATCGTGCTGCCCGACGCCAACCGCGAGCAGACCCTCAATGCCATCGCCGGCGCGGCCTTCGGCGCGGCCGGGCAGCGCTGCATGGCGTTGTCGGTGGTGGTGCTGGTGGGTGCGGCGCAAAAGTGGATTCCCGAGCTCGTGGCCAAGGCCCGCAGCCTCAAGGTCAGCGGCGGCACCGAAAAAGGCACGGACGTCGGCCCGCTGGTGTCCTGCGCGGCGCGCGACCGCGTCACGAGCCTGATCGAACGCGGAGTGGCCGATGGCGCCAAACTGGAACTCGACGGCCGCAACCCGAGCATCCCCGGCTACGAAAAAGGCAACTTTGTCGGCCCGACGGTTTTCTCGGGCGTCAAGCCCGGCATGGCCATCTACGACCAGGAGATCTTCGGCCCCGTGCTGTGCCTGTCCGAGGCCGACAGCCTGGATGCGGCCATCGAGCTGATCAACCGCAACCCCAACGGCAACGGCACGGCCATCTTCACGCAAAGCGGCGCCGCGGCGCGGCGCTTCCAGGAAGAGATCGACATCGGTCAGGTCGGCATCAACGTGCCGATTCCCGTGCCGGTGCCGATCTTCTCTTTCTCCGGCTCGCGCGGCTCCAAGCTCGGCGACCTCGGCCCCTATGGCAAACAGGTCATCCTCTTTTACACCCAGACCAAGACCATCACGACGCGCTGGTTCGACGACGACACCCTGTCGCAAGGCGTCAACACCACCATCAGCCTGCGCTGACCCCGGGCCATGGACTTCGAGCTGTCCGAAGAGCAACTGGCCTACCGCCAGAGCGCGCGCGAGTTCGCCGCTGGCGAGCTGGCGCCGCACGCCGCCGAGTGGGACGCCGGGCACATCTTCCCGCGAGCGGCCATTGCCCGTGGCGGAGAGCTTGGCTTTTGCGGCCTGTATGCCAGCGAGGCCATGGGCGGCCTGGGCCTGTCGAGGCTGGACGCGACCGTCGTCTTCGAGGAGCTGGCTGCGGTGGACCCCTCCACCGCAGCCTTCTTCACCATCCACAACATGGCCACCTGGATGCTGGGCCAGTGGGGCAGCCCTGCCGTGTGCGCCCAGTGGGGACCCGATCTCACCGCTGGACGCAAGCTCGCCTCGTACTGCCTGACCGAACCGGGCGCGGGCTCCGATGCGGCCTCGCTGCGTACGCGCGCGCAGCGCGAAGGTGACCATTACGTTCTCGATGGCGCCAAGGCCTTCATCTCCGGCGGCGGCGTCACCGACCTCCTGGTGGTGATGGCCCGCACCGGCGAAGCCGGCCCCAAAGGCATCAGCGCCTTCGCCGTGCCAGCGCGCACACCGGGCATCAGCTACGGCAAACCGGAGGAAAAAATGGGCTGGCACAGCCAGCCCACCTGCGTCATCTCCTTCGACGGCGTGCGCATCCCGGCGGACCATCGGCTGGGCGCTGAGGGCGAAGGCTTTGCCATCGCCATGAAAGGGCTGGACGGCGGACGCATCAACATCGCCACCTGCTCGGTCGGCGCGGCCCAGGGCGCGCTGGACCATGCGCGGCGCCACATGCTGGAGCGCAAACAGTTCAATCGTGCGCTGGCCGAATTCCAGGCCCTGCAGTTCAAGCTTGCCGACATGGCGACCGAGCTCGTGGCCGCGCGCCAGATGGTGCGCCTGGCCGCCACGCGTCTGGACGCACGCGCGCCCGACGCCAGCACCTACTGCGCCATGGCCAAGCGCTTTGCGACCGATGCCGGCTTCCGGGTCTGCAACGACGCCTTGCAACTGCACGGCGGCTACGGCTACATCCGCGAATACCCGCTGGAGCGGCTGCTGCGCGATGTGCGCGTGCACCAGATCCTTGAGGGCACCAACGAAATCATGCGTGTCATCATCGCGCGTCGCCTGCTCGACCCCGCAGCGGCAGAAACTCCCCGGTGACGCAGGCCCACATCGCCTCCCCAAGCGGAAAAATCCCATGAGCGAAGTCGTCCTCTTCGATGAAGCCGCCACCACCAGCGGACACCGCATCGGCATCGTCACACTCAATGCGCCGGCTGCGCTCAACGCGCTGTCGCTGCCCATGGTGCGCCTCATGCTGCCGCGCCTGCAGTCCTGGGCGCAGGACGCAGACATCTGCGCCGTCGTGTTGCAGGCCACGGGTGACAAGGCCTTCTGCGCCGGCGGCGACCTGCGCGAGCTGTACCAATCCATGCGCGAGTACGGTCCCCGACCCAACCCCTATGCGCAGGAATTCTTCGGTCAGGAATACCGGCTGGACCACCTGATCCATACCTATCCCAAGCCCTTTGTGTGCTGGGGCCACGGCATCGTCATGGGCGGCGGCATCGGCCTGATGTGTGGCGCCTCGCACCGGGTGGTCACGCCGGCCAGCCGCCTGGCCATGCCCGAGATCGGCATCGGCCTGTACCCTGATGTGGGGGGAAGTTGGTTCTTGAACCGCATGCCCGGGCGCATCGGTCTTGTCCTCGCGCTGACCGGCGCGCAGCTCAACGCCGGCGATGCGCTGTTCGGCGGCCTGGCTGATGTCTGCATCGAACCGCAACGCCGGCTCGAGCTGTTCGACGACCTGACGCAGCGGCACTGGAGCGCGGACGCGCAGCGCGACAGCGCCGCCGTGTCGCGGCTGATCGCCCGTCTGGCGCAGAACTGCGCACTGCCGCC
>JAURZS010000154.1 GCA_030653255.1 Burkholderiaceae bacterium | reverse complement strand
GTGAGAGTTTGTCGGTGAGAGCGGAGGCCATGGAAGAAGATGCCGCGCTAGGCGGAGCCTGTATTGGATGCAAAACGCTAAACTGTGCCTCATGATTTTAGCCAGTGCGTCCCCCGCCAGCGTGGCATTGACCTGCGCCGCTGCGCTGGCCTATGCCGTGCCTGCCGTGGCCGCAGCCCGCCTGGGGCCCGGCGGCACGCGCGCTGCGCTGCTGGGAGCCTGGGTCATGCACGCCCTGGTTTTGGCCTGGAGTCTGATCGCCGAGACCCCGCGCTTCGGCTTCGCCCCCGCACTTTCCGTCACGGCCTGGCTGGTACTGACCGTGTACGCCATTGAAAGCCGGCTGTATCCCCAGCTCCGCGTGCGGGCCGTGCTCGCCGGCCTCGGCGCCGCCGCCGTTTTGCTGGCCCTGGTGTTTCCGGGCACGCCGTTGCACATGAACGCCTCGCCCTGGCTGCCATTGCATCTGGCGCTGGGCATTGCCTCGTATGGCCTGTTCGCCGCCGCCGTGGTGCATGCCGCGCTCATGACGCGGGCGGAGCGGCAGTTCCGGCTCGCGGCCGACCCGCACAGCGGCATGCCTTTGCTGACACTGGAGCGGCTGACTTTCCGCTTCGTGCAGGCCGGTTTTGTGCTGCTGTCGGCCACGCTGCTGGCGGGCTGGCTGTTCGGCGAAACCCTCTATGGCGCAGCCCGGGCCGCGCAGGGCTTCAAGGCCGATCACAAGACGGTGTTTTCGCTACTGGCCTGGTTCACTTTTGCCGCGCTGCTGACCGGCCGCGCGCGCTTCGGCTGGCGCGGCCGTACGGCCGTGCGCGTGCTCTATATCGGTGCGGCCCTGCTGCTGCTGGCCTACGTCGGCTCGCGCTTCGTCGTCGAAGTCATCCTTGGCCGAGCCACATGAAATACCTGCTCATCATTGCCGTGGTGTTTCTGGCCTACCACTTCTGGCGCAAGAGCCGCGCCACCGACAAGAAACAAGTCCATCCCCGGCGCGGCACGCCAGCGTTGCCTGAAGACATGGTGAGCTGCCCGGTCTGCGCCCTGCATCTGCCCCGGGCTGAGGCGGTGGCCGGCGAGAAAGGTCTTTACTGCAGCGCAGACCATCGGCGCCAGGCCGAGGGCTGACCCCACGCGGCGCCGCCCATGAGCGAAGTCTCCGCCTTCGACCGCTTATGGCACGGCTTCATGACGGCACGGGTCATGATCGCGCTGGTGCTGCTCGCGTTGCTGGCGTCCCTGTTCGGCCTGGGCCAGACGGTCCACAGCGGCCTGATGCTCATCTGCGGCGTCTACCTGGGCGCCGCCCTCGCGGTGCGACTGTTCGCCAAGCCTTTGCCGCCGGGCCAGACTTTCGATGCGCAGTGGTTCTCCACCATCGGCGTGGACATCATGGCGTTCTCGGCCCTGCAGTATCTGCAAGCCGGCGGCATCAACTACACACCGCTGTTCGCGCTGCCGCTGTTGCTCGCCGCAGTGCTGGGTTCACTTCTGCTGGCTCTGGGAACGGCTGCCGGAGTGGCCCTGCTGCTGCTGGGGGACGCCTGGGTCCAGACACTCGCGCACGGCGATTCGGCCTCGCGCTTCCTGCAGGCTGGCATGACGGGCATCGGCTTTTTTGTCGTGGCGTTCCTGGCCAACCAGCTCGCCTCGCGACTGTCGCGTCAGGAGCAATTGGCCAGACGCAGCCAGGAGGTGGCCCGTTTGCAGATCCAGGTCAATGAACTGGTGATCGAGAGCCTGGACGATGGAGTGGTGGTGGTTGACGCCAACAGCGTGGTGCGGGCCGCCAACCCTGCCGCGCGCCGGCTGCTCGACTCTGGTGGCGCGCCGACGCGCCAGGCGCCTTTCATGCTGACGGCAGACGCGGCCTGGCAGCCGCTGGTGGAACTCGCCGCGCTGACTTTCAACCGTCACGGCCCCGAGACGGTTGACGTCGCGATCCGGCATGCCCAGCAGGGCCCGCGGCGCATCCGCGTGCACACCCAGCTGACGGCCACGCAGGACCTGCGCTCCAACAATCTGTGCGTGATGTTCATGCAGGACCTGCGGGAGATGGAAGCGCGCATACGCACCGAAAAGCTGGCTGCGATGGGCCGTATGTCGAGCGCAGTGGCACACGAGATCCGCAATCCGCTGGCCGCGATCACCCAGGCCAACGCGCTGCTGGATGAAGAGATCACCGACCCCGGCCAAAAGCAGCTCACGCTGATGGTGCGCCAAAACGCGCAGCGGCTGGCGCAGATCATCGACGAGATCCTCGATATCTCGCGCGTTCAGCGCGCGGGCCCGGCGGCGGCCGCTCCGACCGCTAACCTGGACACGGTCGTCCAGTCCGTTTGTGCGGACTGGGCACTGCAAAACGACAACGCTCACCGGTTGCAGGCGCTCACCGGTGCGCCCGGCATCGAAGTCGCGTTCGAGCCCGACCATCTGCGCCGCGTACTGCTCAATCTGCTGGACAATGCAGCGCGCTATGCCGGGCAGCGCGCGGATTCGATCCGCGTGTCCACCCACGCATCGCCCACCGACGGCGTGGGCCTACGTGTCTGGAGCGATGGCGACCCGCTCGAACACAGCGTGCAGCGCCATCTGTTCGAGCCTTTCTTTTCATCCGAGAGCCGATCCACCGGGCTGGGCCTGTACATCTGCCGCGAACTGTGCGAGCGGCACGGCGCGTCGATCGGCTACCAACGCGCGCCATCCGTCGGTGCCGCGGCCCAGGTCGAGGGCAACGAATTCTTTCTCAACTTGCGTCAGGCCGAGCGTCCCGTTGCCGGGACCGGCGCATTTGACACAATACCGGTGTGAGTCCCGCCGCCAGCCCCGCTTCCACCTCCGCCCAGGTTCTGGTCGTCGACGACGAGCCTGACCTGCGCACGCTCTATGAGCTGACGCTGCTGCGCGAAGGCTATCGCGTCGAAGCTGCGGGTACGCTGGCCCAAGCCTGGCAACTGCTGCGGGAGCGGCGCTTCGACGCCGTCATCACCGACATGCGCCTGCCCGACGGATTGGGGTTGGAGTTGCTGCACGGCATGAGCAATGAGCAACGATCGGAGCGCTGCATCGTCATGACAGCCTACGGTTCGGCCGAGAACGCCGTCGAGGCACTCAAGGCCGGCGCTTTCGACTACCTCACCAAACCGGTCGACCTCAAGCAGTTCCGTGCCGTCGTTGCTTCCGCCATCCAGGAATCCTCGCTGGCTGCGCGCAACGGGCGCGGCAACGCGCCGCCTGGCAAGACCAGCGAAGAGCCGGCAACGCATGCACGATCCGGCGAGGGTCCGGCGGCTGGCGCGCAGGACGCCGTGCAAAAGATGGTGGGCGACTCCCAAGCCATGCGCCAGGTCAAGGACCGCATCGGCAAAGTCGCTCGCAGCATGGCGCCGGTTCTGGTGCGCGGCGAATCGGGCACCGGCAAGGAACTCGCGGCCCGCGCCATCCATGCCTGCAGCCACCGGGCTGCTGGGCCCTTTGTCGCCGTCAACTGCAGCGCCATTCCCGAAAACCTGCTGGAGGCCGAGTTCTTCGGTGCGCGCAAGGGCTCATACACCGGCGCGACGCAGGACCGCGAAGGCTACTTTCAGGCCGCGCGCGCCGGCACCCTGTTCCTCGACGAAATCGGCGACCTGCCTCTGGCCATGCAGTCCAAGTTGCTGCGCGCAATCCAGGAGCGCAAGGTGCGGCCGCTGGGCTCGACCCAGGAAGACAGCGTGGACGTCCGAATCGTCAGCGCCACGCACAAGGACCTGGCCGCCGATGTGCAGGCCGGCCGCTTTCGCCAGGACCTGTACTACCGGCTCAATGTCATCGAAATCCTGATGCCACCGCTGCGCGAGCGCCGCGAAGACCTGCCCGCACTGTGCGAGGCATTGCTCAGGCGCATCGCACACGAGTCGGACATGCCGGTGCCCACGTTGTCGCCCTCGGTAGTTGCGCAACTGCTGCGCCACCCGCTGGGCGGCAACGTGCGCGAGCTCGAAAACCTGCTGCACCGCGCCGTCGCCTTGAGCGAGGGCGACGAACTACAGATCGACTTTGCGCCCACCCAGGTGCAGACACCTGAGGCCGCCGACCCGCAGAGCGCACCGGGCATGCCAGGCAACCTGCAGTCCTATCTCGACCGGCAGGAGCGCGAAATCCTGATCAAGGCGCTGCAGGAGTGTGGCTTCAACCGGACGGCCGCAGCCACACGTCTGGGCCTGAGCCTGCGGCAGATCCGCTACCGCATTGCCCGCCTGAACATCGCCATGCCCAACGGCGACACCAGCCCCAATGAAGTACCCTGAGTCATCCGCGGCGCCAGGAAACGGCGCACAGCCCGGTCTCTGGGAGCAGGGCTGGTACCGCTTTGCCCGCCGCCTGCCCTCGCCCAACCACGCAGCGCGTCCCGCCGCAGCACGCATCGACCTGATCGTCCTGCATTCGATCAGTCTGCCGCCGGGACACTACGGCGGCGAAGAAGTGCACAGGCTTTTCACCAACACCCTGGACTGGGACGCACACCCGTACTTCGCCAGCATCCGCGACATGCGTGTATCCAGTCATTTCTATATCCACCGCAACGGCGATCTCTGGCAGTTCGTGGCTTGCGATCAGCGGGCCTGGCATGCGGGCGCGTCGCACTACCGGGGCCGGGACAACTGCAACGACGACTCCATCGGCATCGAGCTCGAAGGCCTTGAAGGCGACAGCTTCGAGGACGCCCAGTACGAGACCCTGGAGAGCCTGAGTGCAGCGATCGCGCAACACTACCCCATCCAGCATGTGGCAGGGCACGAGCATGTGGCGCCCGACCGGAAAAAAGACCCCGGCCCCGGCTTCGATTGGCAGCGTCTACAGCGCGCACTGGGCTGGACTGCCCGGTATTTTCCCGTACCGCCCAAAGCCTGAGCCCGGAGTCGTGAGCCGCCTCGGCGGGCTCATTGACGTACGCAACAGCCTGTTACGGTGTTGCCTGCGAAATACACTACCTATAGTGCTTGAATTCCCCATGGACACTAGATATAGTGTCCAACTGTGCAATCGCTCAGCCACGAACATCCCCACGGCGGCGCCTCCAGGCGCGCCGCCGCTCCCCCCAGAATCACAAAGAATTAGAGGAACCCTATGCAAACAGCCCTGAGTTCGAACCCGGCGCCCGATGGCATGCCCACAACGCTGGTCCAGTCCGCTGGCGCCGTTGCAGGCCGCACGGCAGCGCACCCGCTGGCCAACTATCAGATCATCCGGCGCAATGGCGGCGTTGTGTCCTTTGAACCCGACAAGATCGCAGTCGCGATGATGAAGGCATTTCTGGCTGTTCACGGCACGCAAGGCGCGGCATCGGCCAGCGTGCGTGAAACGGTCGACGGCCTGACCCAGGCCGTGGTGCGTGCGCTGGTGCGCTCGCGCCCGGGCGGCGGCACCTTCCACATCGAAGACGTGCAAGACCAGGTCGAGCTCGGCCTGATGCGCGGCGGCCATCACGAGATTGCCCGCGCCTATGTGCTGTACCGCGAAAAACGCACCCAGGAACGTGCCCGTCAGGCCACGGCGCAGGTCACCGAGACGCCCGTCATCCACGTGCTCGACGGTGGCCAGCGCGTGGCGCTCGACCTGGGCCGTCTGACGCATCTCATCGAGGCCGCCTGCGAAGGCCTGGGCGCCGACATCAAGCCGGACCCCATCGTCGCCGAGACCATGCGCAATCTGTACGACGGCGTGCCCATCGACGAGGTCTACAAGGCGTCCATCCTGGCCGCCCGCACCCTGATCGAAAAAGACCCTGACTACACCTACGCCACTGCGCGGCTGCTGCTGCACACCATTGCGCGCGAAGTCATGGGTATCGAAGCCACGCCAGCCGAGATGAACCGCCATTACGCCGACTACTTCCCCGGCTTCATTCGGAAGGGCGTGGACAACGAACTGCTCGACGAACGCCTGCTGCAGTACGACCTGCAAAGACTCGGTGGCGCACTCAAGGCCGAACGCGACCTGAAGTTCGACTACCTCGGCCTGCAGACCCTGTACGACCGTTACTTCCTGCATGTGCGCAAGACGCGCATCGAAATGCCGCAGGCCTTCTTCATGCGCGTGGCCATGGGGCTGGCGCTCAACGAGATCGACCGCGAAAGCCGCGCCATCGAGTTCTACGAGGTGCTGTCGTCCTTCGACTTCATGTCCAGCACGCCCACGCTGTTCAACAGCGGCACGCGGCGTTCGCAGTTGTCCAGCTGCTACATCACAACTGTACCCGACGTCCTCTATGGCATCTATGAGTCCATCAAGGAAAACGCCCTGCTGTCCAAGTTTGCTGGCGGCCTGGGCAACGACTGGAC
>JAURZS010000150.1 GCA_030653255.1 Burkholderiaceae bacterium | reverse complement strand
GCCGCGCCAGTCATCTTGTTCTGCCGGCCCAGCGCCAGGATCTGGGTGAAGCCCACATAGAAGAACAGGCCTTCCATCAGGCAGGCAAAGACGATCAGGGACTTCAGCAGCTTCTGATCGGTCTGCAGCGTGCCGGTATGGAAGTTGGGGTCCATGATCGCCTCGATGAAAGGGATCAGGAACTGGTCCTTGGCGCGAATCGATTCGACTTCGTTGTAGGCGTTGAAGATTTCGCTTTCGTCCAGACCCAGCGACTCCACAATGTACTGGTAGGCGTGGGTGTGGATGGCTTCCTCGAAAGCCTGACGCAACAGAAACTGTCGGCATTCCGGCGCCGTGATGTGGCGGTAGGTTCCCAGCACGATGTTGTTGGCGGCCAGCGAGTCGGCTGTGACGAAGAAGCCAAGATTGCGCTTGATGATGCGGCGCTCGTCTTCGCTCAGGCCATTGGGGTCTTTCCAGAGCGCGATGTCGCGCGTCATGTTGACCTCTTGCGGCATCCAGTGATTGGCGCAGGAGGCCAGGTATTTTTCCCAGGCCCACTTGTACTTGAAGGGCACCAGCTGGTTGACGTCGGTCTGGCCGTTGATGATGCGCTTGTCGGCGGCGTTGACGCGGCGGTGGCCGGACGCGGGACGCGCAATGCTCTGCGCAGTGGCAACCACGGGCGCAGGCGCGCCGTCGTCGAGCGTACGGGGAGTTCTTGCGGCCAGTGAAGTGGAAGGAGTGACAGGTGAATGATCCACCTGGCGGTTGTCGATCAAACCGCTAGTCATTACTGTTGGCGAGGAGGGCTTGACTTCGTCGTCCCAGGTCAGCATAAGTTTTCCAATGTACGGATTATGTAAGCAGCGAAGTGAAATGAAAAGTGTTCATTCACATCGCGGCCGGATTGTGTTGCTCAATTGCATCGCGAATGATCTTGCCGATCACTGGCAGGCCTCGCAGGTCGGATCGTCGACGCCGCAGAACTTGATGTCGGTCGCGGGCGATGCGGCGAGTTGCGCGCGCGCCGCAGCGGCTGCTGCTTCAAGTGCGCTCGGGCCGCTGCCCTTGGTCTCGCCGCCGCTGGTGACGGCATTGAGCCTGCCGGCGGACACGGTCGACTTCTCGACGTGGGTCGCGCTCATGGTGCGCAGGTAGTACGTGGTCTTGAGGCCGCGCAACCAGGCCAGCTTGTAGGTGTCATCAAGCTTCTTGCCGGAGGCGCCGGCCATGTAGATGTTCAGCGACTGGGCCTGATCGATCCATTTCTGGCGACGCGATGCGGCCTCGACCAGCCAGGTCGGCTCGATCTCGAAGGCGGTGGCGTACAGGGACTTGATTTCCTGCGGCACACGGTCGATCGGGCGCAGCGAGCCATCGAAGTGCTTGAGGTCCACCACCATGACGTCGTCCCACAGCCCCAGGCGCTTGAGGTCGCGCACCAGGTAGCTGTTGATCACGGTGAACTCGCCAGACAGGTTGGACTTGACCGACAGATTGCCGAAGGACGGTTCGATGGAGGCGTCCACGCCGATGATGTTGGAGATGGTGGCCGTCGGGGCGATGGCCACGCAGTTGGAGTTGCGCATGCCGTCGCGGGCGATCTTCTGGCGCAAGGCGTCCCAGTCGAGGCTGCTGGAGCGGTCGACTTCGACGTAGCCGCCGCGCTCGCGCGCCAGCAGGTCCAGCGTGTCCAGCGGCAGGATGCCCTGGTCCCATAGCGACCCCTTGTAGCTGGCATAGCGTCCGCGTTCGCGGGCCAGTTCGGTAGAGGCCCAGTAGGCGTGATAGCAGACGGCCTCCATGGAGCGGTCGGCGAACTCGACAGCGGCATCGCTGGCATACGGGATGCGAAGCTCGTACAGGCAGTCCTGGAAGGACATGATGCCCAGGCCCACCGGCCGGTGGCGCATATTGGAGTCGCGTGCCTTCTTGACCGCGTAGTAATTGATGTCGATCACGTTGTCCAGCATGCGCATGGCGGTGATGATGGTCCTTTGCAGCTTGGCGTGATCGATCGCGCCGTCTTTCAGGTGCTGCAGCAGGTTGATCGAGCCCAGGTTGCACACGGCGGTCTCGGTGTCGCTGGTATTGAGCGTGATCTCGGTGCACAGGTTCGACGAATGGACGACGCCGACATGCTGCTGGGGCGAGCGCACATTGCAGGCATCCTTGAAGGTGATCCAGGGATGGCCGGTCTCGAACAGCATGGTCAGCATCTTGCGCCACATGTCGGCGGCGGCCAGCTTGCGCGTGGGCTGGATTTCGCCGCGGGCAGCCTTTTCCTCGTAGGCGATGTAGGCCTTTTCGAAGTCCGCTCCGAACTTGTCGTGCAGGTCGGGCACGCTGGACGGCGAGAACAGGGTCCATTCGCCCTTTTCCATGACGCGGCGCATGAACAGGTCGGGAATCCAGTTGGCCGTGTTCATGTCGTGCGTGCGGCGACGGTCGTCGCCGGTGTTCTTGCGCAGTTCCAGGAACTCTTCGATGTCCAGGTGCCAGGTCTCAAGGTACGTGCACACAGCGCCCTTGCGCTTGCCGCCCTGGTTGACGGCCACTGCTGTGTCGTTGACGACCTTGAGGAATGGAACGACGCCCTGAGACTCGCCGTTGGTGCCCTTGATGTGGGAGCCCAAGGCGCGAACGCGGGTCCAGTCGTTACCCAGGCCGCCTGCGAACTTGGACAGCAGCGCGTTTTCCTTGATGGACTCGTAGATGCCGTCCAGGTTGTCGGGCACGGTGGTCAGGTAGCAGGACGACAGCTGCGAGCGCAGGGTGCCGGCATTGAACAGGGTGGGCGTGGACGACATGAAATCGAAGGACGACAGCACCTCATAGAACTCGATGGCTCGCGCCTCGCGGTCCACTTCATTGAGCGACAGGCCCATGGC
>JAURZS010000129.1 GCA_030653255.1 Burkholderiaceae bacterium | reverse complement strand
CCGCGGTTCGTGACGATGGCGCTGGCGCGTTTCATGACCGGTTCCCAGTTCGGGTCGGTCATGTCGGTGACCAGCACGTCGCCGGGCTGGACCTGGTCCATCTCGCTGATATGGTGCACGATGCGGACCGGCCCGGTGCCGATTTTCTGCCCGATGGCGCGCCCTTCGGCCAGCACGGTGCCGGTGCCCTTGAGCTTGTAGCGCATCTCGGCCTTGCCCTTGGACTGGCTCTTCACCGTTTCGGGGCGCGCCTGCAGGATGTAGAGCTGGCCGTCGGTGCCGTCCTTGCCCCACTCGATGTCCATGGGGCGGCCGTAGTGCTGCTCGATGATGAGCGCGTACTTGCCCAGCTCGGTCACGTCTTCGTTGCTGAGGCTGTAGCGGTTGCGCAGTTCGTGCGTGGTGTCGATGGTGCGAACGAGCTTGCCGGAGGCCGCTTTCTCTTCAGGCGTCGCGAACTCCATCTTGATGAGTTTGGAGCCCAGGTTGCGGCGGATCACCGCCTGCTTGCCGGCCTTCAAGGCGGGCTTATGGACGTAGAACTCGTCAGGATTCACCGCGCCCTGCACCACGGTTTCGCCCAGGCCATAGCTGGAGGTGATGAAGACCACGTCTTCGAAGCCGGATTCGGTGTCGATGGTGAACATGACGCCGGCGGCGGCCAAGTCGGAACGCACCATGCGCTGCACGCCGGCCGACAGGGCCACCACGTCGTGGGCGAAGCCCTTGTGCACGCGGTAGGAAATGGCGCGGTCGTTGTACAGCGAGGCGAAGACTTCCTTCATCTTGTGGAGGATGTCCTCAATCCCGACCACGTTCAGGAAGGTTTCCTGCTGACCGGCAAACGAGGCGTCGGGCAGGTCTTCAGCGGTGGCCGAGGATCGCACGGCGAAGGAGGCCTGCAGGTTGTCGCCCGCCAGGGTGACGAAGGCGTTGCGGATGGCTTTTTCCAGGTCGGTGGGGAAGGGTTGGGCCTCCACCCAGCCACGAATTTCGGCACCGGCTTCGGCCAGGGCTCGGACGTCTTCGGTGTCCAGGGCGGCCAGGCGCTTGCTGATGCGCTCGGTCAAGCCGTCGTGCTGGAGGAATTCCCGGAAGGCATGGGCCGTGGTGGCAAAGCCCGTGGGCACGCGCACGCCGTCGGGCAACTGCGAAATCATCTCGCCCAGACTGGCGTTTTTGCCGCCAACGGATTCGACATCGGTCATGCGCAGTTGTTCAAAGGGCACGACCAGGGCGGTCGGCTCAAAGAGGGTAGACATAGACAAAGCTCCAAGATAAAAAAATGGGTCTGTGCCAGATCCACCCGGGGCCCTGGAATTGTGTTTATGGGGCCCTTCAGGCGATCTGCGCACGAAGTTGATCGGATTGTAGGGCGCAGCCTATGATCCTGCCTTGTTCAAGCTCATTCCAGAGTCCTTGACCCGGGCGTCTTCACGCATTCTGGGGAA
>JAURZS010000124.1 GCA_030653255.1 Burkholderiaceae bacterium | reverse complement strand
GCCATCGGACGCGACATCCTGTCGCGCCTGATGCACGGCGCGCGCCTGTCGCTGGTGATCGGGCTGGCGGTCGTGGCGATCTCTGTGGTCGTGGGCACGGTGCTGGGCCTGCTGGCCGGCTATTACCGCGGCGTGTTCGAGATCGCGGTGATGCGCCTGATGGACATCATCCTGACCTTGCCCAGTTTGCTGCTGGCGATCGTGATCGTCGCCATTCTGGGCCCGGGTCTGATGAATTCCATGCTGGCGGTCTCGGTGGTGGTGCTGCCGCACTATGTGCGCATCACCCGGGCGGCCGTGATTGCCGAGAGTTCGCGCGACTACGTGACTGCGGCGCGCATGAATGGCGCCGGCCCCTGGCGCGTGATGTTCAGCGAGATCCTGCCCAACTGCATGGCGCCCCTGATCGTGCAGGCCTCGCTCGGCGTGTCCACCGCCATCCTGGACGCGGCGGCGCTTGGATTCCTGGGCCTGGGTGCGCAACCGCCCGCGCCCGAGTGGGGCACCATGCTGGCCGACGCGCGCGAGTTCGTGCTGCGGGCCTGGTGGGTCGTGACTTTTCCGGGCCTGATGATCCTCGTCACGGTCCTGGCCTTCAACCTTCTGGGCGACGGCCTGCGCGATGCGCTGGACCCCAAGCTCAAACGCTGAGAGCCGCGGCCATGCCCTTGCTTGACATCGAGAACCTGTCGGTCGATTTCCCTACGCAGAACGGCGTGCTGCACGCGGTCGACGGCATCAGCCTCAAGGTAGAGGAAGGCGAGGTGCTGGGCATCGTCGGCGAATCGGGCTCTGGCAAGAGCGTGAGCATGATGGCGCTGATGGGCCTGGTCGCCTGGCCGGGGCGGGTGCGCGCGGACCGCATGCAGTTCGACGGGCGCGAGCTGCAGAGCCTGTCCGAGCGGGAGCGCCGCCGCCTCACAGGCAAGGACGTGGCCATGATCTTCCAGGACCCGACCACCAGCCTGAACCCCTGCTTCACCGTCGGCTTCCAGTTGACCGAGACGCTGCGCCTGCACCTGGCGATGGACCGCCGGGCCGCCCACCGCCGGGCCGTCGAATTGCTGGAGCAGGTCGGCATCCCCGCACCGGAGCCCCGGATGAAGGCCTATCCGCACCAGCTCTCGGGCGGCATGAACCAGCGCGTCATGATCGCCATGGCCATCGCCTGCAACCCGCGCCTGCTGATCGCCGACGAGCCGACCACGGCCCTTGATGTCACCATCCAGGCTCAGATCCTGGACCTGCTGCGCAGCCTGCAGAAGGAGCGCGGCATGGCGCTGGTACTGATCACCCACAACATGGGCGTGGTCGCGGAGATGGCACAGCGCGTGGCCGTGATGTACGCCGGCCAGCTGATGGAAGAGCGGCCGGCGGCATCGCTGTTCGCCCAGCCCCAGCATCCCTATACCGAGGCGTTGCTCAAAGCCCTGCCCGAGCGCAGTGACGGCCAGCGCCTGGCCACCATTCCCGGCATGGTCCCCGGTCTGTACGACCGGCCTTCGGGCTGTCTGTTCTCGCCGCGCTGTGCTTATGCCACGGAGCATTCGCGCGATGAGCGCCCGCTGCTGCGGGCCTGGCGCGACGGCACGGTGCGCTGCCACCACCCGCTGGGAGACCCGCAGCGCGCCGCAGCGATCGAGCGCGACCGGCCCCTGGCGCATGCCGGAGAGTCCGCATGAACCAGGCTCCGCAACCCGCGGGCGGCCTGACCGAGCCGGTCGTTCTGGCCCGCGACCTGACCCGCGTGTACGAGATCAGGCGCGGCATGCTGCGCAAACCCGACCTGTTGCAGGCCGTGGGTGGCGTGTCATTCACCCTGCACGCCGGGCGCACGCTGGCCGTGGTTGGTGAGTCGGGCTGCGGCAAATCGACACTGGCGCGCATGGTCTCGCTGATCGAGCCGCCCACCGGCGGCGAACTGCGCCTGCAGGGAAGCTCCATCTCCGAGGTCCCGGCCGCGCGCCGGCGCGATCTGCGGCGCGTGGTGCAGATGGTGTTCCAGAATCCCTATGGCTCGCTCAATCCGCGCAAACGCATCGGCGACATCCTGGAGGCGCCGCTGCACATCAACACCGACCTGGCCGCCGGCGAGCGCGAGGAGCGCGCCCGCGCCATGCTGGCACGCGTGGGCCTGCGCCCCGAGCACTACAGCCGCTATCCGCACATGTTCTCGGGCGGCCAGCGCCAGCGCATCGCGAGTGCGCGCGCGCTGATGATGGAGCCCGCGCTGGTCGTGGCCGACGAGCCGGTATCGGCGCTGGACGTCTCGATCCAGGCCCAGGTACTCAATCTGCTGACCGACCTGCAGCAGCAGCTCGGCCTGGCCTATCTGTTCATCTCGCACGACCTCGGCGTGGTGCGGCACATCGCGCACGATGTGCTGGTGATGTATCTGGGGCATGCCGTCGAGCAGGGACCCAAGAAAGCCATTTTTCAGCAGCCGCTGCATCCGTACACGCAGGCGTTGCTGGGAAGCACACCGGGCATTGCCGCCCCTGGCGATGCGGCCCGCCAGCGCATCGTGCTCAAGGGCGAACTGCCCTCACCCCTGAACCCGCCCGGCGGCTGCGTGTTTTCAACGCGCTGTCCCCATGCCGTCGAGCGCTGCCGCATCGAGCGGCCTGTGCTGCGCGAACTGTCGGACAGACAAGTCGCGTGTCATCTGGCCGAGCGATTTATGATGAACTGACCACCACTCAAGAGGAGCTCACGATGACACAGAACCGGACCGGCGCAAAGCCACCTTCACGCCCCCTGCGCACGCTGTGTGCGCTGGCAGTGCCCTTGCTGATTGCCCTCACGCCGGCGGCAGCGAAAACGCTGGTGTACTGCGCCGAAGGCAGTCCCGAGAACTTCTATCCCGGCATCAACACCACCGGCACCTCGTTCGACGCCAATGAACCGATCTACAACCGCCTGGTCGAGTTCGAGCGCGGCGGCACCCGCGTCGGGCCGGGCCTGGCCGAACGCTGGGAGATCTCCAAGGACGGCCTGGTCTACACCTTCCACCTGCGCCGCGGCGTCAAGTGGCACAACCATCGGGCCTTCAAGCCCACGCGCGACTTCAATGCCGACGACGTGCTGTTCGCCTTCGAGCGCCAGTGGCGCGAGAACGACCCCTACTTCAAGGTCACCAGCCAGAACCACTCCTACTTCAACGACATGGGCATGCCCAAGCTGCTGAAGTCGGTCGAGAAGGTGGACGACATGACCGTGCGCATCACCCTGACCAAGCCGGAAGCGCCCTTTCTGTCGAACCTGGCCATGCCCTATGCGGCCGTGCAGTCCAAGGAATACGCCATCGCCATGCTCAAGGCCGGCACGCCCGAGAGAATCGACCAGGACCCCATCGGCACCGGCCCGTTCTACCTCGTGCAGTACCAGAAGGACGCCGTGCTGCGCTACAAAGCCTTCCCGGCCTACTGGGGCGGCAAGGCCAAGATCGACGACCTTGTGTACTCGATCACCCCCGACGCCTCGGTGCGCTGGGCCAAGCTGCAAAAGGGCGAATGCCATGTCATGCCCTACCCCAACCCGGCCGACCTGCCTGCCATCCGGCGAGACCCCAACGTGACTGTGCTGGAGCAGCCCGGCCTGAACGTCGGCTATCTGGCCTACAACACGACCAAAAAGCCTTTCGACGATGTGCGCGTGCGCAAGGCCATCAATATGGCCATCAACAAGAAGGCCATCATCGATGCGGTCTACCTGTCTACCGGCGTGGCCGCAAAGAACCCGATTCCGCCCACACAGTGGTCCTACAACGATGCGATCAAGGACGATCCCTTCGATCCCGTCGCCGCCAAGAAGCTGCTGGCCGACGCCGGCTTTCCCAATGGCATGAGCACCGATCTGTGGGCCATGCCAGTGCAGCGCCCTTACAACCCCAACGCCCGGCGCATCGCCGAGTTGATGCAGGCCGACCTGGCCAAGATCGGCGTCAAGGCCGAGATCAAGAGCTTCGAGTGGGGCGAGTACCGCAAGCGCATGCAGGCCGGCGAGCACCAGATGGGCATGCTGGGCTGGACCGGCGACAACGGCGACCCGGACAACTTCCTCAATACCCTGCTGGGTTGCGATTCGGCCAAGGGCAATGGCAGCAATGTGGCCAAGTTCTGCTACAAGCCCTTCGAGGACCTGGTGAGCAAGGCCAAGACGGTGTCCTCGCAGGCTGAGCGCGCCAAGCTGTACCAGCGCGCGCAGGTGATCTTCAAGGAGCAGGCGCCCTGGTTCACCATCGCCCACGCGGTGCAGCTCAAGCCGGTGCGCAAAGAGGTCGTGGACTTCAAGCTGAGCCCCTTCGGGCGTCACAATTTCTACGGCGTGGACATCAAGTAGATGCGACGGCCCTCCTCGCAAGGAGGGCTGGCGCGCAGGAAAAAGCCGCCGTCCTGGCGGCTTTTTTTTGTCGTTGTGGACGCATGGCCTTGACGACTATCTCCGCTTCAGCGCCGCCTCGGTGATTCCACTCAGAGTGGTGCGCGAGGTAATCACCTCAGGACTGAGAGTGATCTCGATCAGCGTGCCCTCCTTGCGCGCCAGCGCAGCGATCAGCGCGGGCTCGAACTCTTCGGTGCGTGTGATGCGCGTGCCGGCCAGACCATAGGCGCGGGCCAGCGCGGCAAAGTCAGGATTCTGAAGCTGGGTGCCGCTGACATGGGTCGGGAACTCGCGCTCCTGGTGCATGCGGATGGTGCCGAACATGCCGTTGTTGAGAACGACGATGATGCTTTTGGCGCCGTACATCGCCGCCGTGGCCAGTTCCTGGCCATTCATGAGGAAGTCGCCGTCGCCCGCAATGGTGAAGGCCAGCCGGCCCGTGACGATGGCCGCGCCTATGCCGGCAGGCACGCCGTAGCCCATGGCGCCGGAGGTCGGGGCCAACTGGGTCTTGTGGCCCTTGGCAAGACCATGGTGCTTGAAAAAGCGGTGCATCCATCCCGCGAAATTGCCCGCGCCATTGGTGACCACTGCGTCGGCGGGAAGGTGTTTTTGCAGCAGACCGATGATGGCCGGCATGTCGATGTCGCCGGGCAGCTTCTGGGGCAGGAGGTTGTCGAGGTAATCGGCATTGCAGCCCGCGGTCCAGTCTTCCCAGGGCACCGAAACCGGAGCGCTCAGGACCTCGAGAGAACGCGCTGCGGCGTTCATGGTGGCATTGATGGCGAGGTCCGCCTGGTACACGCGGTTGAGCTCTTCGGCGCCGGCATGGATGTGAACGAGTTTTTGACGGGTGCGCGGCGCCTGCAGCAGTGTGTAGCCGCCGGTTGTCATCTCGCCCAGGCGGGGGCCGATGGCCAGAATCAGGTCGCTGTCGTTGATGCGAGCGGCAAGTCTGGCACTCGGACCTATTCCGACATCACCCGCGTACTGCGGATGAAAGTTGTCGAAAGTATCCTGGAAGCGGAACGCATTGCCCACTGGCAGCTTCCAGTTCTCGGCGAAGCGCTGCAGGGCTTGCGCCGACTGCACCGTCCAGCCGCTGCCTCCAGCAATCACGAACGGGCGCTGGGCCGCGAGCAGCATCTCGCGCAGCGTGCGCAGCGAGCCCGGATCGCTCCAGGCCTGCACGGCCTCGACCCGCGCCAGGGGCCGCGCTGCCGCGGGCTTCACCAGCATGTCCTCGGGCAGCACCAGCACCACCGGCCCGGGCCTGCCGTTCATGGCGGTGGCAAATGCGCGGGCGATGTACTCTGGCATGCGCTCGGGGTCGTCGATGCGCTCCACCCGCTTGGCCATGCCCTTGGTGCTGGGCCCGAAGAAGCTGCAGAAGTCGACCTCCTGGAAGGCCTCGCGGTCGCGCTGGTCGCTGGCCACATCGCCAACGAAGAGCACCAGGGGCGTCGAATCCTGAAACGCCGTGTGCACGCCGATGGAGGCGTTGGTGGCGCCCGGCCCGCGCGTGACAAAACACACGCCGGGGCGACCGGTCAGCTTGCCATGGGCCTCAGCCATGAAGGCCGCGCCGCCCTCTTGCCGGTTGACGATGAAGCGGATGCTGTCTCGGTAGGCGTGAAAGCCGTCGAGCACGGCCAGATAGCTTTCTCCCGGCACACCGAAGGCATGGGTGGCGCCCTGGGCAACCAGGCACTCGACAAGGAGGTGGCCGGCGATCTGAGTCATGGGTTTATCTTAGCGCCACGCCCGGCCGCTCCAAAGGCACGCGACGCACCTTGCGCACATTGAAGGCGCTGAAGATCAACATGGCCTGCGACAGCGCCAGGCCGACCAGCACGCCGCGGAAATTGCCCTGGTCCATCAACACGCCGAAGATCAGCGGCGCCAGAGCCTGCCCGACGTCCAGGCCCGAATAGACCACGCCATAGACGCGCCCGGTCGAGCCGGCGGGCGTGACCGTCTTGACCAGCATGTCACGCGACGGCCCGGCCATCCCCGACGCAATGCCCATGGCGCCGAAGATCACCGGCACGACCAACGGCGACAGATCGGCAAAAGCCAGTGTCAGCGACAGCAAGGCCGCAAACCCGAAGGCGCCACCGATCACGCGCTCGCAGCGCTCGGGGCTAGAGGCCAGAAAGCCACCGAAGACCATGCCGGCGCCATTGCAGATCATGAAGACGGTCAGGCACACCGCAACCATGGAAATCTGCATGCCATGCAGGTGGCGAGCCGCCTCGGGAGCAAAGATCTGCACCGTGCTGAGCCCAATGGCCGAAAAAAAGAAATAGGTCAGGCACATCCAGATCACAGGGATGCGCAGGAAATCCAGGCCCCCCGCACCCGCACCCGCGCCGGCCTTGGGCAATGGCGTCGACACCGGTTTGACGGCAAGCTTTTCACGGTGGAGCCACAGTGTCAGCAGAACGGCAAAGATCAGGAGGGCCGCCACGCCCAGAGCAACGCGCCATGAAGAGGCCAGCGCCACCGGAACAACCAGCGCCGGCGCCAGGGCCCATCCCATGCTTCCCGTGATGCCGTGGGTGCTGTAGGCATGACCCAGTCTTTTGGCACTGACCTTGACATTGAGAATGGAAAAGTCGACCGGATGGAACACGCCATTGCCAATGCCGGCGAGCACGATCAAACCAGCCATGGCCCAGTAGCTGGTGGCCAGCGCAAAGCCCACCACCGCCACGCCAACCAGTGCCATGCCGCCGAGCATCACGGGCCGGGGGCCAACCCGGTCGGCCACGAAACCAGCCATGGCCTGCACGGCGCAGGAAACCGTGAAGTAAATCGCCATCAGCAGGCCCAGCTCCGCATAGCTGGCCTGCAGATCGGTCCGCAGCCACGGGAAAAGGGGCGGCAGCAGCAATTGGGCAAAGTGGCTGGTGCCGTGCGCCAGACCCACCAGCCCCATGACAAAGGCGTCGTCGCGCAGGCCGCTGCCTGCAGCGCCAGACGCGGACAACCCTGTGCTTGGACTACTCATCACGCTATCGTAGCCGAGCTTTGAAAAGTCGGCCGGCGGCGCCCGGGCCACCCTGCCCGGGAACTGGACGCCCCGTCCTCAGGCCGGCTGTTCAACCTTGCGATCGAACTTGAACACGCCCGGCTCGCGCACCGGGTCCACGTCCACGGGAATCACCGACTTGGGCGGGAAGCGGCCCTCGAGCATGAGCTTGGACAACGGGTTCTCGATGCGCTGCTGGATGGCGCGCTTCAGGGGCCGTGCGCCGAACACCGGATCGAAGCCAACCTTGGCCAGCTCGGCCAGCGCGGCGGGCGACACCTGCAGCGTGAGGTCCATCTTCTGCAGCCGCTGCTCCAGGATGCGCAGCTGGATGCCGGCAATGGACTCGATGTTGCGGGCGTCCAGAGCGTGGAAGACCACCGTCTCGTCGATGCGGTTCAGGAACTCGGGCCGGAAGTGGTTCTTGAGTTCAGCCAGGACCGCGTCCTTGATTTCATCGGGCTCCCGACCCACCATGGACTGGATGATCGGCGAGCCGATGTTGCTGGTCATGACGATGACGGTGTTCTTGAAGTCCACGGTGCGTCCCTGGCCGTCGGTCAGACGGCCGTCGTCCAGCACCTGCAGCAGCACGTTGAAGACATCCGGGTGGGCTTTCTCGACCTCGTCGAGCAGCAGCACGCTGTAAGGCTTGCGGCGCACGGCCTCGGTCAGGTAGCCGCCCTCTTCGTAGCCCACGTAGCCGGGTGGCGCGCCGATCAGGCGGGCCACGGAATGCTTCTCCATGAACTCGCTCATGTCGACGCGGATCAAGTGGTCTTCGGAGTCGAACAGGAAGCCGGCCAGAGCTTTGCACAGCTCGGTCTTGCCCACGCCCGTGGGGCCCAGGAACAGGAAGGAGCCGGTAGGTCGGTTCGGATCGGACAGGCCCGAGCGCGAACGCCGAATGGCGTTGGCCACGGCCGAGATGGCTTCTTCCTGGCCGACCACACGCTCGTGCAGCCGGGCTTCCATCAGCAGGAGCTTGTCGCGCTCGCCCTGCATCAGCTTGGACACGGGGATGCCGGTGGCGCGGGCCACGACTTCGGCAATTTCCTCGGCCCCGACCTGCGTGCGCAGCAGGCGCGGCTTGTCGGCAGTGCCCTTGGCGGCCTCTTTGGCCTGCGCCTCGTGCAACTGCTTTTCAAGCTCGGGCAGCTTGCCATACTGCAGTTCGGCGACCTTGTTGAAATCACCCTTGCGCGTGAATTCCTCGATCTGGAAGCGGATGCGCTCAATGTCCTCCATGATCTGTGCCGAACCCTGGGCCTGGGCCTTTTCGGCCTTCCAGATTTCGTCAAGATCGGCAATCTCTTTTTGCAGCTTGCCGATTTCCTCCTCGATCAGGTCGAAGCGCTTTTGTGACGCTTCGTCCTTTTCGCGACGCACGGCCTCGCGCTCGATCTGCAGCTGGATCAGTCGGCGGTCAAGCTTGTCCATGACCTCGGGTTTGGAGTCCATCTCGATCTTGATCTTGGACGCGGCCTCGTCGATGAGGTCGATCGCCTTGTCGGGCAGAAAGCGGTCCGTGATGTAGCGGTGCGAGAGTTCGGCTGCGGCCACGATGGCCGGGTCTGTGATCTGCACGCCATGGTGGACTTCGTATTTCTCCTGCAGGCCGCGCAGGATCGCGATGGTGGCCTCAACCGTGGGCTCGCCCCCCAGGATCGTCTGGAAGCGGCGCTCGAGCGCGGCATCGTTCTCGATGTATTTGCGGTATTCGTCCAGCGTGGTCGCACCCACGCAATGCAGCTCGCCGCGGGCCAGCGCCGGCTTGAGCATATTGCCGGCGTCCATGGCGCCTTCGGCCTTGCCGGCGCCCACCATGGTGTGCAGCTCGTCGATGAAGACGATGGTCTGGCCTTCGT
Organism: Burkholderiaceae bacterium; assembly: GCA_030653255.1. GTDB lineage: Bacteria > Pseudomonadota > Gammaproteobacteria > Burkholderiales > Burkholderiaceae_C > JAURZS01. The sequence continues at coordinate 7,453 of JAURZS010000124.1, read as the reverse complement.
CCTTGGCCAGCTCGTTGAGCACGGACTTGAGCCGCTCTTCGAACTCGCCGCGGAACTTGGCGCCTGCCAGCAATGCGGCCATGTCCAGAGAAAGAACGCGCTTGCCCTTGAGCGAATCAGGGACCTCGCCCGCGACGATGCGCTGTGCCAGGCCTTCGACGATCGCGGTCTTGCCCACGCCGGGCTCGCCGATCAGCACAGGATTGTTCTTGGTGCGGCGTTGCAGCACCTGGATGGCGCGGCGAATTTCGTCGTCGCGACCGATCACCGGATCGAGCTTGCCCATGCGGGCGCGCTCGGTCAGGTCGAGGCAGTATTTCTTGAGGGATTCGCGCTGGCCTTCAGCGTCGGCGCTGTCGACGTTCTGGCCGCCGCGCACCGCATCGATCGCCGCCTCCAGCGTCTTGCGGCTCAGGCCGTTCTCGCGCGCCAGTTTGCCGGCGTCCGATTTGCTGTCGGTGAGCGCCAGCAGGAACAGCTCGCTCGCAACGAACTGGTCGCCGCGCTTGATCGATTCCTTCTCTGCGCCCTGCAACAGGCTGACCATATCGCGGTCTATGGACACCTGCTCCTGGCCCTGCACCTGGGGCTGCTTCTTGACGGCGGCCTCGGCCGCAACCAGCAGGCCCGGCACATTGACGCCGGCGCGCTGGAGCAGGGCCCGCGGGCCTTCGTCCTGGCGCAGCATGGCCACCAGTACATGGGCTGGTGAAATATAGGCATGATCGCTGCCGAGGGCCAGTGACTGGGCATCGGCCAGGGCTTCCTGAAACTTGGTCGTAAGCTTGTCTTGTCGCATGGGAGGTTCTCCGAATTGCCTGGAAGCTGGGGCCGCTGCACCGGTTTTCAAGAGTGGCCCGGCGCACGGGCGCCGTGACAGGCAGATGCATAGAATGGGTCGATGCACATCCATCAGCTGTCCATAAACTACCACCGTGAGCAGGACCGCCTCTTGATCCGTGTCAACACGGGCGACGGCGACGAGTTCCGGGTCTGGCTCACGCGCTTCCTGGCGCTGCGCCTGCGCCCGACGCTGGACAAGATTCTGGTCGAGCACATTGCCCGGCAGCAGGCCGAACGCCTCACCAGCGCCGGCGATGGGCAGACCCGCAAGCTGCTGGCCGACCTCAAGACCCAGGAAGTCCTGCAAAAGTCCGACTTCAACACGCCCTACCGCAACCAGGCGGCCCGCCTGCCGCTGGGCGAAGTGCCCCTGCTGGTCACTCAACTGGACATCGTGCCTGCGGATTCGGGCCTGCTGCAGCTGCGCTTTCAGGAAAAACTGTCCGACGGCGGCACGCCGCGCGACTGCACATTCACGATGGAGATGCCGCTGGCCATCGGCCTGCAACACTTGCTGGACAAGGGTCTGGCCGAAGCACAGTGGGAAGCCGCCAGACTCCCGGACGAGGCCGCACGCAGCGCTGCGGCGGACGACGGCGCGGACGAATCCCGCCCGCGTTACCTGAACTGAGACGGCTCAGGCATTGCCTGCGTCAATGCCCCAGCGCGAAAGCGCAGCGTCATCGCTGACGCGGGCGTCGACCCAGCGCGCGCCCTCGGCCGTGCGCTCCTTCTTCCAGAAAGGCGCCTGGGTCTTGAGGTAGTCCATGAGGAACTCGCAGGCCTTGAAGCTGTGCGCACGGTGGGCAGAGCTCACGGCCACCATCATGATCTGCTCGCCTGGCCGCAGCAGACCGATGCGGTGGATCACGCACACGCTACGGATGTCAAAGCGCTCGCGCGCCTGTCCGATCATCGCTTCGATGGCGCGCTCGGTCATGCCGGGGTAGTGCTCAAGTTCCATGTCGAGAACGGGCAGCCCGGCTTCGGCCTCATGGCTTGAGCGCACAGTGCCTACGAAGCTGCAGACCGCCCCCACGCCAGGGTCGGCCTGGCGCAGAGCCGCCACTTCAGCCGAAAGGTCGAAGTCGGCGTTCTGGACGACTAACCGGTCGCGCATCATCAGCCGCCAGTGACCGGGGGAAAGAACGCCACTTCGCAGCCGTCGGACAGCGGCTGGGCCTCATCGCACATGACCTGGTCGAGCGCCATGCGCACCGCTTTGCCGCGCGCCAGGCTGCCGGCATAGGCGCCGCCCCGGGCGATCAGCTCGTTGCGCAGGGCACCCAGGGTCTCGCTGCGGGTCTGCACGGACTCCTGCCCAGTGCCCAGTGCCTCGCGGATGGAAGCGAAATAGCGCAGTTGCACTTTGATGAGTACCTTCATGCCAGCAACTCCGCCAGGCTGATGAAGCGGACCTGATCGCCATGGGCGATGGTCTGCCCCGCAGGGTTGTCTACGACGCCGTCGCCCCAGACCACCGAGGTCAGCACACCCGAGCTCTGGTTGGGGAACAGGTCCAGGCCGCCTTGCGCATTGCGCCGCACACGCAGGAATTCGCGCCGCCGGTCGGCGCGCGGCCAGTCGAAATGCGCAGCAAGCCGCATGGTGTCGGGCGCGAGCCGTGTCGCGCCTTGCAGCTTGAGCAGGAAGGGGCGCACCAGCAGCGCAAAAGTAAGGAAGCTGGAGACCGGATTGCCCGGCAGGCCGGCAAAGTGCGCGGCACCGATGCGCCCGTAGGCGAAGGGCTTGCCCGGCTTGATCGCCATCTGCCACAGGTGCAACCGGCCCAGCGCCTCGACGGCGGGCTTGATGTGGTCTTCCTCGCCGACCGACACGCCGCCGCTGGTCAGGATCAGGTCGTGCGCAAGACTGGCCTGGCGAAGGGCGGCCAGCGTGGCCTCGCGTGTGTCGGGCACGATGCCCAGGTCCGACACTTCGCAGCCCAGGCGCAGCAGCATGGCGCGCAGGAAGAAACGGTTGGAGTTGTAGATCGCACCGGGCTTCATGTCCGCAGGCGCGACCTCACCCGGCATGACGAGTTCGTCGCCGGTGGAGAACAGCGCGACGCGTGGCCGCTGCGCCACCACCAGCGTGTCCAGGCCGATGCCGGCGGCCAGACCGATGGAAGCCGGCGTGAGCCGCTCGCCGCGCGCCAGCACCACGGCCCCGCGCGTGACGTCCTCGCCGGCGCGGCGTATCCACTGGCCAAGGGCAGGCGCCTGGGCGATGCGCACGGCCGGCTGCGGGCCTTCAATGGGCTCGGCGTCTTCCTGCATGACGACGGCATCGGCGCCCTGCGGGATCGGCGCCCCGGTGAAGATGCGGGCGACGCTGCCCGGCGCCAGCGGCTGGCCGGCGCAGCCGGCCGCAATGCGCTGGGACACCGGCAGGGCCGCTGCGCTGGCCAGCGCCTGCGCCACTTCGGCTCGCCGCACGGCATAGCCGTCCATGGAACTGTTGTCCTGCGGCGGCACGTGCAGCCCCGATACCAGGTCCAGGGCCAGCACGCGGCCGTCGGCCTCGAAGGTGGACACGGTCTGCGTACGCCCCAGGGGCTGGGCGTGGCCGAGAAGCTCGGCCAGGGCCTCATCCAGGGAACGCAGGGGCGCGCGTGCGGTGCTCATTGCTCGTATAGCTCGGGGTTGTAGTCGAAGCGGTCCTGATTCTCCGTCAACCACAAAGCCAGTGCATCGGGGTCGTTCAGGTCCAGCACCGGCAGCTGCGTGGCTTGCGGCAGGGCCCCGGGTGAGTCGGTCGCAATGGCAACGATGAAGTCATCGTCCATATAGCGCGGCGGCTGGCCGGAGGCGGCGCGCCAGACTTCGATCTTGAGCAGATCGCTGTCCTTGAAACCTTCGACCAGCACCCAGTCCACGCCGTGGTACAGCTCGCTGATCAGGTGGTGCACGGACAGGGCCGCTTCGCGCTCGAATTCGCGCATCAGCGCCAACCGCTTTCCAGACGCCACCACCACCTCGAAGGCGCCGGCCTCGCGATGCCGGTAGGTGTCCTTGCCCGCATGATCGATGTCGAATTTGTGGTGCGCATGTTTGACCACCGACACCCGCAGGCCCTGCTGCTTGAGCGCGGGAATCAGCCGCTCCACCAGGGTCGTCTTGCCCGACCCCGAATAACCTGCGAAGCCGACGACTTTCATGGATTCCTTCTTCAGGCGCAGTGTTCTGCGATGTAGGCCTTGACGCGATCGGCGTCGGCATCGATGACCTGGACGCGGCGCGGCAGCGACTCGATACCCTCGAAGCCGGCCGGCCGCTCGGGCTCGCGGCCCAGGGCTTCGACAATGGTCTGCGCGAACTTGATAGGCAGGGCGGTCTCGAGCACGATCATCGGCGTGCCGGGCTTCAGGTGCTCGCGCCCGACCTTCAGGCCATCGGCCGTGTGGGTGTCGATCATCACGCCGAAGCGCGAGAAAGTGTCGCGGATGGTCGCCAGCCGCTCGGCATGCGTGCTCTTTCCGCTGACAAAGCCATAGCGCTGTGCGGCCTGCGCAAACACCGGGTCGGCGCTGAGGTCGAAGCGGCCCTGGGCCATCAGCTGCGCCCCGAACAGCGACTGGGTACGCGCGCCGTCGCGCCCCAGCAGATCGAACACGAAGCGCTCGAAATTGGACGCCTTGGAGATGTCCATCGAGGGGCTGGAGGTCTCGTGGGTGTCGGCGCTGGCGCGCACGCGGTAGACGCCGGTGCGGAAGAATTCGTCGAGCACGTCGTTCTCGTTGGTGGCCACCACCAGGCGCTCGATGGGCAGGCCCATCATGCGCGCCACATGGCCTGCGCAGACGTTGCCGAAGTTGCCCGAGGGCACGCTGAAGCTCACGCGTTCGGCATTCGAACGCGTGGCCTGAATGTAACCCGCGAAGTAATACACAACCTGGGCCATCAGGCGCGCCCAGTTGATCGAGTTGACAGTGCCGATGCGGTACTTGCGCTTGAATGCCGCGTCGGCGGAGACCGCCTTGACGATGTCCTGACAATCATCGAACACGCCACGCACGGCCAGGTTGTGGATGTTGGCGTCCTGAAGGCTGAACATCTGCGCCTTCTGGAAGGGGCTCATGCGCCCGTCGGGGCTCAGCATGAACACACGCACGCCTTTTTTGCCGCGCATGGCGTATTCGGCGGCGCTGCCGGTGTCGCCGGAGGTCGCGCCCAGAATGTTGAGTGCCTCGCCGCGCCGGGCCAGCTCGTACTCGAACAGATTGCCGAGCAACTGCATGGCCATGTCCTTGAAGGCCAGGGTCGGGCCGTTGGACAGGCCTTCGAGGTAGACGCCGGACTCCAGGCCACGCAGCGGAGCAATGGCCGCGCTGCCGAAGACCTCGGCGCGGTAGGTCTTGCGGCACAGGGCGCGCAGGTCATCGGCGGGGATGTCGTCGATGTACAGCGACAGGATCTCGAAAGCCAGGTCGGCATAGGCCAGCGTGCGCCAGCGCGCAAGCGTGACCTCGTCGATCCGGGGGTAGCGCTCTGGCAGGTACAGGCCGCCGTCAGGCGCCAGGCCTTCGAGCAGGATCTCGCAGAAGCGCCGGCGCTCGGGGTGGCCGCGTGTGGAGAGGTATTGCATTGCTTGCTCGGGGCCGTCAGGCCAGTTCTTCCTTGCGAATCCGCACCACGGGGGCGAGCACCGTGGGCAGCTTCTGGATGGCCGCCAGGGCCGTGTCCATGCGGGCCTCCAGGCAGTCGTGGGTCAGGATGATCAGGTCGGTCTGGGTCGAGCCTTCGCCGCCGATCTCGTCGGCCTCGCGCTGGCGCACGGCGTCGATGCTGATGCCAGCATCGGCCAGGATGCCGGTGACACGGGCCAGCACGCCGGCCTCGTCGGCCACGCGCATGCGCAGGTAGTAGCTGGTGACGACTTCGCTCATGCTCAGCATGCGCAGATCGCTCATGGCATCGGGTTGGAAGGCCAGGTACGGCACGCGCTGGGCGGCATCTGCCGAATGCAGCCGGGCGATGTCCACCAGGTCGGCGATCACGGCGCTGGCGGTGGGCTCGGCTCCGGCACCCTTGCCGTAGTACAGCGTGGTGCCCACGGCATCGCCCTGCACCATCACGGCGTTCATGGCGCCTTCGACATTGGCGATCAGCCGCCGCGTGGGCACGAGGCTTGGATGCACCCGCAGCTCGATGCCGTCGCCCGAGCGCTTGGTGATGCCCAGCAGCTTGATGCGGTAGCCGAGTTCCTCGGCATAACGGATGTCCTGCGCGGTGAGCTTTGTGATGCCCTCGACATGGGCCCGCTCGAACTGCACCGGCACGCCAAAGGCGATCGCACACATCAGAGTGGCCTTGTGCGCGGCGTCCACACCCTCGATGTCGAAAGTGGGATCGGCCTCGGCATAGCCCAGGGCCTGCGCCTGCTTGAGCGCGACGTCGAAGTCCAGGCCCTTGTCGCGCATTTCGCTGAGGATGAAATTGGTCGTGCCGTTGATGATGCCGGCGATCCACTGGATGCGGTTGGCCGTCAGCCCCTCGCGCAAGGCCTTGATGATCGGAATGCCGCCCGCTACAGCGGCCTCGAAGGCGACCATCACGCCCTTGCGCTGCGCAGCCGCGAAGATCTCCGTGCCATGCACGGCCAGCAGCGCCTTGTTGGCCGTGACCACGTGCTTTCCGGCCTCGATGGCATCGAGCACCAGCCGGCGCGCGATGCCGTAGCCGCCGATCAACTCGATCACGATGTCGATCTCGGGGTTGGCGATGACGGCGCGCGCGTCATTGACGACCGTGACGCCCTCGCCCACCACCGAGCGGGCGCGCTCTGTGTCCAGGTCCGCGACCATGGCGATTTCGATGCCGCGCCCGGCGCGCCGCCGGATCTCCGGCTGATTGCGCCGCAGTACGTTGAAGACGCCGCCGCCGACGGTACCTATGCCTAGCAGGCCTGCCTGAATGGGTTTCATGTGTGATTGCGCTTGCGGTAACTTTCGAGAAATTTGGCGATGCGGCCTATGGCCTCGCGCAGGTCTTCCTCGTGGGGCAGGAAGACGATGCGGAAATGGTCGGGCGCCGGCCAGTTGAAGCCCGTGCCCTGCACCAGCATGACCTTGGTCTCCTTGAGCAGCTCGAGGAAGAACTGGCGGTCGTCCTTGATGGGATAGACCTCGGGGTCCAGGCGCGGGAACATGTACAGCGCCGCGCTGGGCTTGACGCAGCTCACGCCGGGAATCGCAGTGATGAGTTCATAGGCCAGATCACGCTGGCGCCTCAGACGGCCGCCCTCGCGCACCAGGTCGTTGATGCTCTGGTAGCCGCCCAGCGCAGTCTGGATCGCCCACTGTCCCGGCACATTGGCGCACAGCTTCATGTTGGAGAGCATGTTCAGGCCCTCGATGTAGTCGGACGCGGACTTCTTGTCGCCCGACACCACAAGCCAGCCAGCCCGGTAGCCGCAGGAGCGATAACTCTTGGACAGCGAGTTGAAGGTCAGTGTGAGCACGTCCTGCGACAGGCTCGCCAGCGCCGTGTGGCGGGCATCGTCGTAAAGCACCTTGTCGTAGACCTCGTCGGCCAGGATGACCAGACCATGCTTGCGCGCGATCTCGACGATGCCACGCAGGACTTCGTCGTTGTAGATGACGCCGGTG
>JAURZS010000114.1 GCA_030653255.1 Burkholderiaceae bacterium | reverse complement strand
GCCGCTTCCCGCGCATCGAGGTGTTCGAGCTGCCCTTCATGATGAGCAACGCCGAAGCCACCTCCAAGGCCTACTGGGAATACGTGCAGACCGCCGCGCCCGACGAATTCAAGGACACCCAGGTGCTGGCGCTGCATGTGCACGGCCCCGGCGTGATCCACACCGTGGACAAGCCCGTGCATTCCGTCAACGACATGCGAGGACTCAAGCTGCGTGCGCCTACGCGCCAGGTCACCAAACTGCTGGGCGTACTGGGCTCCATCCCCGTGGGCATGCCGCTGCCGGGCATCACCGATGCGCTGAGCAAGGGCACCATCAACGGCTGCGTCATCCCCTGGGAAGTCGTGCCCTCGATCAAGGTCAATGAGCTCACCCGCTTCCATGCCGAATTCGATCCTGCGGGCGGCAGCCTCTACACAACGACCTTCGTCATGGCCATGAACAAGGCCCGGTACAACTCGCTCGCGCCCGACTTGCGCAAAGTCATCGACAACAACTCCGGCCTGGCCACCTCGGCCTGGCTCGGCCGGGTACAGCAGGGCAACGACCCGCGCGGACGCAAAAGCGCATCCGACCGCAAGAACACCATCTTCACCGTCGGTCCCGCCGAAGCCCAGGAGTTCCGCCGCAGGTCCCGCACCATCGAAGTCGAGTGGATGGAGGACATGAACAAGCGCGGCTTCGACGGACGAAAACTCATGGAGACCGCCCGCAGCCTGATCGAAAAGCACACCCGCACGACCAAGGCCTGAGGGGGCGCGGATTGCCGCTCAAGGGCCCCGGGGGGCCCTTTCTCTTACACTCGCCCAATGACGTTTCGCAGCCCCATCAAGCATTGCCGCAACTGCGGCGCCGCCGTGGTCTACCGCATTCCCGATGACGGCGACACCCGCCTTCGCGCCGTATGTCCAGCCTGCAGCACCATCCACTACGAAAACCCGCTCAATGTGGTGGGCACCATCCCCCATCTCGGTGACCGTGTCCTGCTGTGCAAGCGCAATATCGAGCCGCGCTGGGGCAAATGGACCTTGCCGGCCGGGTTCATGGAACTCAATGAAACCACCGCCGAAGGCGCGGCCCGCGAGACCGACGAGGAGTCCGGCGCTAAGTTCGAAATGCAGGAACTCTTCAGCGTGCTCAGCGTAGTTCGGGTCGGCCAGGTCCACCTGTTCTACCGCGCCAGGCTGCTGAGCGACGAGTTCAACCCCGGCCACGAGACCATCGAGGCGCGACTCTTCACGGAAGGCGAAATCCCCTGGGATGAGATCGCCTTTCGCACGGTCAAGGAAACGCTGGAGCGTTATTTCTCTGACCGTCGCGCCGGCCACTATACGGTGCACGCGATCGACATTCATTGAGCAAGCTTCACAAGCCGTGAAGGGGCCATCTGTGCGCGGGCACTGGCCAAGCCGGGAACGGCAGCAAGGCGCGTCGGGTCAGCGCCCCCTGTTGTCTGGCGGATTTGTGAACACCAGGGCGTCGGCGAGCGCCAGGCGCTACCGGAGGACGAAACCCTCGTAACCCTTGGCCGCCACCTTGTCGCACGTCTCCCGGTAGGCCGGCCCGCCACCGATATAAATCAGCGATCTGCGCGTCGTCGTGCCGTCCGGGTTGTGCGTGGTCTTGACCCACCATGCGTCGGACTCTGCGAACAAAGTCCGGGCAAAGTCATCGTAGACCGACTTCGTCCAGGCATCTTCGTCGGCCTGATTGGGTTCGGAGTAGCTCAGCGCATGCCGGCGCATATAGCCGATCATCTCGCTGACCCATTCCACCTGCAGGCCGCCGCACACGCCGATGTTGCAGAACGCCGCGCCATTGTGGGCCCCGACCAGCGTGAAGAAATTGGGGAATCCGGCAACCTGAAGCCCCAGATAGGTCGTCGGGCCGTTTTCCCAGACCTGCTTGAGAGCCACCCCACCCTTGCCGCGGATGTCAATGCGGTCCAGGGCGCCTGTCACCGCGTCGAAGCCGGTGGCGTAGATGATGACGTCAAGCTCCACCTCACCTGCCGAGGTCCGGATGCCGGACGGCGTGATTTCCTGAATCGGGTTCTCGCGGACATCGACAAGATGCACGTTGTCCTGGTTATAAACCTCGTAGTAGTAGGTCTCCATCGGGACGCGCTTGGTGCCGAAGGCGTGGTCCTTGGGGATCAGCTTCTCGGCAACCTCCGGGTTCTTGACGCGCTGGCGGATCTTGCTCGCGACAAAGTCGGCCAGATAGCCATTGGAAGTCTTGTTGAGCAGCAAGTCCTTGTACCCGCCCAGCCAGATGCCGTAGCCAGGCATGTTGTAGAGCGATTCGAAAAAGGCCTGCCGCTCTTCGGGTGTGGCATCGGTTGCACGTTTGGGATTCCAGTCATACGGAAACGCCGTCGGCGTGGTCTTCACGAAGTCCAGAAGTTCGTCGTAGCCGCTCTTGATCTCTTTCATCCGTTCGTCGGACAGCGGAGTGTTTCCAAGCGGCGTGCACCAGTTCGGAGTGCGCTGGAAAACATGCAGTTGGGCCGCGGTCTTGGCCACAATCGGAATGATCTGCACGCCAGTGGCACCGGTGCCGATGATGCCCACGCGCTTGCCGGTGAAGTCGACGTTGTCGGCGCCCAGCGTGCCGTCGCCATTGCGCGGCCAGCGCGACGAATGGAAGGACTCCCCCTTGAACGATTTGACTCCCGGGATATTGGGCATGCGCGTGGCGGACAACGGGCCGACGGCACTCAGCAAATAGCGGCACGAAGCGGTGCTGCCGTCACTGAGCTCGAGATTCCACAGATTGCCGGCTTCGTCGTAGACGGCGCGGGTCACCGAGGTGTTGAACTGGAAATCCTTGCGGATGTCCATCGCGTCTGCCGCATGGTTCGCGTAACGCAGCAATTCCGGCTGCCCCGCAAAACGCTCGGACCAGTTCCACTCCGGAATGATGCCTTTCAGGCAGAAATAACCGTAGGCATAGCTCTCGGTGTCCAGACGGCAACCGGGGTACCGGTTCCAGTACCAGGTGCCGCCGACACCGCTGGCCGCGTCATAGCCCTTGACCGTCAAGCCCATGTTGCGCAGCGAATAGAGCTGGTACATGCCAGTGATGCCGGCGCCGATGACGATGGCGTCGTACTGCACTTTTCCGTTTCTGTCAGTCATTTCAACCCTTTCCTGAAATTCAAACCGGCCGGCGCGCCTTGCTGCGCGCTGTCCTCAATCCAAATGGACATTCACACCGTGTTTTTATTATACTTGTTAGTATGTAAAAGGCGCCTTGATCCGGATCAAAAAGACCCGCCCAGGGCCTATCCTCCTGTGCACCGCCCGGACCGATGCCGCATACTCGGGCATGTCAACCGCAGGTTCCCCGCCTACCGCACGCTCTACCGGAGTTTCGGACACGTCGCCTCCGGTCGTAGGCCTGGGCGCATCCGCCGGTGGCCTGGAGGCGCTGGAACTCTTTCTCGCCAATGTACCCGGCGGCTCCGGTCTGGCCTACGTCGTCGTGCAGCACATGGACCCCCATCACAAGGCCATGCTCGCCGAGTTGCTGCAGCGCGTCACGCCGATGCCCGTGCAGGAGGCTGTCGATGGCATGCGACTCAGGCCGGACTCGGTCTACGTCATTCCGCCCGACCGCGAGCTCACCGTCGTCAAAGGCCTCCTGCACCTGGAACATTCGACGCAGCCGCGCGGCGTACGGCAGCGTATCGATCTCCTGTTTGAGTCGATCGCACGGGATCAGGGCGCGCAAGCCATCGGTGTGGTGTTGTCCGGCATGGGAGCCGACGGCACGCTGGGCCTGCAAGCCATCAAACGCCAGGGGGGGCTGACCCTGGCCCAGGAGCCGGCGTCGGCTCAATTCGACTCCATGCCTCGCAACGCCATCGCCGCTGCCGCAGCGGACATCGTGGCACCGCCCGGCGAACTGCCGCAGCGAATCATCCAGGCCATGGCGGGTGCCACGCCACCGTCGCAGCCGATGCCGCCCGACCCCGGGCGTCCTGGCGACTCCCTTGCCGCCATCCTCCAGTTGCTGCGGGAACACACCCGGCACGACCTGAGCCTGTACAAGACCAGCACACTGATGCGCCGGATCGAGCGGCGCGTCGCGTTGCACAACCTGAACAACTTCGGCGACTATGCGGCGCTTCTGAAGACCAACCCGCAAGAGCGCGAATTGCTGTTTGCCGAGATGTTGATCGGTGTGACCAGTTTCTTCCGCGACCCCGAGGTCTGGCAGGACCTGGCTGAGCACGTGCTGCCCGGTCTGCTGGCCGGGCGCACTGAAGCGACGCCGTTGCGGGCCTGGGTCATCGGCTGCTCGACCGGCGAGGAAGCCTACACCCTGGCCATGGCGCTTCGCGAAGCCCAGGACACACTGCCCGGTACGCCCCAGCAGATTTTCCAGATATTCGCCACCGACCTGAGCGCCGATGCCATCGCTGCGGCACGCAAGGGCTGGTATTCGGCCAGGTCTGTGGAGGGTCTGAGTCCACAGCGGCTCAAGCGCTTTTTCACCGCCCAAGCGGGCGGTTTTCGCATCGACAACGGAATCCGCACCAAGGTGCTGTTTGCCCAGCACGATGTCATCCGGGACCCGCCATTCACCCGGCTCGATATCCTGACCTGCCGCAACGTGCTGATCTATTTCAAGGCCGCACTCCAGCACCGGCTCATGCCGCTGTTCCACTTCAGCCTGCGTCCTGGCGGCGTGCTGCTTCTGGGGGGCTCCGAGACGATCGGCCGCGCGCAGTCCCTGTTCACGCAACTGGGTTCCAAGTCAAAGCTGTACCAGCGCTGCGATCTGCCCGTCGGCGCAGGTACGGTCGACTTCCCCGTCAATTACCACACGGCATTGCACAAGACACCCCAGGAAACCATCATGTCGCCCTCCACCCTACCCCATCCCGGCAACCTTCAGTCGATGGCGGATCAATTGCTGCTGCAGACTTATTCGCCATCCGCCGTTCTCGTCAATGCCGCAGGCGAAATCCTCTACGTCAGCGGGCGCACGGGCCGCTTCCTCGAGCCTGCGGCGGGAAAGGCCAACTGGAACATCCACGCCATGGCTCGCCCTGGCATCCGGGCGCAGTTGGCGGCGGCGCTGCGCCAGGCCCTGCAAGACCAGAAAACCATTGAGCTCACCGGCCTGCGGGTCGAAGATGGCGAGCAATACCTGTTGAATCTGACCATCCAGGCCCTGCGCGAACCCAAAGCCCTGGCGGGCATGGCCATGGTGGTGTTCCGCGAAATCATCGCGCCACGGCCGAGCGCCGCCGAAGGCCCAGACCCGTCAGGCCTGCAGCAACAGGCCCTGAACCTGGAGATCGAGCGACTGCGCAGTGAGGTCCGTGCGCTGCACCAGGAGATGCAAATATCCAAAGAGGAACTGCAAGCCACCAACGAGGAGTTGCAATCGGCCAACGAAGAATTGCAATCGGCCAACGAGGAACTGACCACTTCAAAGGAAGAGTCACAGTCGATGAACGAAGAGTTGCAGACCATCAACGGTGAACTGCAAACCAAACTCGACGACCTGGCCCTGGCCCAGAGTGACATGCAGAACCTGCTCAACAGCACGGACATTGCCACGCTGTTCCTGGACAACGAGCTGCAGGTGCGTCGCTTCACTGAACAGGCCGCCCGCATCTTTCATCTGCGCGATGGCGACATCGGCCGTCCGCTGAGCGACCTGGCCAGCACATTGGACTACCCTGCACTGAACCAGGATGTCCTGGACACCCTGCGCACGCTCACCTCCAGCATCAAGCAGGTCCCGACCAGCGATGGCCGCTGGCTGTCCGTGCGGGTCATGCCCTATCGCACCCTCACCAACCAGATCCAGGGCGCCGTGCTGACCTTCGTGGACATCACCAAAGCCAAAGAGTTGGAGTTCCGCCTGCGCGAGGGCTATAGTGAGCCATGAGCGGCGCCCAGCCGCCGCAAAGGAATCCATGTCCAACAAGCTGACCCGTGCCATCAAGTTGCGTGAGCGGGCCCAGGCGCAACTCTTGCCCCCAGCTGCGCACAAGCCCCAGGCAGGCGCATCGGACGCGCTGCGCGTGCTGTTCGACCTGGCCACGTCGCCGGACACAGCGCCAGACGCGCTGGCCCTGCTGCACGAACTGCAGGTGCATCAAGTGGAACTGGACTTGCAGGCTGAAGATTTGCACACCGCCGTCGCTGATCTGGAATCGGCCCTCGCACGTCAAACCCAACTCTACGATGCGGCCCCCGTGGCCTACTGCACCGTGGACGCCGATGCCCGCCTGCGGGATGTGAATGCAACCGGCCAACGCTTGCTGGGCAAAAGCCGCGAGGTCTTGCGCGGGCAGCGCCTTGACACGTTCTTCGACACTGCCAGCGCTGCCGCGCTGCGCGGCCTGTTCGCAGCAGCAAATTCCACCTGCTCCTGCGTGCTGTCGTGGGACGTTGCCGGCCATGCGCCGGGCAAAGTATGTGCATCGGCCGGACCAGACCCGGATGGGACTGGGTATCTGGTGGTCCTGTCAGAGATGCCCCCGGATGCCATTGCCACGTAACGCATTGATTCGCCAATGAAAAAGGCCTTCAAGAATCGCTCCTTGAAGGCCTTTGTGCTGTCTCTTGGTCGGTGTGAAAGGATTCGAACCTTCGACCCCTTGCACCCCATGCAAGTGCGCTACCAGGCTGCGCCACACACCGAAGCCTTCCATTATAGCGGCAAGCTCAGTGCCCCGCAGTCAGGAGGTCCCGAATTTCGAACAATTCCCGGCGCACCTGCATCAGCTGGTGGGCGACCGCGCTACGCTCCTCGGGCGGGGTGCTGTCCTCGAAGTCGTCGAAGTCGGAGTCCTCGACCTCGATCACTTCCACACCGTCGAGCATGACTTCGCCGGCGCGGCGCTTGTCGCGCTCGACCTGCACCAGTTCCTGCAGCTTGTTGCGCGCCCCGCTGATGGTGAAGCCCTGGTCGTACAGCAGGTCGCGGATGCGGCGGATCATCAGCACCTCATGGTGCTGGTAGTAGCGGCGATTGCCCCGGCGCTTCATCGGGCGCAGCTGAGTGAACTCCTGTTCCCAATAGCGCAGCACGTGCGGCTTGACGCCGCACAGATCGCTGACCTCACCGATGGTGAAGTAGCGCTTGGCTGGTATGGGGGGGAGAGCTTTCTCCATTGAAATCAATGTCGTACGCGGGAAAGCTTCTAGGTTACTCTAAGAATTGCCGGTATGCAAAGCCTGTTTGCACGGGTGGCGCCAAAGCCGCAGCTTTGTTGTTTCGCCGTAAGACCCCGGCCAGCGTACGACGTCGCCGGCGCTCAGTCGTCGGAGGAGGCGCCTGCGGAACCTGTCGCGGCCGTGCCCTGGATCTGTTCCTTGAGCTTGTGGCTGGCGTGAAAGGTCACGACACGGCGCGCCTGGATCGGGATGGCCTCGCCGGTGCGCGGGTTGCGCCCCGGGCGCGGCGCCTTGGTGCGGATCTGGAAATTGCCGAAGCCCGAGATCTTGACATCGGCGCCGTCGACCAGGCTATCGGAGATCAGGGAAAAAAACGCATCAATCATGTCCTTGGACTCGCGCTTGTTGAGGCCAATCTGCTCGAACAGCAGCTCGGCCAACTGCGCCTTGGTCAGGGCTGGTGTCTCCAGACTTTCAACGGCAAATTCCACGCGGTTCTCCAGTTTGTTCTTTCAGGGCCGGCGCGCGGGCTCAAGCCCGCAGGCGCGCGCCCAGATCGCGCCCCAACTGCGCGAGCACGGCCTGAACGGCCGCATCGATCTGCTCTTCAGTCAGTGTGACTTCGTCGCTGTTGAGCGTCAAGCGCAGAGCCAAGCTCTTTTCGTCGAGCGCCATGCCGCCACCGGCCTGTTTGGGCCGGTAAACATCGAACAGCACGGCGTCGCGCAGCAGGCCCGCAGTGGGCGCGGCATGAACGGCCGCCATCAGGGCCGCATGGGTCACGGACTCTGCCACCACCACGGCGATGTCGCGCTCCACGGCCTGATGCCGGGCCACCGGCGCGGCCACAGGCACAGGCCGGCGCAGCACGGCGTCAAGCTCCAGCTCGAACAGCACGGGGGCGTGCGGCAGCTCCCAGCTCTGGCGCCAGCGAGGGTGCAGCTCGCCGATGTGGCCGATGGCCTGGCCATCGACCCGCACCAGCGCGCAACGCCCCGGATGCAGGGCCGGATGCTCTGCTGCCTCGAACGTCGGCACCAGCGGCGCGAGCAAGGCCTGAATATCGCCCTTGAGGTCGTAGAAGTCGGTCGCGGCCGGCTTGCCGCTCCAGTGCAGTGCGTCGACCGCACCATAGGCCAGGCCGGCCACGCGCATCGGCTGATGAAAACCCGCCACCGTGGTGTCGGAATCGGCCACACTGGCGTCGCGCAGGAACACCCGGCCCAGTTCGAACACGCGCACGCGGGCGGCGCGGCGGTCCACATTGAACTTGAGCACCTGCAGCAAAGACCCCAGCAGCGAGGAACGCATCACGCTCATCTGGCTGGCAATCGGATTGAGCAGACGGATGGGCTGCGTGTTGCCGGCCAGCTCCCGCTCCCAGCTTTCTTCGACGAAGCTGAAATTGATGGTTTCCTGGTAGCCCAGTGCAGCCAGTGATCGGCGCACCGCAAAGGGGCTGCGCCGCGCCTCGGCGCGCAGCTTCGCGGTGATGGGCGCCAGCGGCGGCGTGGTGGGAAGCTGGTTGTAGCCCACCATGCGCGCAATCTCTTCGATCAGGTCTTCCTCGATCCGCAGGTCGAAGCGCCACGATGGCGGCGTGACCGTGATCAACCCCTCGGATTGCACCAGCGGCAGGCCCAGCCGCTGCAGGGCGCCCGCACAGTCACTTTGACTCAGTGGCATGCCGATGATCCTGGACGCGCGCGCCACGCGCAGCGTCACGGGGGCCGCCGCAGGCATGTCCGTGCGCGTGTCCTCGATCGGGCCGGGCTCACCGCCGCAGATGTCGAGGATCAGCCGCGTGATGCGCTCGATGTGCTCCACCGTCAGCGCCGGATCGACGCCGCGCTCGAAGCGGTGGCCGGCATCGGTCGAGAAGTTGAACCGGCGCGAGCGACCGGCCACAGCATCGGGCCACCAGAAAGCCGCCTCGACATAGACATTGCGGGTGTCGTCCGACACGGCCGTGGCGTCGCCACCCATGATGCCCGCCAGCGACTCGACCTGCTGCTGGTCGGCAATCACGCCAACCTTTTCGTCCAATGTCACCGTGCTGCCGTTGAGCAGCTTGAGTTGTTCGCCCGTGCGGGC
>JAURZS010000079.1 GCA_030653255.1 Burkholderiaceae bacterium | reverse complement strand
GCGCCCGTGGAAGGGGCAATCAGGGGAATGCCGTGTTTGTCCAGCAGGGGGATGATGGCTTCGGAGTGCGGCGTGCCACGGTTGAGGAACAGCGCCACCACGTTCTGCTCCTCGATGAGCTTGCGGGCGTTCTCCGCCGCCAGCTTCGGGTCTAACTTGTCGTCCAGCGAGATCAGTTCGATCTTCTGGCCCGCGATGCCCCCCTTGGCATTGACGGCATCAATGTAGAGTTTGGCGCCGTCGGTGGTTTCCTTCACGCCGGCGGCTACCGCGCCGGAGAAACCGGCCGTCTGGCCGATGAGGATCTGGGCCTGGCTGGCCGTCGCGGCCAGGGTCAGCAGGACGGTGCCCAATACTTTGAAGTTTCGCATCTTGTCTCCGTGGACCTCTCGTTTTGGAGGATCAGTGAGCCTAGTCTAGCGGAAGCGGGCCCCTTGGCAAGCCCCGCGGTCATGCTGGGGTAAGAGGGCCTGCCTAGAATGTTCGGGCCATACCGAAAGACAGCAGTCATGACCCAGGGAACGATCCGCATCCGCGGCGCACGCCAGCACAACCTCAAGAACCTCGATCTGGACATCCGCACCGGGGAACTGACGGTGGTCACCGGCCCCAGCGGTTCGGGCAAATCCAGCCTGGTGTTCGACACGCTCTACGCCGAGGGCCAGCGGCGTTACGTCGAGACTTTCAGTGCCTACGCCCGCCAGTTCCTCGACCGCATGGACAAGCCGGCGGTGGACAAGGTGGAGGGGGTGCCCCCGGCCATTGCCATCGACCAGACCAACCCGGTGCGCTCCTCGCGCTCCACGGTGGGCACGATGACCGAGCTCAACGACCACCTCAAGTTGCTCTATGCACGCGCGGCCCAGCTCTTCGACCGCCAGACGGCCCAGGCCGTGCGGCACGACAGCGCCGACAGCATCTATGCCGAGCTGCGCAAACGTGCCGCAGAGGCCGGCGATCCGCGCCTGGTGCTGACCTTTCCGGTGGAGTTGCCTGGCAATACCAGCCGGGAAGAAATCGAGCAGTGGCTCTCGGCCAGCGGCTTCACCAAGGTCCAGGCCGAGCGGGAGGTGGCCACGCCGGCCGGCCCGAGGAAGATGCTGGACGTCGTCGCGGATCGATTCCGCCTCTCCAGCGCGGAAAGCGCCCGTGTGATCGAGGCCATCGAGGTCGCGCTCAAGCGCGGCAGCGGCCGCATGATGGTCTATGTTCTGCCCGCGACCGAGGCCGACGGCGCAGCGCCCGACGGGGACAGCGCTGCGGTGACCTGGAAGTTCTCCACCGGCCTGCATTGCCCCGAGAGCGATCTGCGTTACGCCGAGCCCACGCCCTCGCTGTTCTCCTTCAATTCGGCCCATGGCGCCTGTGAGGCCTGCCGCGGCTTTGGCCGCGTCATCGGCGTGGACTACGGCCTGGTCATTCCGAACGATCGCCTGACCCTGCGCGCCGGCGCCATCAAGGTGTTGCAGACGCCCGCCTGGAAGGAAGCGCAGGACGATTTGATGCGCCATGCCGAGGCCGCTGGAATTCCGCGCGACACGCCCTGGAACAAGCTGACGCCCGAGCAGCAGCACTGGGTCATTGATGGTTCGCCGAACTGGAACGGCAAGTGGAACCAGCACTGGTTCGGCATCCGGCGCTTTTTCGAGTACCTGGAGACCAAAGCCTACAAGATGCACATTCGCGTGCTGCTGTCCAAGTACCGCAGCTACACGCCCTGTCCGACCTGCAGGGGCGCGCGGCTCAAGACTGACGCGCTGCTGTGGCGCATCGGCAGCCGCGAAGGCGCCGACGAAGTGATGGCCGGCGCGCAGCGTTTCCTGCCCAGCGGCACTGCCTGGAGCCGGCCGCAGCTCGAAGCCCTGCCAGGGCTGTGCCTGCATGATCTGATGCTGCTGCCGATCGAGCGCATGCGCCGCTTCTTCGATACGCTGACGCCCACGCTGGCTTCAGCTGCCGCGGCTGGCGGCGAGGGCGAGACCCAGGCGCTCAAGCTGCTGTTCGACGAAATCCGCACGCGCCTGAAATACCTGTGCGATGTCGGCATCGGCTACCTGACGCTGGACCGGCAGAGCCGCACGCTGTCGGGCGGCGAAGTCCAGCGCATCAACCTCACGACGGCGCTGGGAACTTCACTGGTCAACACCTTGTTCGTGCTTGACGAGCCCAGCATCGGCCTGCACCCGCGCGACATGAACCGCATCACCGAGGCCATGAAGCGCCTGCGCGATGCGGGCAACACCCTGGTCGTGGTCGAGCACGATCCGGCGGTAATGCTCGCGGCCGACCGCATGATTGACATGGGGCCGGGGCCGGGCGAGCGCGGTGGCCAGATCGTTTTCGACGGCACGCCCGAGGAACTGCGTGATGCTGATACCCTCACGGGCGCCTATCTGGGCGGACGCAAGCAGATCGGCATGGGCTTCAAGCGGGCCGTGACGGATGCCACGCCGCGCCTGATCCTGGAGGGCGCGCGCGAGCACAACCTGCGCGGGATCACCGTGGAGTTTCCCTTGCAGCGTATGGTCTGCGTGACCGGTGTCAGCGGCTCGGGCAAGTCCAGCCTGATCCAGGACGTGCTGGCGCCGGCGCTGCTGCGGCATTTCGGAAAAACCACCGATTCGCCCGGCGCGCACGATCGCCTGCTGGGTGCGGACCACCTGAGCGATGTGGTCTTCGTCGATCAGTCGCCGATTGGAAAGACCGCGCGCTCCAATCCGGTGAGCTATGTCGGGGCCTGGGATGCGCTGCGCGAGCTCTTCGCGCAGGCGCCGCTGGCGCGGCAGCGCTCCTATACGGCGTCGAAGTTCAGCTTCAACAGTGGCGACGGCCGTTGCCCGACCTGCGGCGGTTCGGGCTTCGAGCATGTGGAGATGCAGTTCCTGAGCGACGTCTATCTGCGCTGCCCGGACTGCGATGGCGCGCGCTACCGCCCCGAAATCCTGGAGGTGAAGATCGAGCGCCAGGCCGTGGGCGCCTTGCAGCCGCGCAGCATGAACGTGGCCGATGTGCTGGACCTCACCGTGAGTGAGGCCGCGCAACTGTTCGCGCAGGACCGCGAGGTGATCCGCGTGCTGCAGCCCATCGTCGATGTCGGCCTTGAGTACGTGAAGCTGGGCCAGCCCGTGCCCACGCTGTCGGGCGGCGAGTCGCAGCGGCTCAAGCTGGCGGGCTTTCTGGCCACAGCGGCGAAGAACGCCTCGGCTAGCCGGCAGGCGGTGGCGCGACGCGGCACGCTGTTCCTGTTCGACGAACCCACGACGGGCCTGCATTTTGACGATATTGCCAAGCTGATGCGGGCCTTGCGCCGGCTGCTCGACAGCGGCAATTCGCTGATCGTGATCGAGCACAACCTGGACGTGATCCGCGCGTCCGACTGGCTGATTGACCTGGGCCCAGAAGGTGGCGATGCCGGAGGCTGCGTGGTGGCTGAAGGCACGCCCGAGGAGGTCCGGCTGCACGCCAGCTCGCACACTGGGCAGGCGCTGCGTGAATACGACATCGCCATGGGCTTCGGTGGGCACGGAGTGCAGGAGCGCGCGCCGGTGGTCAAGCGTGCGGCGCGGCCCGAGCGCATCGACGCAATCCGCATCGTCAACGCCAAGGAGCACAACCTCAAGTCGCTGAGTGTGGACATACCGCATGGCAAGTTCAGTGTGGTCACGGGGGTGTCGGGCTCGGGCAAATCCACCCTGGCGTTCGACATTCTTTTCAACGAAGGCCAGCGCCGCTACCTCGAGTCGCTCAATGCCTACGCGCGCAGCATCGTGCAGCCGGCAGGCCGGCCTGAGGTCGATGCGGTGTGGGGCATACCGCCGACGGTCGCGATCGAGCAGCGGTTGTCTCGCGGCGGGCGCAAGAGCACGGTGGGCACCACCACCGAGGTCTGGCATTTTCTGCGTCTGCTGTATGTGAAGCTGGGCATTCAGCACTGCGTCAAGGACGGGGCCGAGGTGCGGCCGCAGACGCCCGACAGCATTGCGGCGCAGTTGTTGCGCAATTACAGGGGGCAGCACATCGGCCTGCTGGCGCCGCTGGTGATCAACCGCAAAGGCGTCTACACAGAGCTGGCCGACTGGGCGCGGCCGCGCAATTACACGCACTTGCGCGTGGACGGCAACTTTCTGCCGACAACGGGTTTTCCGCGCATCGACCGTTTCAAGGAGCACAGCATCGAGCTGCCGGTGGCCAGCCTGAGGGTGCAGCCGGACCAGGAGGAGGCCTTGCGGCGGCACCTGGCAACTGCGCTGGAGCACGGCAAGGGCGTGGTGCATGTGCTGGCCCCGCTCGACGGCCTGGAGGCGGCCATGCACGCAGGTGTGTCGGCCGCGAACATCGGACGGGTGGAGGTCTTCTCGACGCGGCGCGCCTGCCCCGTGTGCAGCACCAGCTATGCGGAACTCGACCCGCGCCTGTTCTCTTACAACAGCAAGCATGGCTGGTGCCCGGATTGCGTGGGCACGGGCGTGAAGCTCACACGCGAGCAGCGTCGCGCCTATGACGACACGCGGCGCGACGACGACGACAAGGGCCGCGAGCAGACCTTTGCCGAGCCGGAGATCGACGACATCGCAGGCGAGCCCTGCTCGACCTGCCATGGCACGCGGCTGAACCTGCAGGCGCGTTCGGTCAGGTTCGCCGGGGTGGGCATCAGCGACATTGCCAGCCTGTCGGTGCGCGATGTGCGGCTGTGGGTCGAAGGACTGCAGCACAAGGGCGGCATGACGCAGCGCGAGACCGACATTGCGCGTGATCTGATCCCGGAGATCCGCAATCGGCTGGAGTTCCTCGAAGAGGTGGGCCTGGGTTATCTGACGCTGGACCGCGGCGCGCCGACCCTGTCGGGCGGCGAGGCGCAGCGCATCCGGCTGGCCGCGCAGCTGGGCTCCAACCTGCAGGGCGTGTGCTATGTGCTGGACGAGCCGACCATCGGACTGCACGCGCGCGACAACCAGGTGCTTCTGAATGCGCTGCACAAGCTCGGCGACAAGGGCAATACCCTGGTGGTGGTCGAGCACGACGAGGACACCATCCGCCGCGCCGACCATGTCATCGACATCGGCCCTGGCGCCGGCAAGCGCGGCGGCCGGCTGGTGGCGCAAGGCTCGGTGGCCGATCTGTCGGCGGCGCCGGATTCGACCACCGGCCGCTACCTTCTGCACGCCATCCGCCATCCGGCGCAGGCGCGGCGCAAGGTCGGCGGCGTGACGGCGGATGCGCTGCGCTGGCTGAAGGTCGAGCGGGCCAGCCTGCACAACCTGCAGTCGGTCACGGCCGAGATTCCGTTGGGCCGCCTGGTGGCGGTCACCGGCGTTAGCGGCTCGGGCAAGTCCACGCTGGCGCGCGATGTGCTGTTGGCCAATGTGCAAATGGCCGTGGGCCGGCGCGCGACCAAGGCCGGGCGCGATGCCGAGGCGCGCGGCGCGGCGCTGGCCTGGACCGGCTGCGCGCGTGTGAGTGGCTACGAGACGGTGGACCGCGTGCTGGAAGTCGACCAGACCCCCATCGGCAAGACGCCTCGCTCCTGCCCGGCGACCTATATCGGCTTCTGGGACACGGTGCGCAAATTGTTCGCCGAAACCCTGGAGGCGCGCGCGCGCGGCTACGCGCCGGGGCGCTTCAGCTTCAACACCGGCGAAGGCCGCTGCCCGGGTTGCGAGGGGCAGGGAATGCGCACCATCGGCATGAGCTTTCTGCCCGACGTCAAGGTGCCCTGCGAAATCTGCCACGGCGCGCGCTTCAACCCTGAGACGCTGGCCGTGAGCTGGCGCGGCAAGAGCATTGGCGACGTGCTGCAGATGGAAGTGGACGAGGCGGTGGATTTCTTCGCTTCCATGCCCAACATTGCGCACCCTTTGCAACTGCTCAAGGATGTGGGTCTGGGCTATCTGACCTTGGGGCAGCCTTCACCCACGTTGTCGGGCGGCGAGGCCCAGCGCATCAAGCTGGTGACCGAGCTGAGCAAGGTGCGTGACGATGTGACGCGGCGGGGGCAGAAGACGCCGCACACGCTCTATGTTCTGGACGAGCCCACAGTGGGACTGCACATGGCCGACGTCGAAAAGCTGATCCACGTGCTGCATCGCCTGGTCGATGGCGGCCACAGCGTGGTGGTGATCGAGCATGACCTGGACGTCATCGCCGAGGCCGATTGGGTCATTGACCTCGGGCCGGAAGGCGGCAAGGAGGGGGGACGGATCGTGGCTGCGGCCCCGCCCGAGCAGGTGGTGAAGCTGGGCACGCACACGGGGCGGGCGCTGGCGCCGGTGCTGGCGCGCCGCTGAACCGGCGTCGGGGGGCTGCGGTTGATGCGTGGCCGCCGGCGGGCGCAGGCCCCGGCGCCGCATGCGAACAGGTGCTGCCCGCTATCAGGCGGCGCGCGCTTCAAGGATGGCGCGTGCCACCTCGGCAAAACCCGCGCCGCGCTCGCCGGGCGTGACGTAGCGCGGCTGGTGGGTGAGTGCGGCCTCGAAGCGGCGTATGTTGGCCACGCCGATGGACTCGGGAAAAGCCTCGAACATCAGCTGGTCGTTGGTGGAGTCGCCCACATAGACCCACTGGTCGATATCGCGCGCTAGATCCTCGTCCCACAGCTCGCGCACGATCCACTGCGCGCCCACCCATTTGTTGTGCGCGCCGAACCAGCCGTTGATGTGGATGGAACTGACGGTGGCCGTCATGCCCTCGGCGCGCATGATGTCCACGGCGCGCGCCACGGCGTGGGCCGGCAGATGGGTGAATTCGCTGTGGTCGATCGCGATGTCGGTCTCCCGGCCCGGGCTGTCCTGCGCCAGCGTGGCGCCGGGCACTTCGCGCAGCACGCGCTGCGCGACCTGCTGCATGCGCGCGAAGTTGGCGGCGCGCGTGGCCGCATCCTGCTGGTAGAGCTTGTGCAGGGCCGCGCCGCTGTGGCGCAGGGCCACGGCGCCGTTCTCGGCCACGATGGCGTCCACCGGCCAGCTCGCGGCGAAGGGTTCGCTCCAACCCACGGGCCGGCCCGTGATCGGCACCACGCGCAGGCCGGCCGACTTCAGGTCGGCCAGGGCCTGCAAGGCATCGGCGGTGATGGCGCCTTCGGTGGTCAGCGTGTCGTCGATGTCGGTCAGCACGCCGGTGATGCTTCGGCGTGCGTTGGCCGGCCATTGTGCGAGTGGCTGCATGGGTCAGCCTGAGTTTTGCAGACTCAGCCCCGCATGTTCGCGCAGCGGATGGAAGTGGATCTTCGGGAAACGCTCCTGCGCCAGCCGTACGTCATAGGGCGAGGTGGTCAGGTAGGCCAGCGTTTCCGCGGCGTCCAGCGCCATGCGGGCGGGATAGGCATCGGTGAAGGCGCGCAGCTCCTGCGGCGTATCTGCGGTGATCCAGCGCGCGCCGACGAACTGGCTCGACTCCAGCCGGATGTCGGCGTCGTATTCGCCCTTGAGCCGGTGCTGAACCACGTCGAACTGCAATTGCCCGACGGCGCCGAGCAGCATGGCGCCCCCCATGATCGGGCGGAACACCTGGATCGCGCCTTCTTCACCCAGCTGCGCCAGACCGGCCTGCAGCTGCTTGGTGCGCAGCGGGTTGCGCAGCTGCACCGTCATGAACAGTTCGGGCGCGAAGAAGGGCAGGCCGGTGAACTGCAGCGACACCGTGCCGTCGGTGATGGTGTCGCCCAGTTGCACGCCGCCGTGCGTGGTGAAGCCGACGATGTCGCCGGCGTAGGCTTCCTCGACCGCCTCGCGGCGCTGGCTCATGAAGGTCACGACGCTGGTCGGGCGCAGCTCCTTGCCGGTGCGCTGCACCTTGAGCTTCATGCCCGGCGTGTACTTGCCCGAGGCCATGCGCACGAAGGCGATGCGGTCGCGGTGGGATGGGTCCATGTTGGCCTGTACCTTGAACACCACGCCGGAGAAGGCCGCATCCTCGGGGCGCACCTCCTTCTGCACGGTCTGCCGGTTGACGACCAGCGAGCTCATGCGCGGCTGCGGCGGCGGCGCGAGATCGACCAGCGCGTCCAGCACCTCCATCACCCCGAAATTGTTGACCCCCGAGCCGAAGAACACGGGGGTCTGCCGGCCGGCCCGGAAGGCGGCCTCGTCCCAGGTGGGCGAGGCGCCGGCGGCCAGCTCCATGCTTTCCTCGGCTTCGGTGAATTCCGCGCCGAAGCGCCGGCGCAGGGCTTCGCGGTCGGACAGCGGCATGGCCTCGAAGTCCTGCGGCAGGCGCTCGCTGCCGGACTCGAACACCGTCATGGCGTCGGTGCGCAGATTGATGATGCCGCCGAAGTTCTTGCCCTTGCCCACCGGCCAGGTCATGGGCACGCAAGGCATGCCCAGTTCACGCTCCACCTCGTCGAGGATGTCCAGCGGCTCGCGCACTTCGCGGTCCATCTTGTTGACGAAGGTGATGATGGGCGTGTCGCGCTGGCGGCAGACCTCGATCAGGCGGCGCGTCTGCGCTTCCACGCCGTTGGCCGCGTCGATCACCATCAGGGCCGAGTCGACCGCCGTGAGCACGCGGTAGGTGTCTTCGGAGAAGTCCTTGTGGCCGGGGGTGTCCAGCAGGTTGATGACGTGGTCGCGGTAGACCATCTGCATCACCGAACTGGCCACCGAGATGCCGCGCTGCTTCTCGATCTCCATCCAGTCGCTGGTGGCATGCCGGCTGGCCTTGCGCGCCTTGACTGACCCCGCGATCTGGATTGCGCCGGAGAACAGCAGCAACTTCTCGGTGAGGGTGGTCTTGCCGGCGTCGGGGTGGGAGATGATGGCGAAAGTGCGTCTACGCCGAGTCTCTTCTAGGAATCCAGTGGTTGCCATGGGCTGTCAATTGCGATTATGTACACAGTTATGTACACGGAGTTCGAGGTAAGTGGGGGTATCCCGAATATGGGATTTCAACCCCGCTATTGTCGCGGGTCTGTGCAGTAGATGATCCGCCACGCCTAAAACCAAAGGGTTGAATCGCTCCGGATTTTGAGAAGGCTCCAACCTTTGAGGGCTTGCTCGCCCTCCTGTGAGGGTCACGGCAGACAGCAGCAAAACCTGAAAGTTGAAAGGCACGAAAACCTAAAAACTGCTCGATAGCGAGCAGTCCGATTTCGGCTTGACGTGTCCGTACAATTGGCGTACATTTTGGGAAAATGAGGGGTGCATCCCTCCCTTCGGTCAAGAAAGGTTGCCATGCTCAGTTCCATTGAAACGTCTGACAAGACGCGCAATGCGCGGCTGGAGGCACGCGTCTCCAGCGACCAGAAAAATCTCTTCCAGCGGGCTGCTGCCCTTTCCGGCCGCACGCTGAGCGAGTTCGTTATCGACAGCACGCAAGAGGCTGCTTCCAGGATCATCCAGGAACACGAAATCATCCGGCTCTCCCGCGAGGAGCAGATTGCCTTTGTCTCAGCCTTGCTGAGCCCGCGGGAACCGGGGGCTCGCCTGCGCAAGGCTGTGGAAGCCTACCGCCAGAAGACGGGGTTGTGATTGCCGCTCACTCTGACCCATGAATGCATCGTCCCCTTCGCGAAGGAGCACGACCGCATCACCTTCGACTGCGGCAACGACGATCTGAATCGCTACCTCAAGCAGCAGGCGCGGCAGGACGCCGAGAAGCATGTCGCCGTGCCCTTTGTTCTGCTTGAACCCGGCAGCCCGGTGGTACGCGGTTTCTACACTCTTTCAGCGTCCATCATTCCCGTCGAGGAGCTGCCGCCGGACATGATGAAGAAACTGCCACGCTATGGGCAATTGCCTGTGACCCTGCTCGGCAGGCTGGCGGTGGACCAGACGGCCAGAAGGCAGGGCGTCGGGGAGTTTCTTCTCGTTGATGCGCTGCGTCGCTGTCTGGAGGGCTCGCAGCTTATCGGAGCAATGGCTGTGATCGTGGATGCGAAAGACGCGCAGGCCGAGAGCTTCTACAGGTATTTCGACTTCCTGCCCTTCCAGTTCACTCCAAGGCGTCTATTCCTGCCAATGCGCCAGATCGCACAGCTTTTCTCTGATCTGAACCAAAAAAGCTGAATCGTTCCCGGTCAGGCGCGTGGAAGGCAAGCCTGGTAGTCGCTCCACGCCGCCTATAATCTAGCCATCCGAGGAGCGTTGCAGCGCCATCAGGCGCGAGGCTCGGTACCTGCACTTGCAACGACGCTCACCCACTGTTCTGTGTGGTGAGCCCGCCCGGAACGTGGTTTCCTCATCTACGTTTTGGAGCCTGACATGAACGCCATTCTCAAACCCCAATCCGCCGGCGCGGGTGACTTCATCATCGCCGATCCCTCGCTCGCCGCCTGGGGGCGCAAGGAACTGCGCATCGCCGAGACCGAAATGCCCGGCCTGATGGCTATCCGCGAGGAGTTCGCCAAGGCGCAGCCGCTCAAGGGCGCGCGCATCACGGGCTCGCTGCACATGACGATCCAGACCGGCGTGCTGATCGAGACCCTGCAGGCGCTGGGCGCCCAGGTGCGCTGGGCTTCGTGCAATATCTTCTCGACCCAGGACCATGCGGCCGCGGCCATCGCCGCCGCCGGAACGCCGGTGTTTGCGACCAAGGGCGAGACGCTGGCCGAGTACTGGGATTACACCCACCGCATCTTCGAGTTCCCCGGCGCCCGGGGCACGCCCGAAGAGGGCCCGAACATGATCCTGGACGACGGCGGCGACGCCACGCTGCTGATGCACCTGGGCTCGCGCGCCGAGCAGGACGCCAGCCTGCTGTCCAAGCCCGGCAGCGAGGAGGAGGTCTGCCTGTTCAACTCGATCAAGGCCAAGCTGGCGGTGGACCCGGGCTGGTACAGCCGCCGCCTGAAGAACATCATCGGGGTGACGGAGGAGACCACCACCGGCGTGCTGCGCCTGAAGGAGATGTCGGCCAAGGGCACGCTGTCGCTGCGCGCGATCAATGTCAACGACTCCGTGACCAAGAGCAAGTTTGACAACCTCTATGGTTGCCGCGAGTCCCTGGTCGATGCCATCAAGCGCGCCACGGACGTGATGATCGCGGGCAAGGTGGCCTGCGTGGCCGGCTATGGCGACGTGGGCAAGGGTTCGGCCCAGGCCCTGCGCGCCCTGAGCGCCCAGGTCTGGGTGACCGAGATCGACCCCAAGAATGCCCTGCAGGCCGCGATGGAGGGATACTAGGTCGTGACCATGGAATACGCCGCCGACAATGCCGATATTTTCGTGACGGCCACCGGCATCAAGAACGTGATCACGCACGATCACATGAAGGCCATGAAGGACCAGGCCATTGTCTGCAACATCGGCCACTTCGACAACGAGATCGATGTTGCCTCGCTCGAAAAATGCCAGTGGGAGG
>JAURZS010000071.1 GCA_030653255.1 Burkholderiaceae bacterium | reverse complement strand
GTTCGAGGTCAGCGACGTCGACACCATGCTGGCTCAGGTAAGGAAGTAACACCCCCAGGCTGCGTGCGCGTTGCGCACTTCGCCTCCCCCCTTGCAGGGGGCAACACCTGCGGCCCGGCGGAGCCGGTTCCGCGGTGTTTCTGGAATTGAACTACCGCTCCAGGTTGACCATAAGGTAGTGAGCGCCGGCTATCGGGGAGTGGTAGTAAGGGGCTATTTCCTGAAAGCCGAGGTCTTCGTAGAGAGCGCGGGCGGCTTCCATGTCGTCCAGGGTGTCGAGCAGCACGCAGCCATAGCCGACACGGCGTGCGGCGTCCAGTGTGGCCTCTGCCAGATGGCGGCCGAGCCCGAAACCCCGGAATGCCTTGCGGACGTACAGGCGCTTCATTTCGCTCGCATTGGGATAGTCCACCGCGTCCAGAGGCCGCAGCGCACAACAGCCCGCCACAGCGCCATCGACCAGGGCCAGCAGCAGGCTGCCGCGGGGCTCCGCGTAGTCTCCCGGCAGGCCCGCCAATTCGGCATCGAACGCCTGGAAGCACAAGTCCACACCCAACTGGTCCGCGTACTCGCGAAATATTTCGCGCGTTGCCTCGATTTCGTCAGGTCGAATGGGGGTGATCAGTTGCAGGTCGGCTGGGGCTTGCACGCAGTGTCGCTTTCGATTTCAACCGTCTCCTAGCCGGCCAGTTTGACAACCCAGGCCACCAGGCCAGCGCAGCAGGCGAAGATGACCAAGGCCATCGATCGGGATGCTGCGTCGTCACGCGAGGGCTGGGCGGACTGACCCAGCACCTTGTCGCCGTGGATCATGGGCTGAATCAGGTTGTCCTTCTTGACGAACAGGTGGTACAGAATGGCGCCCAGGTGCAGCGCCACCAGAGCATAGATCAGCCATTGGCCGATCCCCTTGTGGTAGTACGTCACCTGGCTGACCAGCGACGGGCCGATCAAGCGGCTCAAGGGGCCCGAACTGGACACCTCGTCGTCGCTGAACAGCCCCGTGGCCACTTGTGCCAGCAGCAAAGCCAACAGCGCGAACACCGACGCGGCACCCATCGGGTTATGCCCGACGAGATGGTCGGGGTCGTTCTGCCCCCGCAGGTAGCGAATCACATTGCGAGGCCCGTAGAGGAAGGACGAAAACCGCGACCATCGCCCACCGAGCAGCCCCCAGACCAGTCGAAACAGCAGCAGGCTGACGACGGCATAGCCCAGGCGGAAATGCCACTCCATGGCATCGCCGCGCCGATAGGCCGTGACCACCAGACCGATGACGCACAGCATCAGTGTCCAGTGAAAGATACGGGTCGGCAAGTCCCAGACCCGGACAGTATATGAAGCCATTTTTCCCCTCTTGCGATGTGCAAGTCTGCCAGAAGCGTGCGATGGTGCCTTGCTTCAGCCATCACTTTAAGATACCGGGAGTCTAGGTGGATTCCCGCATTTCCAGCGATTCGACCGAACTTTCCCAGCAGGGTCGAGTCCTTTCAATGGGCACAGGCGTCCAACGCTGCAAGCCCGCTTATCAACACACTCTTCACCAAACCCATGAAAAAGCTACCCGTACTGCTCGCCATCTCCGTCACTGCGGCACTCTGCGGCGCCCCCGCTTCGGCCCAGTTCTCCAGGCCAGAAAGCGCCATCAAATACCGTCAGAGCGGCATGTTCCTCATGGGACAGCACTTCTCTCGAGTCGCGGCCATGGCCAACGGCCGGGTTCCCTTCGATGCCAAAGTGGCTGCTGAAAATGCGGAAGTCGTGGCGTTCATGTCCAAAATACCGTGGAACGGCTATGTCAAGGAAGCTCCGGGCGGCAGGGCAAAGCCCAACATCTGGACGGAACAGGCCAAGTTCAAGGAACTCAATGAGAAGATGATGGACGACGCCGCGAAGCTATCCGCAGCGGCCAAGACCGGCAATCTGGATGCGCTGAAGGCAGCGGTCAGGGCCGCCGATGCGACGTGCACGAGCTGCCACGACACCTTCCGGGGCAGTTGAACCGCGAAACGCCCGACCTGCGGGGCCCTGAAATCCCTATCCTCAGGCACCGCATTCGACCGTCCCGGCTTCAGGCCTCGGCCAGCAGCTTCTCGATCAGGCGGTGCAGCTCGGCGAAGTCGGGCTCACCGATATAGCGTTTGACGATTTCGCCACGCTTGTTCACGATGTAGGTGGTGGGAGTCAGCTTGACTTCGCCCCAAGCCTTGGCCACGGCACCGGTGTTGTCGATCGCCACATGGAAGGGCAATTTACGCGTCTCGGCAAAGTTGACGACATAAGCCGGCGGGTCATAGCTCATGGCGACGGCCAGCGTGTCATAGCCGCGCGCATGGTATTTATCGTAGGTCGCAATGACCTTGGGCATTTCGCTGACGCAGGTCACGCAGCTGGTCGCCCAGAAATTGACCAGGGTCACCTTGCCCTTGAGATCGGCCGTGGTTCGCTTGGAGCCATCGAGCAACACAAAGGTCGAATCCGGCGCGGACTTGTCCGCTGCGCCCAGGAAAACAAAGGCGCCAGTTGCCAAAACCACCGCCGCTGCGGCAACATACCAGATTCTCTTCATCAGAAAGCCTTCACCATGGATCGCCGCCAGTTTAATTCGATCTCAGGAAGCGCGCTCGGAGTCATCTTCCTGAGCGCCGTGCAACGAGCTCATGCTCTTTCGCTCAATGATCTGACCGATACCGAGGCCTCGCAGGGACTGAAAGCCGCGCTCGAAAAGGGCGCCATCGCCGCTGTCAGCCTGTTGGGCAGGCCTGATGGATTCCTCGGCAACGAAAAAGTTCGCATTCCGCTACCCGGTTTTCTGGAAAGCGCCCAGAAATTCCTGAAGGTGCTGGGCCAGGGCAAACAGATCGACGAGTTGGTGACCTCCATGAACCGCGCCGCCGAAGCCGCCGTGCCGATGGCCCGCGACCTGCTGGTCTCGGCCGTCAAGGGCATGAACGTCACCGACGCCAAGAAGATCCTCACTGGCGGGGACACCTCGGTAACCGCATTTTTTGCCGAAAAAACCCGCACGCCGCTGTTCGACCGTTTCCTGCCCACCGTGACCAAAGCCACCGAGAAAGTCGGTCTCGCTGAAAAGTACAACCGCGTGGCCGCCAAGGCGTCCGGCCTGGGTATGGTCAAAAAGGAGGACGCGAACATCCAGCACTACGTCACGAACAAGTCGCTGGACGGGCTGTACCTCATCATCGGCGAAGAAGAGCGAAAGATCCGCCAGGACCCGGTGGGCGCAGGTAGCGCCATCCTGAAGAAAGTGTTCGGCACCCTCAAATGAGTCTTCTCAGTCGCAGGGCCTGTTTCACTGTATTTCTGGTTTTTGCGTCCGCCTACTTCCTATCCGCACTGATCCGGGCGATCACCGCCACGCTGGCGCCGACACTGACGCTGGAATTCCAGATGTCCGCGGGCGACCTCGGGCTACTGGCGGGGGGGTATTTCCTGGGCTTTTCGGCCATGCAGCTGCCCTTGGGCACCTGGCTGGACCGCTACGGGCCCAAGAAGGTGATCCTGTGCTTTCTTGCCACGGCCGTCCTGGGCTGCCTGGCGTTTTCCATCGCAGCCAGCTTTGCCACTTTGCTGACCGCCCGCATCCTGTGCGGTGTGGGCGTCAGCGCCTGCCTGATGGCGCCCATGACCGGATTCCGGCGCTGGATGTCCGCGTCTGACCAGTTGCGCTTCACCTCCTGGATGCTCATGAGCGGCTCGCTGGGCATGCTGGCCTCGACCCTGCCTGTGCAATGGCTGGTGCCCGTGTACGGCTGGCGGCCCCTGTTCTGGGGGCTGGCGCTGCTGGTGCTGCTGTCGGCCGCCGTGATCGCCTGGAAGGTGCCGGGCTGGGACCCCCAGCACAGCAAGACGGCGCAGCAGGCCAACCCGTCGGCGCCGGGCTACGCCCAGGTCTGGGCCAATGCCTACTTCCGCCGGCTGGGCCCTCTGGGTTTCTTCGCCTACGGCGGTCTGGTCGCCATGCAGACGCTGTGGGCCGGCCCCTGGATGATCCGCGTCACCGGCTTCAGTCCCTTGCAGGCGGCCACCGGCCTGTTCTGGATCAATCTCACGATGCTGTTCACTTTCTGGGCCTGGGGCATGGCCATGCCCTGGCTGATTCGCCGCGGGCTGGACGCTGAGAAACTGATCACCTTCGGCATCCCCACGGTGTTCGTGGTCCTGGCCGCGATCATTCTTCTGGGCGATGCGGCAGGGCCCTGGATCGTCGCGCTATGGACGCTGTTCTGCATGTGCAGCAGCGTCTGCGCGCTGCTGCAGTCGTCGGTGGGGCTCGCCTTTCCCGACACGCTGGCCGGGCGCGCCCTGTCGGCCTACAACCTCATCATCTTTGCCGGCGTGTTCGTGGTGCAGTGGGGCATTGGCGCCCTGGTGGATGCGGGGCGCAGCATCGGACTATCGCAGACCGGGTCTTTTCAGCTCGCGATGTCGGTCTTTCTGGCCTGCTCGGCGTTGTCGTATGTCTACTACCTCGCGACAAAAAGCCATAATCCCCTACAGCACACCGCATGAACAACAGCATTCTCATCATCGCGCACGCGCCACTGGCCAATGCACTGCGTCAGTGCGCGCTGCATGTGTTTCCGGATTGCGCCGACAGTGTGGCCGCGCTGGATGTCCAGCCCAATGTGTCGCCCGACGAGACCCTGGCTGCAGCCCGCATCGCCTCGACGCAGCTCGAATCGGCGGGTCCGGTCACGGGCATTCTGGTGCTGGCCGATATCTTTGGCGCCACGCCATGCAATGTCGCCCAGAAGCTGGTCGACGGTGTTTTTTCACGCTTGATCACCGGCGTGAACCTGCCCATGCTCCTGCGCACGCTGAGCTATCGGCACGAATCCCTCGAAGCCCTGGTGGCGCGCGCCGTTGTCGGTGGCACCCAGGGCGTCATGCAGGTGGCCATCACGGCGCCACAGAACCAGGCCAGGCGAAAAAATGATCAGGACCACCACGACCATCAGCAATAAGCTGGGCCTGCACGCCCGCGCGTCGGCCAAACTGACCAAGCTGGCCGGCAGCTTTCCCTGCGAAGTCTGGCTCAGCCGCGGCGAGCGGCGCGTCAATGCCAAGAGCATCATGGGCGTCATGATGCTGGCCGCCGGACTTGGCGCCGAGGTGACGCTGGAGACCGATGGCGAGCGTGAACAGGAAGCCAGCGACGCCATTCTGGCCCTGATGGCCGACAAGTTCGGGGAAGGCGAATGACTTTTTCGATCCACGGCCTGCCCGTTGCCCGTGGCGTTGCCATCGGCCGCGCTGTGCTGGTGGCGTCGAGCCGCGTCGATGTGGCGCACTATTTCATCGACGCGAGCCAGATCGCGACCGAGATCGACCGCGTGCGCGTCGGGCGCAACGCAGTGATGGAGGAAATCCAGCGGCTGCAGCAAAGCATCGTCCAGATGGGGCCGCAAGCCTCGCCCCACGAACTGAGCGCGATCCTGGATGTGCATCTGATGCTGCTACAGGACGAAATGCTGATCAGCGGCGTCAAGCACTGGATCACGGATCGCCTGTACAACGCCGAGTGGGCCCTGACCACGCAACTGGAGCTCATCGCCCGTCAGTTCGACGAGATGGAGGACGAGTACCTGCGAGAACGCAAGGCCGACCTCGAACAGGTGGTGGAGCGCATCCTGCGCTACATGAAGGGCGTGGCTTCCCCGGTTGCGCCGCCGGTGCGGCGCAGCGGCGCGGGCCGCCAACAGGATTTGCTGCTGGACGACACCATGGATGTGCCGCTGGTGCTGATCGCCCACGATCTGTCGCCCGCCGACATGCTGCAGTTCAAGCAAAGCGTGTTTGCGGGCTTTGTCACCGATGTCGGCGGCAAGACTTCGCACACCGCCATTGTTGCGCGCAGCATGGACATCCCGGCCGTCGTCGGGGCACGCGGCGCCAGTCAGATGGTCCGGCAGGACGACTGGGTTGTCATTGATGGCGATGCCGGCGTCGTGATCGTCGACCCTTCGGCCATCATCCTGGCCGAATACGGATTCAAGCAGCGCCAGGCCGAAGTGGAGCGCACGCGGCTGTCACGGCTGCTGCATACGCCGGCAGTCACGCTCGATGGCCAGCCGGTCCAATTGCTGGCCAACATCGAGATGCCCGACGATGCCGCCGCAGCGCTCAAGGCAGGCGCCACCGGCGTGGGCCTGTTCCGAAGCGAATTCCTGTTCATGGGTCGCCAGGGCAACCTGCCGGGCGAAGAAGAGCAGTACCAGGCGTATCGACGCGCCGTCGAGGGCATGCAGGGTCTGCCCGTGACCATTCGCACGGTGGACGTCGGCGCCGACAAGCCGCTGGACCGCTCCATGAAGGACGGCGCCCACTTGAACCCGGCCCTGGGCCTGCGGGCCATCCGCTGGAGCCTGGCCGACCCGGCCATGTTCCTGGACCAGTTGCGCGCCATCCTGCGTGCCGCCACGCATGGTCCAGTCCACCTTCTGATCCCCATGCTGGCGCATGGCAGTGAGATCCGGCAAACCCTGGCCCTGGTCGATCAGGCGCGCGCCGAACTCGACGAGCAGAACGTGCCCCACGGCCCGGTGCAGCTCGGCGCCATGATTGAGATTCCGGCCGCAGCACTGACGCTGAAGCTCTTCCTCAAGTACTTCGACTTCCTGTCCATCGGCACGAACGATCTGATCCAGTACACGCTGGCCATCGACCGGGCCGACGAATCCGTGGCCCATCTGTACGATCCGCTGCACCCCGCCGTGCTGCGCCTGGTGGCGGACACCATTGCCGAGTGCCGGCGCCAGAGCAAGGGTGTCAGCGTGTGCGGTGAAATGGCGGGCGACGCCAGCCTGACCCGGCTGTTGCTGGGCCTGGGCCTGCGCAGTTTTTCGATGCACCCGGCGCAGATTCTTACCATCAAGCAAGAGGTCCTGCGCAGCGACGCTACCAGCCTGGAACCCTGGGCTCAGCAGGTTCTGGAATCCGAAGATCCTTCGCTGACGCTCGCAGCCTGAGTGACTTCAACCGGGCTCAGCGCGCCCGGGTCCCCAGCACCGCCGCCGAAATGATCATCGCGGCGGCTACGCCGATGCTCCAGGTCATCGGGCGGTCGCTCACCGCCATCAGCAATGCGGTCGAGGCCAGCGGCGTCAGGTAACTCAGGATGCCGATGTGGCGCGCGTCACCAAGCTTGAGCGCCTTGTCCCAAAAAAAGAACGCCGCCCCCAGCGCCGGCAAGTAGCCCCAGGCCCAGACCGGTCCTGTCGCACCCTGGACGGGTCCGCCGGCTGTAAGGATCGCCACCGCCGCGCCCCCAAAACCCAGCAAGGCCGCCACAACATGCGCCGGCCGCAGGCGCAGTCCGTTCAGGAACACAGGCGCCAGCACCACCATGAGCAAGGGCCAGAGATAGTTGACCAGATTGGCCTGCACCGGCGGAGCATGCCGCAGGGCGATGAACAACAGGAAGTGATAGCCGAACAAGCCGTAGACACCCAGCGCCAGGGTGGACAGCGGAACCCGCCACTGCCGTCAGTCTGCCAGCACTGCGGGGAAAGCCAGCACGCTGCCGGTCAGCAGGGCCAGACCGGTCAACAGGAAAGGCGGCACATGACCCAACAACACCCCCAGCGAGGCCAGGGATGCCCACAGGACAATCGCGCCGAGCGCATACCCAAGCGCGTGATGGGCCTTCACACGCCGGCGGCGTGGGCCTGTTGGTCGGCGTGGTAGCTGGAACGCACCATGGCGCCGACGGCAGCGTGGGTGAAGCCCATTTCGTAGGCCTGCGCCTCGAACATCTTGAAAGTATCCGGATGCACGTAGCGCTGGACCGTCAGGTGGCTGGTGCTGGGCGCCAGGTACTGGCCGATGGTCAGCATGTCGATGCCGTGGGCACGCATGTCGCGCATGACCGCCAGAATTTCTTCGTCGGTTTCGCCCAGCCCCACCATCAGGCCGCTCTTGGTCGGAACCGCTGGGTGCAGCGCCTTGAACTTGCGCAGCAGGTTCAGGCTGAACTGGTAGTCGCTGCCGGGGCGCGCCTGCCGGTACAGGCGTGGCACGGTCTCGAGGTTGTGGTTCATGACATCAGGCGGCGCCGCCTTGAGTATCTCTAGCGCGCGGTCGTCACGGCCCCGGAAGTCCGGCACCAGTATTTCGATCTGCGTCTGCGGCGACAGCTCGCGCGTGCGACGGATGCAATCGACAAAATGCTGCGAGCCGCCGTCGCGCAGGTCGTCGCGGTCGACGCTGGTGATCACGACGTATTTCAGCTTGAGCGCGGCAATGGTGCGCGCCAGATTGTCGGGTTCATTCGCATCCAGCGGATCGGGCCGTCCGTGGCCGACATCGCAGAACGGGCAGCGCCGGGTGCACTTGTCGCCCATGATCATGAAAGTCGCCGTGCCCTTGCCGAAGCATTCGCCGATGTTGGGACACGACGCTTCCTCGCACACCGTGACCAGGTGGTTCTTGCGCAGGATGTCCTTGATTTCGTAGAAGCGCGTGCTGGGTGAGCCCGCCTTGACGCGAATCCAGGCCGGCTTCTTGAGGATTTCGCCTGGCTCGACCTTGACCGGGATGCGGGCGAGCTTGGCCTGCGCTTTCTGCTTGGCCAGCGGGTTGTAGCTGTCGACGGATTGCGCTTGGCGCACGGTTTCGGGGCTGTTCATGGCTCAGGGCGACAGGTATGTGGCGAGCTTGTCGCCCAGCACAGCGGCCGCTTCGCTCCAGGTGGTGGTGACCCCGATTGTAGAAAGATCCACCGTTTCCAGGCCCACATAGCCGCAGGGGTTGATCCGCGAGTAGGGTTCCAGGTCCATGTCCACATTCAGCGCCACGCCGTGGTAGCTGCAATGGCGGCTGACCTTGACCCCCAGGGCAGCGATCTTGGCCAGTCCCTTGAATGGGTCCTGCGGACTGGACGGGCCCGTCAGCGCGGCATGGGAGAAGGGGTCGTCGCGCCGCACATAAATGCCGGGGGCACCGCTCACCCGATGTCCGGTCACGCCGAAATGGGTCAGCGTGCGGATCACCGACTCTTCGACACGATGCACGTACTCTTTGACGTAGTAGCCTGCCCGGCGCAGGTCGATCAGGGGATAGGCCACCACCTGCCCCGGCCCGTGGTAGGTGACCTGGCCGCCCCGGTCGGCGGCGATGACCGGAATGGCGCCGGGTGCCAGCAGGTGGTCGGCACGCCCGGCCACGCCCTGGGTGAAGACGGGCGGATGTTCGCAAAGCCAGATCTGGTCCGGCGTGGCCGCATCACGCGCAGCGGTGAACTCGCGCATGGCCTGCCAAATCGGGACGTAGTCGGTGCGGCCCAGCCAGCGCAAGGGGATGGCCATCGCGAACAGGCCCTAGAGGACGACCTTCACCATGGGGTGGGTCGACAAGGTGCGGTACAGCTCATCGAGCTGCTCGCGGCTGGTCACGGTCACGTGCAACGTCACGCCCAGGTAGTTGCCCGCCTTGCTCGGGCGCAGTTCGATCGATGCCTCGTCGAAACCGGGGTCGAAGCAGCGTGCAACCGCCACCAGGGCCGCCACGAAGCCGTCGACCTTCTGCCCCATGACCTTGATCGGGAACAGGGTGGGGAATTCAATCAGCGGTTTGGCGGGGGTGGTCATGGTCCGATGCGATGGCAGTTCAAAGGGAGGAGCAGGTTCGGCAAGGTTCAGTCCGCCGCCGCCTGCTTGGCGCGCTGGTAGGCGGCGTACAGCTTCTCGCAGATGGGGCCTGGTTTACCGTTTCCAACGGGTCGGCCGTCGAGCGTGGTGATCGCCAGGACCTCCTTGGTCGCCGACGAGAGCAGCAGCTCGTCGGCGTTGAAGACCTCGTCGCGCCGGATGCGCCGCAACTGGAAGGGAATGCCGGCATCGCGGCAGATTTCCTCCAGCAGGCCGTAGCGTATGCCCTCGAGGACCAGGTTGTCCTTGAGCGAGCCCAGCACCACACCCCCCTTGACCACCCAGACATTGCAGGCCGCCGCCTCGCTCAGACAGCCGTCGCGGAACATGACGGTCTCCACAGCCCCCACATCGGCACTGATCTGGCGCGCAAAGACGGCGCCCAGCAGGCTGGTGCTCTTGATGTGGGCTTTTTCCCAGCGAAAGTCGTCGGCAGTGACGCAGGCCACGCCCTCGGTGCGCTGCGCCAGCGAAGGGGGGCTCATGGCATTGACCATGGCGAACACGGTAGGCACCAGGCCTTCGGGCATGGCATGGTCGCGCAGGGCCACGCCGCGGGTGATCTGGATGTAGACCAGCTGATCCCCCTGCTGCGCCGGCACGCCGCCGGAATTCGAATGCCGGGCGATCAGTTCCTGCACGATGGCGCGCCACTGTTCGCGCGTGTGGGGATTGGGGATGCGCAGTTCGGCCAGATTGCGCTCCATGCGCGCCATGTGCTGGGCAAAGCGAAACGGGCGCCCCGCATAGGCCGGCACGACTTCATAGATGCCGTCGCCGAAGATGAATCCACGGTCGAGGACGCTGATCTTGGCGTCCCTGAGGGGCGTGTATTCGCCGTTGAGATAACAGAGCGTGGACGGCAGTGGATTGGTCATGCGGGAATTATCCCCGCACTGCCCTGCCCTGCGTATTCAATGCACGAGCACGACGGCCGCCACCGCCACCCATCCCAGCACAAAATTGAGCTTGACGAGCAGGGTCACCTGCCCCATGCGCCGCCCGCCTTCGGGCCAGTCGGCGGCGGCAACCGCCAGCTTCATGCGACGCCACGGGCCGAAATGGAGGTGCCCGAACACCAGGAACATCAGCAGGCCGATGCCCAGCATCAGGTGCCAGCCCAGCGGGGCACCTTTCATTCCAGCGGCCAGCAGCATCGCCAACCCGCTGAACAGCAGGGCCGCCACACTCAGCCAGACCGCGACAAAGAACCGCGCAACAACCGCCGCGATCAGCGGCAGGCGCTGAGGCGGCTGCAAGAGCGCATGGGCAGCTGGCCGTAGCGCGACCAGCATGAATGTCATGCCGCCCAGCCAGACGATGGCGCCAGCCAGATGGAGGAGTTTGATCAGGTCTTGCATAGGGGCGTTGAGAATGAAGAGGTGAAGGGCCACTGAAGCAGTGGTTGGCGTTGAACGAGAGATGCCCATTGTGCCGCCCCATCCGCGCGACGGCCAAAATCCCTGCCGCGCAGATACTTATCCGACAAGACTCTTGGGTATCCGTGGAATCCCACGGGTTTTTACTTATAATCAATGGCTTTGCGAAAATTTACACGTGCCGCCTGTGCCCGAACCGAGAACCCTCATGAATGCAACGGCAGCACGACAAGAAGACGCAAGCGAACCTGATTTCAAGCCGATGAGCGCCGAAGAGGCGCAGCAGTTCCGGCAGAGGAATCCATCGGTTTCTCCCTGGCGGGTGATCGCCTGGCAACTGATGACAGGGCTGGGGGTGGCAGTGGCCGCCTGGGCCTTGACGGGTCGTTACAACGTGGGATGGTCTGCGGCATATGGCGCTTTGGCAGTGGTAATCCCTGCCGCCTTGTTTGCCCGCGGGCTGATGGGAAGGTTTTCTTCGTTGAACCCGGCTACAGCGGTATTCGGGTTCTTCATATGGGAAATGGTGAAGATCGGTTTGTCCGTGGCCCTGCTGGCCATGGCGCCAAAAATGGTTCCGGGCCTCAGCTGGCCGGCCATGCTGGTGGGGCTGATCCTGACCATGAAGGTCAATTGGGTGGCGCTTTGGTTAACACCCAAGCATGCAAATGTGAAACAGAATTGAGACGAGTACACAGAAATGGCTGCTGAAAACGGACCGAGCGCAGGCGAATACATCATTCACCACCTGACGCATTTGCAAAACGCCAAACCCAAGGCGGTCGTCGACTTCTCTGTTTTCAATTTCGATTCGCTCTTCTTCTCCATCGGCCTGGGCATCCTTGGCTGCTGGCTGCTGTGGCTGGCGGCGCGCAAGGCCACCTCCGGCGTGCCGGGCCGCTTTCAGGCCGCCGTGGAAATCTTGGTCGAAATGGTCGACGCCCAGGCCAAGGGCATCATCCACAACGCGACCAGCCGCAAGTTCGTCGCCCCCCTGGCCCTCACGATCTTCGTCTGGATTTTCCTGCTCAATGCCATGGACCTGTTTCCGGTGGACCTGTTCCCGCTGATCTGGGAGAAGATCTACGGCGCTGCCGGCCACGACCCGCACCATGCCTATCTGCGCGTGGTGCCGACCGCCGATCTTTCCATCACCATGGGTCTGTCGGTCTCGGTGCTGCTGGTCTGCCTCTACTACAACATCAAGATCAAGGGTCTGGGCGGCTGGATCCACGAGTTGTTCACTGCACCCTTCGGCAACCATTGGGCGCTGTACCCCTTCAATTTCGGCATGCAGATCATCGAGTTCATCGCCAAGACCGTGTCGCACGGCATGCGACTGTTCGGCAACATGTATGC
>JAURZS010000065.1 GCA_030653255.1 Burkholderiaceae bacterium | reverse complement strand
CTTCGCACAGGCCTGGGGACGCACGGGCCCAAACATCCTGGAAATCGGCTTCGGCATGGGCGAGGCCACGGCCCACATCGCCGCGCTGATGCCGCAGAACAATTTCCTGTGCTGCGAAGTCCATGAGCCCGGCGTGGGCGCCCTGCTCAAGCGCATCGGCGAGCTGGGTCTGGAGAACATCCGCATCCTCGCGCACGATGCCGTCGAAGTCATCGACCACATGTTGCCGCCGCAAAGCCTGGACGGTGTGCACATCTTCTTTCCGGACCCCTGGCACAAGCTGCGCCACAACAAGCGACGCCTGATCCAGCCCGCACTGGTGCAACGTCTGGCACAGCGTCTCAAGCCCGGGGGCTATCTGCACTGCGCCACCGACTGGGAACCCTACGCGCGGCAGATGCTCGATGTGCTCGGCGCCGAGCCACTGCTGTCCAATGCTGCGCCCGACGGCGCCTTCGCGCCCCGGCCGGACTACCGCCCGCCCACCAAATTCGAACGGCGCGGGCTGCGCCTGGGGCACGGAGTCTGGGACCTGGTTTTCAGGCGCCAAACGATTACACTTTCACACACCCTCAGGAAAGACCTCCGCCCCCCCGAGCCGGACCTCCAGACACCTTGAAGCAGCCCGCCCCCCAGCCAACCGAAAGACTGTTCCGTCACGAAGTGCTGGAGGCGCAGAGCACCAAGCTGCTGGGCCAGATCCTGTTGACCCCCCGCGTCTCCACCTTCTGGGCCAGCCTCTTGTGCGCGCTGGCGGCGCTGGCCATCATCGCGTTCCTGGTCCTGGGCAGCTACACCCGCCGCGCCACCGTCAATGGCCGCCTGCTGCCCTCCTCGGGCGTGATCCGGATCTACACGCCGCAGGCGGGCGTCATCCACGAAAAGCGCGTCATCGAAGGCCAGGTGGTGGCCAAGGGCGAAGTGCTCTACGTGCTGTCCAGCGACCGCGTTGGCGCCAACGGTGCGCGCGAGTTGCAGGCCGACATCGCCCGTCAGGTCGACGAGCGGCGCCGCTCCATGGAAGCCGAAATCGCACGCAACCGCTCCATGGAAGCCACCGAAACCAGCCATCTCGAGCGGCGCGGTGCCACACTGCGCAGCGAGATCCAGGCCACCGAACGCCTGATCGAGCAGCAGCGCTCGCGCCTGGCGCTGGCCGAAGACGCGCGCAAACGCTATCAAGGCCTGGCCGAAAAGGACTACATCGCCAAGGAACAGTTCTTCCAGAAGGAAGTCGAGCTGTCCGAGCAGCAGTCGCGCCTGCAGACCCTGCAGCGCGACCTGCTGGTGGCGCAACGCGAACTCGCCACCACCGAACAGGAAATCCGCAATACCCGGGCGCGCTACGCCAACCAGAACTCCGTGCTCCAGCGCAGCATTTCCTCGGCCGGCCAGGAGCTGACCGAAGTCGAAGCCCGGCGACAGGTGGTCGTGACCGCGCCGGAAGCGGGCCGGGCCACGCTGGTCACCGGCGAGGTCGGGCAGAACATCGACCTGAGCCGCCCCCTGCTCGATCTGGTGCCCGTGCATGCCCAGCTCAACGCCGTTCTCTACGCGCCCAGCCGCACCATCGGATTTGTGCGCAAAGGCGACAAAGTTCTGTTGCGCTACCAGTCCTTCCCCTACCAGAAGTTCGGCCAGCACGAAGGCGTGGTCCAGTCGGTCTCGTTCAATGCCGTGCCATCGACCGAGCTCGCCGGCATTGCGCTGACCGATCTCACACCCGGCGAGCCGGTCTACGCCATCACCGTCGCCCTGAAACAGCAGTCCGTCAAGACCTACGGCGAGGAGCGTCCTCTGCAGGCCGGCATGCGCCTGGAGGCCGACGTCCTGCAGGAGACCCGCAAACTTTACGAGTGGATGCTGGAGCCTCTCTACAGCATCACGGGGAAAATGTAATGGC
Source organism: Burkholderiaceae bacterium (assembly GCA_030653255.1). Lineage (GTDB taxonomy): Bacteria > Pseudomonadota > Gammaproteobacteria > Burkholderiales > Burkholderiaceae_C > JAURZS01. The sequence continues at coordinate 9,075 of JAURZS010000065.1, read as the reverse complement.
CTGGTACGACGCGCTCTCCTTCGGCCTGCGCCGCCGCCTTCCGGTCGTGCTGCAGACTGAAGCCGCCGAATGCGGCCTGGCCTGTCTGGCCATGGTGCTGAACTACCACGGCGTCATCACAGACCTGACCACGCTGCGCACCCGCCACGCCATCTCGCTCAAGGGCATGACGCTCAACGGTCTGACCCAGATCGCGCAGGCCGAGAAGCTCGGATTCCGCGCCGTGCGCCTGGACCTGCACGAACTGCCCAAGTTGCGCCTGCCTGCGATTCTTCACTGGGAGCTGAACCACTTCGTCGTCCTGAAGGCTGTCAGCGGCAACAAGGCCGTGATCCTGGACCCGGCCTTCGGTGAGCGCCGCGTCCCCATGGAAGAAGTCTCGCGCCGCTTCACCGGCGTGGCGCTGGAGTTGTGGCCCGACCCGGGCTTCACGCCGCGCGAGGAAAAAACCCGCATCTCGCTCAGCCAGCTCATCGGCCAGGTCTCGGGCTTCTGGCCTTCGCTGACCCAGGTTCTGCTGCTGTCCCTGGCGCTGGAGATCTTCGTACTGGTGGGGCCGCTGTTCATGCAGTGGATCATCGACCACGTGCTGGTCTCGCGCGACGCCAATCTGCTGACCACTCTGGCCCTGGGCTTTCTCCTGCTGCTGGTGCTGCAGCAGGGCATCGGCCTGCTGCGATCGTGGATGATGCTGGTCATCAATACCTCTGTGCGCGTGCAGTGGCAGGCCAATATCTTCAGCCACCTGATCCGCCTGCCCATGGCCTATTTCCAGAAGCGGCACCTGGGTGACGTCGTTTCGCGCACCGGCTCCATCAACGAAATCCAGCGCGTTCTGACCAGCGCCTTTGTCGAATCCCTGTTTGACGGCCTGCTGGTGCTGCTCACGCTGGTCATGATGTTCATCTACAGCCCTCTGCTGGCGAGCATCGGCATACTGGCCGTGCTGCTGTACCTGGTGCTGCGCCTGGCCTGGTACCGGCCGCTGTACCTGGCCACCGAAGAGCACATCGTGCGCGGCGCCACGCTGTCCACCCACTTCCTGGAAACCATCCGTGGCATCCGCGCGATCAAGCTGTTCGCGCGCCAGATCGAGAGGCGCAATGCCTGGCAGACCCTGCTCGTGGGCGAGACCAATGCCGGCCTGACCATCTCCAAGCTGAAGATCATCTACGGCATCGTGCGCTCCATGCTCAGCGGCACCTTCAACATCGTGCTGCTGTGGGTAGGCGCCACGCAGATCCTCGAAAACCAACTCAGCGTGGGCATGTTGATGGCTTTTCTGGCCTACCGCAGCCAGTTCGAGTCGCGCATCACCGGTCTGATCGACCAGTACATCGACCTCAAGATGCTTCAGCTCTACGGTGAGCGCCTGGCCGATGTCGTACTTACCCCCGCCGAAGCCGACGTCAAGCGCCAGCTGACGGATGACACCGCGCAGATCCCGCCCGACGTGGTGGTCGACGCCCTGCGCTTTCGCTACGCCGACCAGGAACCCTGGGTGCTCAACGGCCTGTCCTTCAGCGTCAAGGCCGGCGAAGCCATCGCCATTGCGGGCAATTCGGGCGGCGGCAAGACCACCCTGGTCAACATCCTGCTGGGCGTGCTCAAGCCGGTCGAAGGCAGCGTCTTCATTGGCGGCGCGCCGCTTGAGCAGATCGGCAACGAGACCTGGCGCCGCATGGTGGGCACCGTGATGCAGGACGACACCCTGTTTGCCGGCTCCATCGCCGACAACATCAGCTTCTTCGACGCCCAGCCCGAGCCCGCGCGGATCGAGGAATGCGCGCGGCTGGCGGCCATCCACGACGACATCCAGGGCATGGCCATGGGCTACCAGACGCTGGTGGGCGACATGGGCACGGTGCTGTCCGGTGGCCAGAAGCAGCGCGTGCTGCTGGCGCGCGCCCTGTACAAGCGCCCGCGCGTGCTGATCCTCGACGAGGCGACCAGCCATCTCGACCTCAAGCGAGAGGCCGAAGTCAACCGGTCGATCGCCGCGCTCAACATCACCCGCATCGTCATCGCCCACCGCCCCGAAACCATTGGTTCGGCAAAGCGCGTGATCGAGATCGAGCGCGGCGCCATCGTCTATGACGGCGACCCGGCGGGCTACTTCGAGCGCATCCAGTTGCAACGCACGATCTACACGCAGTGAAGCCCGACATCCGCCCGACCCGACAAGTCATGGCGATCACAGCGCTGCTGCTGGGCTGCGCCCATGCGCTGGCGCAGGACGCGGGCGCCGCCGCGCCGCTCAAGCTCAGCACCACCATCACACTGACCGAGCAGACCGGCGAGTGGCTGCCCCGCTCCTCCGATTGCCGGCAGGCAGTGCCGCAGCGCCTGGAGGGTCTGACCCTGATGGGCGCGCTGGAGCAGGTCCTGTGCAAAAGCCCACAGCTCAGCCAGGCCCTGCTGCTGGTGGCCGAGCAGCAGGCCGGGGTGGACCTCGCCCGGTCGGCCTATCGGCCGCGCCTGTCGGTCAGCGCGGAGGCCTCGGCCAACCGCATCCCGTCCAGCAACAGCGGCTCGGACTCGCTCAGCGCCAGCGTTACCGGCTCGCTCGGGCTGTCGTGGGTGGTGTTCGATTTCGGGGTGCGCGACGCCAACCTGGAGCAGGCCCGCCAGACCCTGGCATCTGCGCGAGCGGCGCAGGACTCGGCCACACTCAACGCCATCAACCAGGCCCTGCTGCTCTACGTCGATGCCGCCGCCGCGTTCGCCCGGCTGGAGGCCGCACGCGAGGGCGAGGCCGTGAACCGCCAGAGCCTTGAGGCAGCACAAGCCAAGTACCAGGCCAGTGTTGGTTCGCTGTCCGAAAAATTGCAGGCCGAGACTGCGCTGGCACAGGCCGCACTGGAGCGCGTGCGCGCGGAAGGCGCCTGGGAGACAGCGCGCGGCCTGCTGGCCGTGGCCATGGGATTGCCCACCGGGCAGCGCATGACGCTCGCACCTGCGGCCAATGCCTTCCCCGACGCCGATATCCCCGGCGATATCTCGCGCTGGATCGCCGACGCCAAGGACGGGCACCCGCGCGTGCGCAGCGCGCGCGCCGACATCCGGGCGCTGCTTGCCCGGCTGGACTCGATCAAGGCCGAAGGCCGCGGCAACGTGGGCATGTCGGTGGGCATGGCCAGCACCAAAGGGCTGGGTGCGTCGGCCGGAAAAATCGAAAGCGGCCTGACCGGCTACATCGTCGCCAGCATGCCCATCTTCAACCGGCCCGAGCAGCAAGCCCGCGAAGCGCAAGTGCTGGCACAGGTCGAGAGCCGGCGCGATGCCCAGATTGCCGTCGAGCGCGACATCGAATCCGAGCTGTGGCGCAGTGCCCGGCTGATGGAGACTGAACAGCAAAACCTCACTGCCGCGCAATCGCTGCGGACCATTGCCACCCAGAGCTACGACATCACGCTGGGCCGCTACAAGGCCGGCGTTGGATCCATTCTGGAGTTGCTTTCCACCCAGACCGCGCTGGCCAACGCGCAGACCCAGGTCACACAGGCGCAACTGAGCCATGCCCAGGCCAGACTGCGCATGGCCGTGGCTTCGGGCAGGATTGCCTTGCGCAAGTGAGTTTGACCTGGGCGCCGGCAAACGCAGCGCTCTCCTGAAGCCGCCAGGGAACGAAGACGGTGTCGCACACGAAAAAAAAGCCCCTTGCGGGGCTTCTTTTTGGGGCGCGAGGAACTTACTCGCGCGCGGGAGGCGGAGGAACCGGATCGGTCGTCGGTGCCGGCGGGGGCGCAGGAACCGGAGCCGGGGGCGGAGGGGTGGGAACACTGCAAGCGCCGCTGCTGCTGTTGCTGCTGCCGCCACTACGTGTGCCACCGCAACCACTGTTGGAAGAACCGCCACGCGAGCCCGACTTCTTGCTCGACTTCTTGCCGCCCTTGGAACCCTTGCCACAGCCGGAGCCGCCGGCCACCAATTCCATCTCTTCGAGAGTCAGGATACGCATTTCGATTCTCCTATCTTTTGATTCGTCAGCTGCTTTGGCGGCCCGTGATGGCGCTACCCGCAACCCATGAAACAAACTGTAATGTTATTTGACGCCAAGATCAAGCTCTCCCCAGCCCGAAAGGCGTGTAATAAGACACAAAACCATGAGTTTCGTGGCATCCACCCGGTTTAGCCATGAAAAACGCCCCTTTCGGGGCATTTTTCATGGTGCGCAACTGTTACTCGCGCGGGGGAGGCGGAGGAACCGGATCGGGAGCCGGTGCCGGCGGAGGCGTGGGGACCGGAGCCGGGGGCGGAGGGGTCGGAACGCTGCAAGCACCGCTGCTGCTGCTGCTGCCACCACGGTTGCCACCGCAACCGCTGTTGGACGAGCCGCCACGCGAGCCGGACTTCTTGCTCGACTTCTTGCCGCCCTTGGAACCCTTGCCGCAGCCAGAGCCGCCGGCCACCAATTCCATCTCTTCGAGAGTCAGGATACGCATTTCGATCTCCTTGCCGTTATCTAACTTACCGGCCGGCTTCTGTCGCGGACTGAAACCGGTACTGATCTTTGGGTGCCGCTGCTACGTGCTTTCCTTCACCCCATGACCATAAGTGTAATCAAAAACAGCAATTTGTAAACAGATCGTTACAAGTATTTCGTGCCAAAAAATGCACAAAAAGCCGGGTTTCGTGGTAGTTCACAGTGAAATCTGACGCTTGTCGACCTCGTAACTCACGGTGATTTCCCGGGTCAGGCGCCGACAGGAGAACTTTTCGGTCAGTTTGGGGTTGGCGAAATCCTGAAGCATGGGCGGGCGGGCCGTGCTGAAGTACGGTTCGCCGTTGCGGTACATCTCGGTGCCGCCCACCAGTCCCACATCTTCCCAATGCGCGCAGACCTGAATCAAACAGGGGGCATGCGTCACCCCCATCGCGCGCAATGCCAGCGCCCTGTGGTAGCCATTGTTCAACACCATGCGCGGACCGTAGCGCACGACATTGAGCACATTGGTGGTGAAGCCGACCGTCAACGCAATCACAGCCTGCGCGTGGCCATTCACGGGGAAATTGCGGATGTCTGCCGGGTTCACGATGCGCGCGCCCAGAAAGCGCGCGTCATGCGTGTCGGAGATGAACACAAACCGCTCACCGTCGTCCATTGCCACCTTGAAGCGCGCATCGGGCGGCTTAAGCGGCAGGCAAATGCGCGCCAGGTCGGCGTCACTCACGGGTCTGGCCGTCTGCATCAGCATGCGCTCGACGCTGGCGCGTCCGATGTGATGCTGACAAACCACCAGCCGGTCGAGTTCCACCATGCCGAAAGCCACAGGCACGTGATTGAAGGTCTGCTCGAAATGCGGCAGTGTCGTCAACTCGTCGATGTGGGACTGGATCGCCGCGGGCAAGGGCAGAACGGGCGGCTTGTCTGCCGCGCCAGCCTGGCTCGCCTGCATCTCCTTGAACACTTCTGCGGCAGCACGCCAGGACTGCGACAACTCGCCGCGGTCCATCTCGCGTCCGCCGACGGCGCGCTCTCGCACGAATTCGAGGTACTGCTCGAGGCCCGTCGCGCCCATGAGGTAAATCTCCTCATCGAGATTCTCGGCAAGCGGCGCGCGCGCAGGAGGCAGAGGTGGCTTGGAGATCATGTCCGGTATTCTAGGCACCATGCCCGCCGCCCGCTTGCCCCCTTCCCTGCCCACGCGCGACGGCGTGGGGCCGAGCTGCGTCGGGCTGCCGGCCGGCCAATGGTCCACGATCACCGATTTTCTGGTGCAACGCTTCCCGGCCATTACGCGCCAGACCTGGATCGAACGCATGCGACGCGGCGATGTGGTCGACGAGCGGGGCGACGCCGTCACGCCGCAGCGGCCCTATCAGCCGCACATCCGCGTGTACTACTACCGGGCTCTCGACACCGAGGCTGCCATTCCGTTTGATGAGCAGGTGCTTTACCGCGATGCGCATCTCGTGGTCGCCGACAAACCGCACTTCCTGCCCGTCACGCCCTCGGGCCGCTACCTGCAGCAGACCTTGCTGGTCCGGCTCAAACGCCGGCTGGGGTTGGACACCCTGGCGCCCATTCACCGCATAGACCGCGAGACGGCCGGGCTGGTCCTGTTCTCGGTGCAGCCGCACACACGCGGCGCCTACGCAGACCTGTTTCGGCGGCAAGGATTCAACAAGCAGTACGAGGCCATCGCACCCTACCTGCCCAGCCTGGAATTTCCATTGACGCGGCGCAGCCGCATTGAAGCGGGAACACCCTTCTTCAGACTGCACGAGGTGCCCGGCCTGCCCAACACACTAACGCACATCGAACTGCTGGACCACCGCAAGGGGCTGGCCCACTACCGGCTCACGCCATTGACAGGACGCAAGCACCAGTTGCGCGTGCACATGGCCGCGCTGGGAATTCCGATCATGGACGACGCGTTCTATCCAGACATCCGGCAGGGGCCAGATGAACCCGACGACCTGCAGCGGCCCCTGCAGTTGCTGGCCCGGACCATTGCGTTCACCGACCCGGTGACGGGCGAACCCAGACAGTTCGAAAGCGCGCAGCGCCTGCACCTGCCCTGAGTGGCGGCGTCAGAGCCGCGCCATGATCACGCTCTGGCTGGCCACCGGCCTCAAAGCCGCTGCGCGACCCAGTCCTGCACAGACGCCAGCGCAGCATCGAGATTCTCCGGCTGCGTGCCGCCGGCCATGGCCATGTCGGGCTTGCCGCCGCCCTTGCCGCCGACCTGCTGCGCGACGAAGTTCACGAGCTCGCCGGCCTTGACCTTGTCCGTGCTGTCGGCGGTGACGCCGGCGGCCACCTGGACCCGGGCCCCCTCCACCGTGGCAAGCACAATGACCGCTGACTTGAGTTTGTCCTTGAGCTTGTCCATGGTCTCACGCAAGGTCTTGGCATCCGCCCCTTGCAGGGCAGCCGCCAGTACCTTCACGCCCTTGACATCGATGGCGCTGGAGACCAGGTCGTCGCCCTGCGAGGAGGCCAGCCGGCCCTTGAGCGCAGTGACCTCTTTTTCGAGCGCGCGCACCTGGTCCAGCACCTGCGCGATGCGCCCTTGCAGTTCGGCAGCCGGCGCCTTGAGCGTGCCCGCCGCCTTGTGCACCGTGCCTTCGAGCTGCTGCAGATAACCCAGCGCATTGAGACCGCTCACGGCTTCGATGCGGCGCACCCCGGCGGCCACGCCGCCCTCACCCACGATCTTGAACAGCCCGATGTCGCCCGTGCGCTGCACATGCGTGCCGCCGCACAGCTCGCGGCTGCTGCCGATGTCGAGCACGCGCACGGTGTCGCCGTACTTCTCGCCGAACAGCATCATGGCGCCAGTCTTCTGCGCCGATTCGATGTCCATCACACGGGACTGCGTGGCCGCGTTGGCCAGGATCTCGGCATTCACGCGGGTCTCGATCTCGGCGATCTGCTGCGGCGTCACCGGCGCGTTATGGGCAAAGTCGAACCGCGTCTTGTCGGCGTCGACCAGGCTGCCCTTTTGCTGCACGTGGGTGCCCAGCACCTCGCGCAAGGCCTTGTGCATCAGATGGGTGGCGCTGTGGTTGCGCATGGTGGCCGCGCGCCGCGCAGTGTCAACACAGGCCTGCACGGCATCGCCGACCTTGAGCGCACCTGTCTTTTGCGTGCCATGGTGGCCGAACACATCGGACTTGATCTTCTGCGTGTCTTCCACCTCGAAACTGGCTGCGCCTGCAGTGATGAGGCCCGCATCGCCGACCTGGCCACCGCTCTCGGCATAAAAAGGCGTGGTGTCCAGCACCACGACGCCGGTCTGTCCGGCCGCAAGCTCGGTCACGGGCGCGCCGCCGACATAGAGGGCGACGATCTTCGCGGGCTCTTCCAGCCTGTCGTAGCCGGTGAAGGCATTGCCCGGGCCGGTGTACTCCAGCGCGCGGTCCATCTTGAACCGGCCCGCAGCGCGGCCCTGTGCCTTCTGTTTTTCCATGGCGGCATGAAAGCCGTCCTCGTCCACCGACAGACCGCGCTCGCGGCAGACGTCGGCCGACAGATCGAGCGGGAAGCCGAAAGTATCGTGCAGCTTGAAGGCCACATCACCGGGCAGAACCCTGGCGCCGCCCGCAAGCGCCGCGTCCAGGATCTCCATGCCGTTTTCCAGCGTCTCGAAGAAGCGCTCCTCCTCGGTGCGCAGCACGTCCATGATGCGCTGCTGCTGGGCCTTGAGCGAGGGATAGGCCTCGCCCATCAGCGCGACCAGATCGGGCACCAGCTTGTGAAAGAAAGGCGTCTTCTTGCCGAGCTTGTAGCCGTGGCGGATGGCGCGGCGCACGATGCGCCGCTGCACATAGCCGCGCCCCTCATTCGACGGGATCACGCCGTCGCTCACCAGAAAGGCCGTGGCGCGGATGTGGTCGGCGATCACGCGCAGGCTCTTGTGGCCCAGGTCGGGTTCTCCGGTTTCACGGGCGGCGGCCTTGATCAGCGCGTCGAACAGGTCAATCTCGTAGTTGCTGTGCACATGCTGCAGGATGGCCGCCAGGCGCTCCAGCCCCATGCCGGTGTCCACGCAGGGCGCGGGCAGATTGCGCACGCTGCCGTCGGGCTGCATGTCGAACTGCATGAACACATGGTTCCAGATTTCGATGTAGCGGTCGCCATCGGCATCGGGGCTGCCGGGTGGGCCACCGGGGATGCCGGGGCCGTGGTCGTAGAAAATCTCGCTGCACGGGCCGCAGGGGCCGGTGTCGGCCATCATCCAGAAATTGTCCGAAGCGTACTTCGCGCCTTTGTTGTCGCCGATGCGCACCACGCGCTCGGGCGGCAGGCCGATTTCCTTGGTCCAGATGTCATAGGCCTCGTCGTCGTCGATGTAGACCGTGGCCCAGAGCTTGTCGGCCGGCAGCTTGTAGACCTGCGTCAGCAGTTCCCAGCCCCACTTGAGGCTGTCGCGCTTGAAGTAGTCGCCAAAGCTCCAGTTGCCCAGCATCTCGAAGAAGGTGTGGTGCCGTGCCGTGTAACCCACGTTCTCCAGGTCGTTGTGCTTGCCGCCGGCGCGTACGCATTTCTGCGAGGTGGTGGCGCGTGAATAGGGGCGCTTGTCGAAGCCGAGAAATACGTCCTTGAACTGGTTCATCCCGGCATTG
>JAURZS010000062.1 GCA_030653255.1 Burkholderiaceae bacterium | reverse complement strand
CACCTGGAAGAACTGCGATTTTCATGTAATGCGAATGTGAAGCTCCGGCATCAAGCCGGGGCTGGGCTGAAATAGACGATGGAAGCGCTCAGGCCGGCATCGTGTGCGCGAGCCAGGGCTTGGTCGCCAGGCGCTCGGCTTCAAACGCGGCGATCTTGTCCTTGTAGCGCAGGGTGAGGCCGATGTCGTCCAGGCCGTTGATCAGGCAATACTTGCGGAAGGCTTCGACCTCAAAGGGGATCTCTTCGCCTTGCGCCTTGACGATGACTTGGCGCTCCAGGTCGACCGTCAGCGCATAGCCCGGGAAGGCATGCACTTCGTCGAAGAGTTTGGAGATCACCGTATCGGGCAGTACCAGCGGCAGGATGCCGTTCTTGAACGAGTTGTTGAAGAAGATGTCGGCATAGCTCGGCGCCAGCAGGACGCGAAAGCCGTACTGGTCCAGCGCCCAAGGTGCATGCTCGCGCGACGAGCCGCAGCCGAAGTTCTTGCGCGCCAGCAGGATGGACGCGCCCTTGTAGCGCGGCTGGTTCAGCACGAAATCCGGATTGGGTTTGCGGGTAGACGGATCTTGGCCGGGAAAGCCGGGGTCGGTGTAGCGCCATTCGTCGAACAGGTTGACACCGAAGCCGGTCTTGCGGATCGACTTCAGGAACTGCTTGGGAATGATGGCGTCGGTGTCGACGTTTTCGCGGTCCATGGGAGCCACGATGCCTTTGTGGAGGGTAAATTTCTGCATAAGAGGCTTTCAATGACTCATGAAAACTTGCGGATGTCTACGAAGTGGCCGTGCACGGCGGCGGCGGCTGCCATGGCCGGGCTGACCAGGTGGGTGCGCCCGCCCGCGCCCTGGCGGCCTTCGAAGTTGCGGTTGCTGGTGGAGGCGCAGCGCTCGCCCGGCTCCAGCTTGTCGGCGTTCATGGCCAGGCACATCGAGCACCCGGGCTCGCGCCACTCGAAACCTGCTGCCTTGAAGATCTGATCGAGTCCTTCGCGCTCGGCTTGTTCCTTGACCAGGCCCGAGCCCGGCACCACCATGGCGAGCTTCACGTTGCCAGCCACTTTTTGTCCGAGCTTCTTCACCACGGCGGCGGCCTCGCGCATGTCCTCGATGCGGCTGTTGGTGCACGAGCCGATGAACACCTTGTCGACGAAAATGTCATCCAGAGCCTTGCCTGGCTGCAGGCCCATGTAGCGCAGGGCGCGCTCGATGGCGTCGCGCTTGTTGGGGTCTTTTTCCTTGTCCGGGTCCGGTGTGCGCGCGTCCACGCCCAGCACCATCTCGGGCGAGGTGCCCCAGGTCACTTGCGGCACGATGGCCGCAGCGTCGATCTCGATCACGGCGTCGAACCGGGCGTCGGGATCCGACTGCAGCGTGCGCCAGTAGGCCACCGCATGGTCCCACTCGACGCCGCTGGGCGCCAGGGGGCGGCCCTTGAGGTAGGCCACCGTCTTTTCGTCCACGCCGATCATGCCCGCGCGCGCGCCGGCCTCGATCGCCATATTGCACAGAGTCATGCGGCCTTCCATGCTCAGGGCGCGGATGGCCGAGCCCGCGAACTCGATCGTGTGGCCGGTGCCGCCCGCCGTGCCGATGCGCCCGATCACGGCCAAGGCGATGTCCTTGCCGCTGCAGCCGCGCGGCAGCGTGCCTTCGACCTTGATCAGCATGTTTTTCGCCTTCTTGGCCAGCAGGGTCTGCGTAGCCAGCACGTGCTCTACCTCGCTGGTGCCGATGCCGTGCGCGAGCGCGCCCAGGGCGCCGTGTGTCGAGGTGTGCGAGTCGCCGCAGACCACCGTCATGCCAGGCAGGGTGGCGCCTTGCTCAGGGCCGACGACATGGATGATGCCCTGCCGCTTCGACAGAAACGGGAAATAGGCGGCAGCGCCGTACTGGCGCATATTGTCGTCCAGCGTGGTGATCTGCTCCTTGCTGATCGGGTCCGTGATGCCGTCGTAGCCCAGTTCCCAGCCGGTGGTGGGCGTGTTGTGGTCGGCGGTGGCGACCACCGAGCTCACGCGCCAGACCTTGCGGCCGGCAACGCGCAGCCCTTCGAAGGCCTGCGGGCTGGTGACTTCGTGGACCAGGTGGCGGTCGATGTAGAGGACGGCGGTGCCGTCTTCTTCGGTGTGGACGACGTGTTCGTCCCAGATCTTGTCGTAGAGAGTGCGTCCCATGGTCGTTTCCTTCGTGGTCGGTGAATTCTAGGCGGCGAGCGTTGCGGCACCACGCCGATGCCCAGGCGTCAGGTCGATCTGGCGGGTGAAAGGGCGGGCGGGCGTTTTCATGCAAGACAATCGCAAACTGCGACGCATCCATGATTTTGCCCTACGATGAATGTCAGCGTCATCGTCAATGGCAGCGCGTAGAATTTTTGCGGCAGCCACAATTTACCGGGAGAAGATTTGAGCTCGAGCGACATCGAACACCAGCGCCAGTGGATTGGCAAGACCCGCAGCGACCAGGACTTGCTGTCCGTACGGCATGCCTGGCTGATGGCCGCCACTCTGGGGCTGGGCACGGACAATCTGCGCCAGGGCGATCCTTTGCCGCCGCTGTGGCATTGGCTTTATTTCCTGGAGGGCGCGCCGCCGTCCGAACTGGGGTCCGACGGGCATCCGGCGCGCGGTGGCTTCTTGCCGCCGGTGCCGCAGTCCAACCGCATGTGGGCCGGCGGCCAGCTGACCTTCCATGCGCCGCTGCGCCTGGGGCAGGCGGTCGAGCGCGTGTCGCGCATCTCGAACGTTGAACACAAGTCGGGCAAGAGCGGACCGCTGATCTTTGTCACGGTTGAACACAAGGTCAGCGCCGACGGCTGTCTGGCCATCACCGAGTTGCAGGACATCGTCTACAAGCAGCCAGGTCCGCCCGCGCGTGCAGGGGCGCCGCAGGCCCAGCCGGCGCCCGAGCGCAGCCGCAGCGTCACGCCGGATTCGACCTGTCTGTTCCGGTATTCGGCCCTGACCTTCAACGGCCACCGCATCCACTACGACGCCGACTACTGCCGGCAGGTCGAGGGCTACGACAATCTGGTGATCCATGGCCCGCTGATCGCCACGCTGCTGGCCGGCTTCGCGGCCGAGGGGCTGGGCGCAGCCGGGTTGAGCCGCTTCAGCTACCGCGCTCTGCAGCCTTCGCTGTTGGGCGTGACCCTGACGCTCAATGCCCTGCGCACGCAAGACGGCTTGTCGGTGTGGGCGGGCTTGCCCGGGGGCGGTGTGGCCATGCAGGCGCAGGCCGCCTGAAGAGCGGCCTGCGTGGAGGGCGGGCTGCGCCGCTCCTGCGCGGCGCAGTCGGTCTCAACGCTTGACGATGGGCAACACGTCCCGGCGTTGCGAGCCGTTGAACAACTGGCGCGGGCGACCGATCTTGTATTCGGGGTCGCCGATCATTTCATTGAGCTGGGCGATCCAGCCGACGGTGCGCGCCAGCGCGAAGATGGCGGTGAACAGCGGCACCGGAATGCCAATGGCGCGCTGCACGATACCGGAGTAGAAGTCCACATTGGGATAGAGCTTGCGCGACACGAAGTAATCGTCCTCGAGCGCGATCTTCTCCAGGGCCATGGCCAGTTTGAACAGTGGATCGTTTTCCAGACCCATCTCGGCCAGGACTTCCTTGCAGGTTTCCTGCATGAGCTTGGCGCGGGGGTCGTAGTTCTTGTAGACGCGGTGGCCGAAGCCCATGAGCTTGATGCCGGAATTCTTGTCTTTGACCTGCTTGATGAACTCGCCGATCTTGGCGACGCCGCCATTGCGGTTGATGTCCTCCAGCATGTTCAGCGCGGCTTCGTTGGCGCCGCCGTGGGCCGGGCCCCAGAGGCAGGCCACGCCGGCGGCGATGGCTGCAAACGGGTTGGTGCCGGACGAACCGCACAGGCGCACGGTGGAAGTCGAGGCGTTTTGCTCGTGGTCGGCGTGCAGCGTGAAGATGCGGTCGAGCGCACGCTCCAGCACCGGGCTTACCTTGTAGGGCTCGCAGGGGGTGGCGAACATCATGTGCAGGAAGTTGCCTGCATAGCTCAGGTCGTTTTTCGGGTACATGTAGGGCTGGCCCACGGTGTACTTATAGGCCATGGCCACCAGGGTTGGCATTTTGGCGATCAGGCGGATGGCCGCGATTTCACGGTGTTTCGGGTTGTTGATGTCAGTGCTGTCGTGATAGAAGGCCGACAGCGCGCCCACCAGCCCGGTCAGGATGGCCATGGGGTGCGCGTCGCGGCGGAAGCCGCGCAGGAAGAACTGCATCTGCTCATTGACCATGGTGTGCATGGTGACGAGCTTGGTGAAGTCGCCCTTGGCCTTGGCGTTGGGCAGCTCACCGTACAGCAGCAGGTGGCAGGTTTCCAGAAAGTCGCAGCCAGTGGCCAGCTGCTCGATCGGGTAGCCGCGGTAGAGCAGTTCGCCCTTGTCGCCATCGATATAAGTGATGGCCGACTGGCAGGCGGCAGTCGACAGAAAACCCGGGTCGTAGGTGAACATACCGGTCTGGCCGTAGAGCTTGCGGATGTCGATGACATCCGGGCCCACGCTGCCCTGGTACACGGGCAGTTCGATGCTGGGGCTGCCGTTGCTGAACGACAGGGTGGCTTTGTTATCGGCGAGCTTCATGGCAATTTCCTTGAACTTGGGGTATCAGGCTTATTCGGGGTAACACATCAATGCCTTGCAGCCTGGGGGTTGCGCAGCAGTTCCAGCACGAGTCTCGTCTCCTTGTTGTCGATTTCATCCTGCAACTCCTTGCGTCGCAGCAGCAGGTCCAGCAGGTCATTGTCGGGCAGATCCATCAACTCATTCAGACCCTTGGCGTGCGCCTCAGTCAGGGCCTGGCCGTGTCGGCCGAAAAACTTCTGGATGAACAGGTCGTTTTCGAGCAGGCCGCGTCTGCAACGCCATTGCAGCTTGCTCAGGGCCCGTTCGTCCAAAGGTGCACTGGTCATCCTGGACTCTCGTCAGGCTGCGCGGCGGACCATCAATTCCTTGATCTTGCCGATGGCGCGCGTCGGGTTCAGACCCTTGGGGCACACGTCGACGCAATTCATGATGGTGCGGCAGCGAAACAGTCGGTAAGGGTCTTCGAGGTTGTCCAGGCGCTCGGTGGTAGCCTCGTCGCGGCTGTCGGCGAGGAAGCGGTAGGCCTGCAGCAGGCCGGCCGGGCCGACGAACTTGTCAGGGTTCCACCAGAAGCTGGGGCAGCTGGTGGAACAGCTGGCGCACAGGATGCACTCGTACAGGCCGTCAAGCTCCTCGCGCTCCTCGGGGCTTTGCAGGCGCTCTTTCTCGGGCGCAATCGCATCGTTCACGAGATAGGGCTTGATCGAGTTGTACTGCTTGAAGAACTGGGTCATGTCCACGATCAGGTCGCGGATCACGGGCAGCCCGGGCAGCGGCTTGAGCACGATGGTGCCCTTGAGCGACAGCATGTTGGTCAGGCAGGCCAGACCGTTTTTGCCATTGATGTTCATTGCGTCGGAGCCGCACTCGCCTTCGCGGCAGGAGCGGCGGAAGGACAGCGTGGGGTCCTGGGCCTTGAGCTTCATGAGGGCGTCGAGCAGCATGCGTTCATGGCCGTCGAGTTCGATCTCGATGGTCTGCATGTAGGGCTTGGCGTCCTTGTCCGGGTCGTAGCGGTAGATCTGAAATGTGCGCTTCATGGTTAGAACGTCCTGACTTTGAGGGGAACCGATTCGACGGTCAAAGGCTTCATCTGCACGGGCTTGTAACTCAGCCGGTTGCCCTGGCTGTACCACAGGGTGTGCTTGTGCCACTCGGCATCGTTGCGCCCGTTGGGGTGCTCGGGCGAGTCGGCGTAGTCGTCCACTGTATGGGCGCCACGGCTTTCGTGACGCGCTGCGGCTGACACGATGGTGGCCTGGGCGCATTCGATGAGGTTGTCGACCTCCAGCGCCTCGATGCGCGCGGTATTGAAGACCTTGGACTTGTCCTTCAGGGCGATGGATCCCACGCGCCCGCGCAGCTCGGCGATGGCGCGCACGCCTTCGTCCATGATGGCTTGCGTGCGGAACACGCCGGCGTGCTTCTGCATGGAGGCGCGGATGTCATTGGCGACGTCCTGCGCGTACTCGCCACCGGTGGCTTCCTCCAGCCGGTTCAGCCGCGCCAGCGTGAGGTCGCAGGCGTCTTCAGGCAGGGGCTTGTGCTCCTTGTTCTTGTTGTTGAATTCGACGATGTGGTTGCCGGCGGCGCGGCCGAACACCAGCAGGTCCAGCAGCGAGTTCGTGCCCAGGCGGTTCGCGCCATGCACGCTGACGCAGGAGCACTCGCCCACAGCGTACAGGCCGTTGACCACCGCGTTGTGGTTGCCGCCATTCTGTGTGACGACCTGGCCGTGGATGTTGGTCGGAATGCCGCCCATCTGGTAGTGGATGGTGGGCACCACCGGGATGGGCTCCTTGGTGACGTCCACATTGGCGAAGTTCAGGCCGATCTCGTGCACCGAGGGCAGGCGCTTCATGATGGTCTCGGCGCCCAGGTGGTCGAGCTTGAGCAGCACGTAGTCCTTGTTGGGGCCGCAGCCGCGGCCTTCCTTGATTTCCTGGTCCATGCAGCGCGAGACGAAGTCGCGCGGAGCCAGGTCTTTCAGCGTGGGCGCGTAGCGTTCCATGAAGCGCTCGCCGTTGCTGTTGATCAGGATGGCGCCCTCGCCCCGGCAGCCCTCGGTCAGCAGCACGCCGGCGCCGGCCACGCCGGTCGGGTGGAACTGCCAGAACTCCATGTCCTCCAGCGGAATGCCGGCGCGCGCCGCCATGCCCAGGCCGTCGCCGGTGTTGATGAAGGCATTGGTCGATGCGGCGAAGATGCGGACCGCGCCGCCGGTGGCCAGCAGCGTGGACTTGTCTTCAAGAATGTGCAGCTCTCCGGTCTCCATCGCGAGGGCGGAAACCCCCAGCACATCGCCG
>JAURZS010000060.1 GCA_030653255.1 Burkholderiaceae bacterium | reverse complement strand
GTGGTCACCGACATGCGGCAGGCCGCGCACGGACTGAACTGGTGCGTGGCCGAAATGGAGCGCCGCTACAAGCTGTTGAGCAAGATGGGCGTTCGCAATCTGGCCGGCTTCAACGCCAAGATCGACGAGGCCCGTGCGCGCGAGGAGTTCATCTACAACCCCTTCAGCCTCACCCCCGACAGCCCCGAGCCGCTGGAGCGCCTGCCGCACATCGTGGTGGTGATCGACGAGCTCGCCGACCTGATGATGGTGGTGGGCAAGAAGATCGAGGAACTGATTGCCCGGCTGGCGCAGAAGGCGCGCGCCGCCGGCTTCCACCTGATCCTGGCGACGCAGCGGCCCAGCGTGGACGTCATCACCGGCCTGATCAAGGCCAACATCCCCACGCGCATCTCCTTCCAGGTCAGCAGCAAGATCGACTCGCGCACCATCCTCGACCAGATGGGCGCCGAGGCCTTGCTGGGCATGGGCGACATGCTCTACATGCCCAGCGGCACCGGCCTGCCGATCCGCGTGCATGGCGCCTATGTCAGCGACGAGGAAGTCCACCGCGTCGTGGCCTACCTCAAGCAGCAGGGCGGCGAGCCCAACTACATCGAGGGCGTGCTCGAAGGCGGCACGGTCGACGGCGAGTCCGATCTGCTCGGCGGTGAAGCCGGCGGCGAGAAAGACCCCATGTACGACCAGGCCGTCGAGGTCGTCCTCAAGAACCGCAAGGCCAGCATCTCGCTGGTGCAGCGCCATCTCAAGATCGGCTACAACCGCGCCGCGCGCCTGGTCGAGGACATGGAGAAGGCGGGTCTGGTCAGCGCCATGAGCGGCAGCGGCCAGCGTGAGATTCTTGTGCCGGCGCGCGCCGAATGAGCGCGCGCGCATTCAGTGGCAGGTATTCGGTGGGCCGGGCCTGGCAGGCGCTGTTGATGGCGTCGTCCCTGCTGCTGACGTCGGCTGCGGGCGCTGCGGGCCTCGACAGCCTTGAAGCCTTCATCAAGAACAGCCAGTCCGGACGCTCGGAATTCACGCAGGTGGTGACCGCGCCCGCGCGCGAAGGCCAGGCGCCGCGCGTGCGCACATCAAGCGGCACCTTTGAGTTCCTGCGGCCCAACCGCTTCCGCTTTGTCTACCGCAAACCCTTCGATCAAACCATCGTGGCCGACGGCCAGACCCTGTGGCTCTATGACGCAGACCTGAACCAGGTGACTGCGCGCCGCCAGGCCCAGGCCCTGGGCAGCACGCCGGCGGCGCTGATTACCGCGCAGCCCAGCCTGGCCGCGCTGCAAGCCGATTTCGATCTGAAGGCCCTGCCCGACAGAGACGGCATGCAATGGGTCGAGGCCCGGCCCAGGACCCGTGACAGCCAGTTGCAAAGCGTGCGCGTGGGCCTGCGCGGCAACGAGCTTGCTGCGCTCGAGATCACCGACAGCTTCGGACAGCGTTCCGTGCTGAGCTTCAGCAAGGTCGAGATCAATCCCCGGCTGTCGCCCGAGCTGTTCCAGTTCAAGCCGCCTGCGGGCGCTGCTGTCGTGCGGCAATGAAGCCGTCCGCGCCGCTGGCCGAACAGTTGCGGCCCAAGACCCTGGGCGAGGTGATCGGTCAGCAGCACCTGTTGGGCGAGGGCATGCCGCTGCGCATTGCCTTCGAGTCCGGACAGCCGCACAGTTGCATCCTCTGGGGGCCGCCCGGCACCGGCAAGACCACCATCGCGCGCCTGATGGCGTCGGCCTTCGACGCGCAGTTCATCACCATCAGCGCGGTGCTCGGTGGCGTGAAGGACATTCGCGAGGCGGTGGAGCAGGCCCAGGTCTGGCAGGGCCAGGGCCGGCGCACCATTGTTTTTGTCGACGAGGTGCACCGCTTCAACAAGAGCCAGCAGGACGCCTTCCTGCCGCATGTGGAAAGCGGGCTGTTCACCTTCATCGGCGCGACCACCGAGAACCCCTCCTTCGAGGTCAATTCCGCGCTGCTGTCGCGCGCGGTGGTCTATGTGCTGCAGCCGCTGTCCGAGGCCGATCTGCAGCAGATCATCGAGCGCGCGCAGGCCATTCAGGCCGTCGCCCTGATCGACAAAGACGCGGCCGAGCGCCTCATTGCCTACGCTGACGGCGATGCGCGGCGCCTGCTCAACACACTGGAGACCCTGGCGGTTGCGGCCAGCCGAGAAAAGCTCGACCGCATCAGCGACGCCTGGCTGCTGCGCGTGCTGGGCGAGCGAATGCGTCGCTACGACAAGGGCGGCGAGCAGTTCTACGACACCATATCTGCGCTGCACAAGTCCGTGCGCGGCTCCGACCCCGACGCTGCCTTGTACTGGTTGGTGCGCATGCTCGACGGCGGCGCCGAGCCGCGCTACATGGCGCGCCGTCTGGTGCGCATGGCCAGTGAGGACATCGGTCTGGCCGACCCGCGCGCCCTGCGCCTGGCGCTGGACGCGGCCGAGGTCTACGAGCGCCTGGGCTCGCCCGAAGGCGAACTGGCACTGGCCCATTGCGTGATCTACCTGGCCATGGCGCCCAAGTCCAATGCCGTCTACAAGGCCTACAACGAGGCGCGCGCCCTGGTCCGCAAGGACGGCACCCGGCCGGTGCCCCTGCACCTGCGCAATGCGCCCACCCGGCTCATGAAAGACCTGGCCTATGGCCGGGACTACCGCTACGCCCACGACGAGGAGGGGGGCGTCGCAGCGGGCGAGAACTACCTGCCCGAGGGCATGGCGCCGCCGGGCTTTTACCGGCCGGTCGAGCGCGGCCTGGAGATACGCATCGGCGAGCGGCTGCGCGAATTGCGCCAACTCAACGCCGGCAAGCGCTGAGGCTCGGTGCGATTCGCGCCAGTGTCAAGGGGGAAAGTCCCTTGCCGCTGGCACGGACAGTGCTAGTGCCATGGCTACAATTCTTCACACGAACCCGCCATCGCGCATGCAGCGCTCCGCTGGCGGTTTTTTTTGCCAGGAGATTATTCATGGACTCCCTGCTTCAACAGATCGTCAACGGTCTGGTGCTGGGCAGCATGTATGCCTTGGTGGCCTTGGGCTACACCATGGTGTACGGGATCATCAATCTCATCAATTTCGCCCATGGCGAAGTCCTGATGGTGGGCGCGTTGACCAGCTGGACCAGCATCGGATTGATGCGCGAGGGCATGCCTGATGCGCCCGGCTGGCTCATTCTGTTCCTGGCGCTGATCATTGCCTGCGTGGTCGCGGCGGCGCTGAATTTCGTGATCGAGAAAGTGGCCTACCGGCCGTTGCGCAACAGTCCCAAGCTGGCCCCGCTGATTACCGCCATCGGTGTGTCCATCCTGCTGCAGACCCTGGCCATGATCATCTGGAAGCCCAATTACAAGTCCTATCCGACGCTGCTGCCCAGCGCGCCGATCGAGCTGGTGGGCAACGCGGTCATCACGCCCACGCAGATACTCATCCTGGGGCTGACGGCAGTCTCGCTGGCGGTGCTGTACTGGATGGTCAATTTCACGCGACTGGGGCGCGCCATGCGCGCCACGGCCGAGAACCCGCGCGTGGCGGCCCTGATGGGGGTGAAGCCCGACATAGTGATCTCGGCGACCTTCGTCATCGGCGCGGTGCTGGCGGCCATTGCCGGCGTGATGTACGCCTCCAATTACGGCACGGTGCAGCACACCATGGGCTTTCTGCCCGGACTCAAGGCCTTCACTGCCGCCGTCTTCGGCGGCATCGGCAATCTGTCGGGCGCGGTGGTCGGCGGCCTGTTGCTGGGGCTGATCGAGGCCATAGGCGCGGGCTACCTCGGGGTGCTGACCGGCGGCGTGCTGGGCAGCCACTACAGCGACATCTTTGCCTTTGTGGTGCTGATCGTGGTGCTCACGCTGCGGCCGTCGGGCCTGCTCGGCGAGCGCGTGGCAGACCGCGCCTGAGGCCCCTGCGGAGAATGCCATGATGAAAACCATCCGCCAGAGCCCGCTGATCCACACCGTCATTTTCGGGGTGCTGCTGCTGATCCTGCCGCTGTTCCTGCAAAGCCAGGGCAACGCCTGGGTGCGCATCGCCGACATCGCGCTGCTCTATGTGCTGCTGGCCCTGGGCCTGAACATCGTCGTGGGCTATGCCGGCCTGCTCGACCTCGGCTTCGTGGCCTTCTTTGCCATCGGCGCCTATATGTTTGGGTTGATGGATTCGCCGCACCTGACCGAGGCCTTCCCGGCCTTCAAGGCCATGTTCCCCAACGGCCTGCACACGCCGCTGTGGATCGTGATACCGATGGGCGCGGCGCTGGCCGGTGTCTTCGGCATTCTGCTGGGTGCGCCCACGCTCAAACTGCGCGGCGACTACCTGGCCATCGTCACGCTGGGCTTCGGCGAGATCATCCGGGTGTTCCTCAACAACCTCGACCATCCGGTCAATATCACCAATGGGCCCAAAGGGCTCAACCAGATCGAGTCCATCAAGTTCTTCGGCTACAACCTGGGGCGGCCGCTGAACATCGGCGACTACCAGCTCTCTTCGGTCACGCAGTACTACTATCTATTCTTGGCGCTGGTGGTGGTAAGCGTCATCATCTGCCACCGGCTGGAGCTCTCGCGCATCGGCCGCGCCTGGATGGCCATCCGCGAGGACGAGATCGCGGCCAAGGCCATGGGCATCAACACCCGCAACATGAAGCTGCTGGCCTTCGGCATGGGCGCGACCTTCGGCGGTGTGGCGGGCTCCATGTTCGCGGCCTTTCAGGGCTTTGTGTCGCCCGAGTCCTTCAGCCTGATGGAGTCGGTGATGATCGTCGCGATGGTCGTGCTCGGCGGCATCGGCCATCTGCCGGGCGTGATCCTGGGCGCCGTGCTGCTGGCCGCCCTGCCCGAAGTGCTGCGCTATATCGCAAGCCCCCTGCAGGCCATGACCGACGGCCGCATCGACGCGTCCATCCTGCGCCAGCTGCTGATCGCGTTGGCCATGATCGTCGTCATGCTGCTGCGCCCGCGCGGCATGTGGCCCACGCCCGAGCGCGGCAAGTCGCTCGAAGCCAAATGAGGGCGCGCGCATGACAGACAACGTACTGCGGGTAACCGGCGTCTCCAAGCGTTTTGGCGGCCTGCAGGCGCTGAGCGACGTGGGCATCACCATCGAGCGCGGCCAGGTCTACGGACTGATCGGCCCCAATGGCGCGGGCAAGACCACTTTGTTCAACGTGCTCACGGGGCTGTACACCCCGGACAGCGGCAGCTTCGAGCTGGCCGGCAAGCCCTATGCGCCGCATGCGGTGCACGAGGTTGCCAAGGCCGGCATTGCGCGCACCTTCCAGAACATCCGCCTGTTCGCCGAGATGACGGCGCTCGAAAACGTCATGGTGGGACGGCATGTGCGCACCCATTCGGGATTGCTGGGCGCGATCCTGCGCACCCGCAGCTTCAAGGCCGAAGAAGCCGGCATCGCGCGGCGCGCGCAGGAACTGCTCGACTACGTGGGCATCGGCGCCCTGGCCGACTACCGTGCCCGCACGCTCAGCTACGGCGACCAGCGCCGGCTGGAGATCGCGCGCGCCATGGCCACCGACCCGCAGCTCATCGCGCTGGACGAGCCGGCCGCCGGCATGAACGCGACCGAGAAAGTCATGCTGCGGCAATTGATCGACCGCATCCGCAACGACGGGCGCACCATTCTCCTGATCGAGCACGACGTCAAACTCGTCATGGGCCTGTGCGACCGCGTCACCGTGCTCGACTATGGCCGCCAGATCGCCGAAGGCACGCCGCAGGAAGTGCAGAAGAACGAGAAGGTGATCGAGGCCTACCTCGGCACCGGAGGACACTGACATGGCAGCCACATTGTTGAGAGTCAGCGGCCTGAAGGTCGCCTACGGCGGCATACAGGCGGTCAAGGGCGTGGACTTCGAGGTCCACGAAGGCGAACTCGTGTCCCTGATCGGCTCCAACGGCGCGGGCAAGACCACCACCATGAAAGCCATCACGGGCACGTTGCCCCTGGCCGGCGGCGACATCGAATACATGGGCAAGAGCATTCGCGGTCAGGGCCCCTGGGACCTGGTGCGCCAGGGCCTGGCCATGGTGCCCGAAGGCCGGGGCGTGTTCACGCGCATGACCATCGTCGAGAACCTGCAAATGGGCGCCTACAGCCGCAACGACAAGGCGGGCATCGCCGCCGACATGGAAAAAGTCTTCGAGACCTTCCCGCGGCTGCGCGAGCGGCGCGACCAACTGGCCGGCACCATGAGCGGCGGCGAAC
>JAURZS010000051.1 GCA_030653255.1 Burkholderiaceae bacterium | reverse complement strand
GCCGGCCCAGCCGTTGAAGTTTCCATAGGGACTGAACACCACCTGTCCACCCTGCAGACTGACATTGCCACCGGAGGCGGCACCCACTCCCACGACAGCCAGTGCCCCGGGGCCGTCTACATCGCTGTCGTTGGAAAGCAGACCACCTGTATCGAAGAGTGCGACCTGATCCTCCACCAGATGATAGGTCTCGCCAATCAGCGACGGGGCGTCGTTTACAGATGAAATGGCGATGCTGACAGTGCTGCCTGTTACGGCTCCATCACCATCGCCCACGGTGTAGTTGAATTGCGCAGGACCCGAATAATTGGCCTGGGGGGTAAAGACGACCTGGCCTTGATCGTTCAGCGCAACAACACCGTTGCTGGCTGCGCCCACACTCAGAATGTGCAGATCTTCGTGGTCATTGTCGGTGTCACTGTCGTTGGCCAGGAGTTCAGACGGAGCAATGATGCGGACCTGATCCTCCTGCAGCAGCAAAACCTCGCCCAGTACGTCCGGCGCCTGGTTGCGGGTGATCACCTGGGCTCTTGCCGTCGAGGTGGCGCCGGCAGCGTCGCTGACCTCGTAGCTGAAGCTGCCCGCACCCGCGCCTTCGATGTCTGGCGTGAATACGATCTGGCCGTCCGGACGCAACTCCACTGAGCCTTGATCCGGATCTGAGACAGCGGTGACATGGAGCCCCTGTGCAGCGTAGGGCGTGTCAGGGTCCGTATCGTTGTCCAGCAAGGACGCGGCAGCGATCAGGACTTCGCTTTGATTCTTCGCGATGATGCGATCCGGGTTCGCAGTCGGTGCATCGTTCATATTCTCCAAATCCAGATCGACAGTCGCTGCGCTTTGCGCTCCCGCAGAATCCTCCAGGGTGTAGGCGAAACGCACCGGACCTGCATAGTCCTGGTCGGGGCTGAAGCGCACATCGCCTTGCGCATCCAGCCAGACGCTTCCGTGGGTCTGACCGGCCAGCGTCGAAACACCGGTAATGCGTAAGCCATCCGCTGCGCCGCGGGCGATGTCGGGGTCGCGATCGTTGTCGAGCAACACGCTGCTGCGGATGAGAATTTCGGTGTCCTCTGCCTGCGGCGCCAATTGATCTTCCGTCGCGTGCGGTGTGTGGTTCTGCCATTGCAGGTCAATGTGCGCGGTAGCCATGCTGCTGCTGCCGGCGCCGTCACTCACGAGGTAGTCGAGGCTCGCGGCGCCGAAGCGATCTGCCTGCGGGGTGAAACGAACGGTGCCGGCTTCGAGAGTCACACTCCCGCCCACGGCGTTGCCGACCCAGGAAAGCTGGAGTTCGGCATGGGCGTTGTCCACGTCGGTGTCGTTGGCAAGCAGGCTGTCTGCGGACACACTCAAGGTCTGGTTCTCTTGTCCGGCGAGTACTTCGTCGATGACCGATGGGGCGTCGTTGACAGGCTGCAGTTCCACGCTCACACCCACTTGACTCAGGCCACCGGAGCCATCGGAGACGGTGTAGCGGAATCCGGCAGGACCATAGTAGTTCAACTCCGGCGTGAACCGGACGCCGCCCAGGCCATCGAGTTCCGCGCTGCCGTGCATCGCGTCGGAGACCGCCACAATTCCCAATTCGTCGTGAGAGTTGTCGATGTCGCCATCGTTCTGCAGCAGCTGTTCCCCACTGAACTGAAGCACATGGTCTTCGTTGGCTGAGGCAAATTCGCCGACGAGCATGGGTGCGTCATTGACCGCTTGCAGTTCAATGAAAACCTGCTGCGTGCTGCTGGCGCCGTGGTCGTCGCTCACGGTGTATTCGAAGCTGGCAGGACCAAAGTAGTCGGGATCGGGGATGAACAGGATGCTCCCGTCGGATTCACGCTCGACCTGTCCGTGCTGGCCTTGTCCCACCGCGGTCAGGCTCAGTGCCGAGTGCGGACTGTCGACGTCCTCATCGTTTTCCAGCAGTATCGCGGGGGTGATGAGGAAGGGCGTGTCCTCATCTGCCACGAGAGTTTCACCGGCGGGTCTGGGCGCATCATTGAGGGGGGTCAGCTCCAGCGCGACGCTGGCCTCACTGTTGCCACCTTCGGCATCGCTGACGGTGTAGTCGAACCCCGCCGGCCCGACATAGTCCGCTTCAGGC
Organism: Burkholderiaceae bacterium; assembly: GCA_030653255.1. Lineage (GTDB taxonomy): Bacteria > Pseudomonadota > Gammaproteobacteria > Burkholderiales > Burkholderiaceae_C > JAURZS01. The sequence goes on along the minus strand of JAURZS010000051.1, from coordinate 14,548 downwards.
ACAAAGAAGATGCTGCCATCGGACTGAAGGCTGACTTCCCCATGCCGGGCATTCCTCACTGCGCTGACCCGCAGCAGCGTCTCATCGCTGTCGATGTCCACATCATTGGCGAGAAGTGCCGAAGCGGCTATGACAAGACTCTGATCCTCGTCGCTGGCAATGGACTCCCCCCCAATCACAGGCGCATCGTTGACCGGCCCCACATGCAGGATGACCTGCCCCTGAGAGGTGCCTCCACGGCCGTCTGCCAATGTGTAGCTGAAGGCCGCATCGCCGAAATAATCGGCATCCGGCGTGAACAGGACCTCTCCGTCGCGCAAGCTGGCGCTCCCGTGCACAGCTGAGTGCACGTCGATCACCGCATGCACTTCCTGAAGCGCGGCGCCGTCAGCGTCGAGATCGTTGGCCAGGAGATCTTCCGCCCGGACGACATGTGGCTGGTCCTCCACCATGAAGCGCTCGTCCAGCATGGCCACTGGTGCATCATTTACTTCTGCCAGATCGATATAGGCCGTGGTGGTGCTTGTCGCCCCCGCGCTGTCAGCAACTGTGTAGTCGAAGCTGGCCGGTCCGAAGTAGTTGGGCTCCGGAATGAACTCAATGCGATGCATGCCATCTGGCGCCACCGTCATGACAACGGTGCCATGACGGGCTCCTCCCACCGCGATGATGCTCAAACTGTCTCCTTCCGCGTCACGGTCGTTGTCGAGCAGATCCGCAGGGTCGAACCACAGGACGGTATCTTCATCGGCCGATGCCGCTTCGCCCAGAACCCGTGGCGCATCGTTGATGCTTGCCACATCGATCTCCACCCGGGCCCGGCTGCGGGCACCGGCCTTGTCTTCCACCCAATAGCTGAATCCGGCCGATCCGTTGTAGTCAGAATCCGGCAGGAAGCGGATGTTGCCCTCGTCGTCAATCCAGGCCCGGCCGTGCTGGGCATCGTCAACGGAGCTGATGTGCAAGCTGTCTGCATCAGTGTCGATGTCCGGGTCCTGATCGTTCTGCAGTAGCTGCGCGGGTGTAAAGGTGAGTCCCGTATCTTCCTCGGTGCTTGTGCGCTCGCCTATGGCAATGGGGGCATCGTTAACGGCTGCAATATCAAGGCGGGCGTATGCGGTGCTGCTGGCACCATGCGGGTCGCGTACGGTGTAGCTGAAGCTGGCAGGGCCGTGGTAGTTGACTTCGGGGGTGATGCTGATACTGCCGTCGCTCCCCAGTACTGCCGAGAGATGATGTGTCTCGCCGATCGCCGTGATTTGCAAGGTGGAAGCTTCATCGTCCACGTCGAAGTCATTGGCGAGAAGCTCGGAGCCGGAGACCAGGAGAGTCTGGTCTTCTTCAATTCGTGCGTATTCGTCGAACAATTGCGGCGCGTCATTCACTGCGGCGATCTGGAGATTGGCGCTGCCGGTAACCAGTTGACCCCTGGCATTGACCACTGTGTAGTCGAAGCCGGCTTCACCCACATAGTTCTCTTCAGGAACAAAGACGATCTTGCCGTTGACCAAGTTGACGCTGCCGTGACGGGGTGCACTGATGTCACTGAACATCACATCGTCGGATGAGCCATCGACATCGGCTTCGACGAATTCAGATGCGTCGAACAGCAGACGCTGGTCTTCGGATCCTTGCCAGATCAACTCCTTGAGCGTGAGCGGGTTGGGCGACTGCAGGCGGGCGCCACCTGCGCCCATCGTGGAGCCGGACGCAGTGGCATCGGGTGGGTTGATTGGGACGGGAATAGCCCTGACAGGTTCGACGGTGGACGGAACGAAAGCATCGAATGCCGGCGTGGCGTCCCGGGATTCAATCCAGTTCAGCCAGGAGCTGAGCGCAGGCTGGGCCCCTGGGTTGTCGGCCGCGATTTGGGAAGAGGCGGGCTGCGATACAGTCTGCGCCGGTCGGAAGACGGCCGCGTTGTCCGACGGGACGAGGCTGGATACCGACACATGTCCCCCGTCGGTTAGCCTCGCGCCCGCGCCGTCGTGCGTGCTGGGAGTCGCGTCGCCTGGCACCGTGGAGGGCTGAGCGCCAGTCTCGACATACCCTTGAAAGTCAATACCTTCACCTGTGGACGCCATGGCGTCCACAGGCCACTGTGCCGAAGCCGCGCCAAGGCCTACGGCCATCAGACCTGCGCTGCCCAGCGCGTTGCCACCGAACAGTGTGGTTTCGGCACTGCGAATCAAGGCCTGCTGTGCTCGCTGCATCTCTTGTGTCGCAGTTTGCGCCTGTCCGGTTGCGCCCGGAATGGAAATGATTCGTTCGGGGTTTGAAGGACGGGCTGCAGGCGTCGATGCAGCGCTCAGGATGCTGGCGTCGCTCTTATTGAGGATGATGGAGGTTGAGCCCGCTGTTGCGCTGACGTTTGCGCGAGTGCCATCCGTTGTGCGTGCGCTGCGCCGTATCCGGTCAGGCCGATGAGCCAGACTCTGCGCGGTTTGCTGGCCAGCACTCTGGCCGCTGAGGACTTGGGGTTCACCGATGGACGTGTCTACGGAACTTGTCAATGTGCTCGTGTTGTCCACTTCAGGCGGCTCCACGCCCTCTGCCTGGGCCTGGGGATGCTGGCCGGTCAGGGTTGAGGAAAGCGTTATGTCGATCGACGGTGGCGACGCGAGTGAGGGTGCGGGTGCATCGCCCACAACCACGGCCTCACGCGGTGGGGGGGGCGGGACGTTGTCCCCGAATGCAAAGGCGCTGCGCTCAGCCACTATGCTGTAGAGATCTCCGGAGGACGGCCCCGTTTGTGCCTGCTGTGTGCTGTCCTGCCCCAGTATCGCGATGCCAGCGCCACCTGAGACGCCGCGCACGTCGTTGTCAGCCACGCGAGTCAAGGTCTGCATGGCCTGGTACGCTTCCTGAATATTGCCGCTCAGGCGTTCATCGCCCGCGTCGACCTTGATTTTTTCCTCCCGCTTCTTGCCGGCATCGCTGCTGTTCCGGTGCAGAGGATCGTTGTCGAATTCACGCGTATTGGTGCCGATCACGAGGTCCTGGATCGTGCCATCGGCTCCCTTGGTTGAGATCAGCGTACCAATCCCTTCAGCCAACTCCCGCACCTGAAAACCTTCGCCCGCGGCGAGGTCCAATTGCGTTTGTGTGAAGTCTTCAGTGGCGCCATCCACCCGGCGCAGACGAACGCCGGACAGGCCGTCATCGCTCAGATCAATGGCGCCGATGCCTAATTCGGATAGGCTGCGTGCCTCGCCAGCATCTGCAATGGCGTCTCGATTGGCGTCCACCCAAAGTCGAAGCGCCCTGAAAGCGGGATCGCGCTCGTCGATACTTTCATTGCCGTCGGCGTCGAGAAGGCGCAGGCCATCGCGATCGATCATTTCATCGAATCTCAGATGGCTGTCGGCATTGAGGTCCAGGGTAAGCACGGCCTGAGCCTTGCCAAACCACTGTGTTTCAGTAAAGTAGCCGTCACCATCAAAGTCTGCAGCGATGGGGGCGGTCTCTTCGGCCCCCAATGTCAGAGCATCCACGCGGAGGCTCATCCGGTTTTCATTGAACTGGGGCTGCGCTTCAGCGAACTGCTCCAAGGTCTGGATACGCTGGCTCAGAATCCGGTCGGCCTGCGCCGCCTCCATCTCAGCCTGTGCGCGCAGGCTGCGGACCTGGGCCTCCAGCGCGGCAGTCTCTTCAGGGTTCGAACTGACCCGCGTCGTGTAGGTGGTGCTGCCGCCTTCGCCATCCACGGAGTATTCGCCCGAGACCATCAGGGAATCGAGGTGATCTTGCAAAGTCTCAATCTGCGCGTTCAATTCCCGCACGATGGTGTTTTCATGCACCCAGGCAGCTTGCAGCGTTTGTACCTGCCACAAGGGAGCGACAGCGCCCGCCTGGCGCGCAAGGCCGAAGAACGCTTCCCCCAGTTCCTGACTGCCCGCGGACGTGCCATCGCGTCCCGCCACGGGATGCCCCAGATCGTCGAAATACAAAGTCCGCTCCGCGCCTTGCGCGTCGGTCCAGTACAGTCTGACCCGGTCCTGATTGTCTTGCGCGGGCTCGAGCACATAGCCGATCTTGGGCAACAGCGAGGGGATCAGCCCTTGGGCTGGCAGCCCTTGCTCCCGGGCCACCTGATCCAGCGCGCCCTGCAGCCCAGCCGTGAGTTGGCTTAGGTAGCTTTGCGCGCGCGCGTAGCCCGAGGCTTCGTCGCGCAGACACGCATAGTCCAGGCTTCCGTCCGGAAGCCACAGTGCTTCGGCGTGCCCCACCTTCATGGGAGGCTCTTCGCCTCGGTCCAGAATTCGTGCCACAGTGATGAAGGCAGCCAGAGCCTGGCCCCAACCTGTAATGAATTGCAATGCGGCCACAACCACACCCAAAGGATCTTCCTCAGCGTGGAACAGACTGTTTGCCAGCGCAAGAAGCGGCAGGACATCTCCCGCTGCGGTCTTAATTCCTGCTTCGGTGAGCGCGGCGCTGATAGCCCCGCTGGCGGCCCCATCCGTGGCGAGATTCGCCAGAGCAAGACCGTTGATGGCGATGCCACCCACGTCGCCGTGCTCGATGGCATTGATAAACCCGAGCCCTGCGCCAAGATACGGCAAAGTCGTTGACTGCGAGCCACCCGCCGCAACACTGGCGTCGACCAGCCTGCGCAGATTGTCGACCTGCGTGGTCACCGCGACCAGAGCGCTGGCGCGGGCAATGTCTGAGCTCCCATCCCAATGGGCCAAGGCTGACAGGGCGTTGACTGCAGCAGCGACGGAAGATGCCACAGACTCGGATTTCTGGCTCTGGTACTGGTCCGAGTTCAGCATGCGGCCTTGGGCGTCGATATAGACAGTGTTGCCGGCCGTGTCGGTCATCCGGGTGTAATTGTCCGCAAGCCGGGTCACTTCACCGGCAATATCACCATCGGCATTGACCAGGAAGCTGCTCGTGGCATTCACCGGTTGTATGTTGAAGCCACTCCAGCTTGAGCCTGCATCTGCGGCTTGGGAGGCGCGTTGAAGCAGTTCGGTGATCGCGTTGGGGGTGAGGTAGCTTGAATCCAGGGTTGCGCCGCTGGCGGGATCAAAGGCTTGATCCCACGTGGCGTCGTAAGAGGCTCCCCATATAGGCGCTGGCGTGATTTCAGGCGTGACCTGAAGCGGCTTGCCGGCATCCGGTTGGGCCGGAGGAATCGTGCCTGGTGTCTGGCTGCCGTCCTTGGCTTCGACACTGGCCCCAGCCACAACTTCGGGCGGAAGATCGAGCCCATTGATCCCAGCCGAAGTGCGCTCGAACACCGACTGCGGAACAGGAAGACGGCTGCCGGCGACGATGCTGTTCAGATCCGCGTTGGGTCCGTAGACGCTTTTGAGGTAGGTGGTGAACTCAGCGATATCCATGCCGTAGCGCAGCGCAATGCCACCCACCGTATCTCCGGCCTGGACAGTGACGAAATTGATGCCGGCGAAGCTTGGGAGCGCGCTTGCGGCATTGAAGACAGTTGTCTTGGGCTCGACGAGGGGAGGATTGATGTTGCCGCGACCGGCACCGGCGGTGTCGGGGAAGTTGTAGGGGGAGTCGAGGGCGCTTGAATCGAGGCTAGGAGACGTCACCGATGGGGCGATTTGTGCCGAACCCGTTGCACTTGAGACGTATTTGTCTAACGCTTCAGGCTGAGTGAACGCATCCGCGAAGGAAGGTAATAGCTGGGCCAGCTTCGCGTTGGCTTGGGCCATGGTCGTGATGGAAGGATCATTCTGGATAACCCAAATACGCAGTTCGGCGGCAGTCAAGGCGAACTTGGTTCCATGGCTCTCGAATGGATTCAATGTGAAGGGGATGGGCAACTGAACTGTCTGCCCGGGGAGGGGGCCATTGAACCCTGAAATGACGCTTATATTGGATGTGTCAATGTTTGTCTGATCCCGAGCAATCAGCTGAACCGGGGGTAAGCTGGCCTTGGACAAAATCTGGTCGACGACGCTCTGCATTTCGGCGCGTTGGGTTGAGGGGCTGTTGAGCGTATACGTCTTCATGCATTGAGCGATTGCAGAGGCAATGGTGACCTCTGGGCCGCCTTCGGAATGACCAGAAGCCATGTAGCAGGCGCCGTTAGCCAAGCCGGTTGCAGGGACATGGTTTGCAACAACAAGGGAGATGCCCGGGGTGCTGGAATTGAAAATCTGATGTGGCCCAGGCACCTGCTCGGCAATACCAATGATGCCGCGAGCTGTATCTACGAAGCCACTGCCGGGGACATCGGCTATAGAAAACTGTGGAACCAGTGTCCCGGCCGGGGATGTATGGAGAAGGAGAAAGTTGGCAACGAGGACAGTCTGATGAATCGGAAGTCGGTTTCCGGCGATCGCTAAATTGGCTTGAAAGATATCAGAAATCGTACTTTCTTGAGGTGCTGATCCACGCACTCCTATCGCGAATCGGCCGCTACTTTTCTCTAGCAGTATTACTGCTCCGGCGCCGTCCTGATCTAGTGCTGCAATGGGTTGAAAATTGTTGGAGATATAGCTAATCTGATTTGGCGAAAACTCACCTCGAAGCTTTGCAGAAGACAGATCACTTTGACTAACATCCATGTCCTTTGAAATTTCATACTGAAGAACTTGCTTGAAGGAACGATTGTTCCCTGTTGCAGATAACTCAAGTAGTTTCTTAATATCTTTTGAAAGATAGGAAATGTGACTCAAAAGAATGCCATTTCTCTCTTGAATGGTCTTTGATAATGTGACAGATCTCAATGATGATTCCATATTCAGTTCACGCTAATTGTTAAAAATAAGCTTGGGTAGTACTTTCGCTTGTGAATAAATATTCCACGATCAGGTCCGGAGCAGAAAGAATTTCCTTCGGGAAATCCGACGACTTGAAGAACCCACCATTCGTTCCAGCGAAACATGACGTGCTCACGTAGTAGTTGTTCGTTCTTCCAGAGGCGATCTATTGCCATCCATGAATTGAAGTGGCGCTTTTGAATCGCATGTTCTGTTCGAAACCCAGGTATCTTGCAGAATTCTTTTTTTCCATTTTTTTCATTGATGCAATACAAAATTTCTGGATTACTTAACCAGGGAAATTCTTCAATTGCGTGCGGAGTCTTATTCTTCGCCTCCGGCGTATCAAGCCAAATCACATCCTTGGCATCCGCATCAGCGGATTGATATTCGAAGTAACCCAGCTTGGCCTCTTGCTTGCAGTACCCCTCGATGATCACGAATTTCACGTATAGAGCATCAATCCAAATTGCACCCCAACCCACAAGCAAGACGCCGCTAAACCAATACCACCGCCACTTCTTGTCTTTGAATCGAAGTGCTATCCAAAGCACCGCTCCATGAATGAGAGGGAGCCAGATCAGTATGGAGAAGAGGTAAATCACGCGTGTCCCCTCCATTTGGATTCACATCCGAATCCAAAACCCCGATGTCGATCTACGGCGGAAGATCGAGCCCGTTGATTCCGCCCGATGTGCGCTCGGAGACCTGTTGAGGAATCGGAAGACGGCGACCCGTCAGGATGCTGTTCAGATCGGCATTCGGCCCATAGACACTTCTCAAGTAAACGGAATACGCCGCTATATCCATGTCGTAGCGCAGCGCAATTGCGCCGACCGTATCTCCTGCTTGAACGGTGACGAAATTGATTCCGGAAAAGCTTGGGAGTGCTTTTGTGGATTTGATGACGGACGCACCGGGCGCTACAACCGGTGGGTTGACGTGACCGCGCCCGGCACCGGCAGTGTCGGGGAAGTTGTACGCGGCGCTGAGGTTGCCTGATTTGGACTTTTTGGTCGTTGCAGATGCAGCTTTGTGAGCTGGACCCGCTGCACTCGCGATGAAGTTGCCCATCGGGTCGAGTTGGGTGAACGCATTTGCAAAGGAGTGGATCAACGGGGCCGGCTTCACATCGGCCTGAGCCATGAGTGGTAACCAGAGCAGTAAGTAGAAGAGATAGAGCACATGTGTCCTTTCCGTTTCCGGAAATTTTCAAGGACATCAACACAGTTGCCCATCCGTCAAATGGATGAAATTGAAAGAGCACTCACTAACCTTTTTTATCAATAGATTTACCCGACGCTGCGTCCCGCTCCAGAGAAACCCAAACCGAAGTTCCCTTTCCCACCTCACTGCGCATCCACACCTGTAGCCCCAGTACGCCCGCCGTATGCCGCACGCTGTACAGCCCCAGGCCTACCCCGTCGGGCGCCAGGTGCTCCGGCCCGAAGCGGGTGTAGGCTTCGAAGCATTTCTCAACCTGCTCTGCGGTCATTCCCTGGCCTGTATCAATCACGACCAACCAGCGCTTGCCTTGTCTACGGCGGCAGCCGATCAGGATGCGGCCGCCGCTGGGGGTGTAGCGCAGCGCGTTGGACAAGAGGTTTCTGACGATGCGTTGCAGCTGCGTGCGGTCGGTTTGAATCTGAATTTCCGATGACAGGTATCGCAGGGTGATGTGTCTACTGCGACACCAATGACGGTATTCATCGATGACGGGGTCCAGCACTTGTGTCAGCGGTACAGTCCGCCATTCGAGGCGTGAGGTGCGCATGCCCGAGATGTGCTGCAGGTCGTTCATGAAGTCCTTGACGCTGGCCTGTACAGCGCTCATGTTGTTCAGCAGAATCTGTCGCTGGGGGTTTTCTGCGGAGGCAAATGCCTGCATGTACAGGCCCAGACTTTGCAGCGGTTGCCACAGGTCGTGGTGGGCGGCTGCGTAGAGCAGGCTTCGGTTTTGTGCTGCTTCGATCTGCTGCTGCATCTGGGTACGCCGGTTCATGATTTGCAGGCTCACGGCGCAGCCGAGCAGGGCTGCGACCAGTGAACCCTGGATGAAGGCGGACATCAGGCTGATGTAGACCGGCAAGTGTGCGACCCGGTACAGCACGTAGAGCAGGGCTGATACGGCGTAGACGATCCAGACGGACACGAACAGGCCCATCACGGCGCCAGGCTGACGGCGCAGGCCGCGTAGGGCCAGGCCGATCATGATCAGAGCGTGTACCGTGCCTCCCGTCACAAGCATCAGACGGAAAGCTTCCGGGTAGATGCAGGCAAGCGCCGGGAGCAGTGCCAACCAGAACCATGCGCCTGCGCTTAGCAGTGCGTGTGAAAACCGGTCTTTTGTCGCGGTCTGCATGAAGACTTTGGCATGCTGACAACTCAGCCCCAGCATGGCGGCATAGCCGGCGCCGCCTATCCATCCGCAGCTCCAGCGGCTGATCCAGGGGAACAGCTCGTGCATCAGTCCGGACACCCATGCGGCGCCCAGCATTTCACTGGCTGCCATGGCCAGAAACAGGGGCAGGGATTTATCCTGGGCCACGCGCACAAGGGTCAGGACATAGAGCACCACCACGAGCGGTACAGCAAAGACGAAGCCCAGGCCCAGGTGCAAAGCCTGCTGTTGCTGCACAAAGGCTTCTTCGCGCAGCGCATAGACGGGAAAGCGGATGAGGTTGTGTCCGCGGACCTGCATCAGGTACTGGGTGTTTGCGCCCCTAGGAATATCGATGGACCAGACTGGATAGAGATGGCCGGATCCGAAAGTGGAGGTTCGTCGTTGTTCGCGCAGTGGCACTTGTGTCCAGGCTGTGCCGGAATCCGTGCTGTCCTTGCGCCAGAGTTGTACATCGTCCTGAGTGGGGACTTCGTAGGCGATCAGCCATCGCGTGTTGCCGGAGGTCGGGTTGTGGAGTTCGAAGCGAGCCCAGTAGGGGTCGGGCAGCCATTTGCCGAAGGTGACGTTGGCGTGGGGCAGCTTGACGGGCGGATGGCGGTCCATCTGTTCGCTGGCTTCGGCAGGACTGAGGCGGTCTTGCGCGTCGGGCAGCACTTGCAGGTGCTGCCACAGGCCTGTACGCGGGCCATCGGCGTGAAGTTCGACCGGCTGGGCTTGGACCGGGCCGAGCCAGAGAGTCAGGAGGCAGCTCAGGATCGCGATCCAAAGCCGGACGGGCATCAGATCAGATTGCCACGCCATGTTCAAGGGCCCATGACAGGTAGCGGGCGCAGGCGCGGGTGCGGTTCGGTGCGTCCAGGCGTTGCAGGATCTCGGTGACGTGGGTGCGAACCGTGGATTCGCTGATACAGAGTTGGGAGGCGATCTCGCGGTTGCTGTGCCCTCTTGCGATGCGTTGCAAGACGCTGCGCTGGCGCTGGGTCAGGGCGGCGAAGAGGGCCGCGTCAGACGACGGCGCGCCTGGCTGTGGGTCCGGATGCGTGGCGCAGGTTTGCAGACATTCCTGAACTTCCTGGACGAAGTCGCCTGCCAGACTGGACTTGGCGAGCACGCACTTGGCCCCTAGCATGCGGGCAGTCTGGATGGTTGCGGCGTCTTCCAGGGCGGTAAAGACCACCAGGCCGGCGGCCGGGGCGATGCTCATGATGGCCAGCAAGGTGGCTAGCCCGCTGGAGTCCGGGAGGTTCAGATCGACGATGACGACGCGCGGCGGGCCCCGCTCGGCGACGAGCCGTCGCGCCAGCGTCAAGGTGCCGGCGCACGCAATTTTGGCGGGCGGACGCAGGTATTGCAGACAGGTCAGCATGGAGCTGACCATCATGGGATGATCTTCGAGGATCAGTATGTCGGGGGCGGTGAAATGCATGGCGCGCACAGATTGAAAATCCGAGGCTATCGCGCCTGCGCGACAAGATCGGCTTCGTACGGCGCGCCGGGGACTTGGGCCCCCTATACGGGCGTGTGTCGTCAGACTTTCTGGGGCGGGCGGCGCGTCCGATGGCGAACCCATCGGCATTGATCGCGCGCCTCAGCCGGGCGCGAGCGCGCTTGAAGTTTGCGCAAGACAGTCGGCAACGTCAGGCAGATCCGGATGCTGATGCGGCAGGTGAAGAAGCGGAGCAGGGAAGAAAGCTGCATGACCATGGAACGATTCCCGGTTGATTCGCGAAAGGATGCGCGCGGATCATCTGGGCAATGCTGTCTGTCCATGAGGCCGCGCCGGTGTGAAGCGCGTCCAATTCTCTTCGCCGTTGCCGGGCTTGCCAATCGAACGAATGGATGAATTAAGCTGAGCAGGCACTAACCGGATGAGGCCGGCAAGGGCACGCGCTCCGGATCAAATCCCCGCCAGCCGCTCCAACGCCACCCGCAGCGTTTCATCCTTCTTCGCAAAACAGAACCGCACGATGTGCTGGTCAAACCCGTTGCCGTAAAACGCCGACATCGGTATCGCCGCCACGCCGATCTCCGCAGTCAGCCACAGGCAGAAATCCGATTCGCTCTTGTCGCTCACATCCGAGATGTCCACGCACTGGAAATAACTGCCCTCGCTGGGCAACACCTTGAATCGGGTGCGCTTCAGCCCCTCGCGGAACAGATCGCGCTTGCGCTGATAAAAGGCGGGCAGTTCAAGGTAGGGCCAGGGGTCTGCCATGTAGCTTGCCAGGGCGTGCTGCACCGGCGTGTTCACCGTGAACACATTGAACTGATGCACCTTGCGGAACTCCGCGCTCAGCGGCTTGGGTGCGGCCACATAGCCGACCTTCCAGCCCGTGACGTGATACGTCTTGCCGAAACTGCTCACGATGAAGGCGCGCGCTGCCAGGCCGGGGAAGCGTGCCGCGCTCTGGTGCCCGCTGTCTGTGCCCACGGTGTCGAAGACCATGTGTTCGTAGACTTCGTCGCTGATGAGCAGCACCTCGGTGGGCGCGAGGATGTCTTGCAGGCGCAGCATGTCTTCGCGGCTCCATACGGTGGCGCTCGGGTTGTGCGGCGTGTTGACGAGGATGGCGCGGGTCTTGCCGTTGATGGCGGCGGCGATTTTGTCGAAGTCGGGGCGGAAGGTGCCGGGGGTGAGGGGCACGCGGACCACGGTGCCGCCGGCCAGTTCGATGTTGGGCACGTAGCTGTCGTAGCAGGGCTCCAGCACGATCACTTCGTCGCCGGGGCGCACCACGGCCAGAATGACGGTGATGATGGCCTGGGTGGCGCCGGCGGTGATGGTGATTTCGTCGGTGGGGTCGTAATGGCGGCCGTACAGGGCTTCGATCTTGGCGGACACGGCCTCGCGCAGGGCGGGCACGCCGGTCATGGGCGGGTACTGGTTGAGGCCTTGCTGCATGGCGCGCGTCACGGCGTCGACGAGTTTGGGGTCGCAGTCGAAGTCGGGGAAGCCCTGGCCCAGGTTGACGGCGCCTTTTTCGGCGGCAAGGGCAGACATGACAGTGAAGATGGTGGTGCCGACCGAAGGCAGTTTGGTGCCGATGTCAGGCGTGCGTGGGCTCACGGTGTTCATGGCGGGTTTGTCCCCCTTCCTGATTACAGTTCGTAGTCGTTGACGTGGCCGCTCATGGCCTTGGCGATGAGGTTGCGGTCGAGCCGGTCGCTCAGCAGTTCCGCAAACTTGAAGACGAAGTTGCGCAGGTAGGCGCTGCGCTTGAAGGCCACGCGTGCAATGTTCTGGCCGAACAGCTGGCCGGCCGGGCGCACCACGAGGTCACCGTTGCTGCCGTCGTCGCGCACGGCCATTTCGGCGACGATGCCCACGCCCAGGCCCAGGCGCACATAGGTCTTGATGACGTCGGAGTCGATGGCTTCCAGGGCGATGCGCGGCACCAGCTTTTTCTGGGCGAAGGCGTGGTCGATGCGCGTGCGGCCGGTAAAGGACGGGTGGTAGGTGATGATCGGTTCGCGGGCGATGTCTTCCAGCGTGATGCGTTCTTTCTTGACCAGCGGATGGTCGGTCGGGAGCACCAGCATGTGCTGCCATTCGTAGCAGGGCAGGGTGACGAGCTCGGGGTAGTCGGACAACGACTCGGTGGCGATGCCGATCTCGGCGATCTCGTCGAGCACCATGCGCGCGACCTGATCGGGCGCGCCCTGGTGCAGACTGACGTTGACCTTGGGGTACGCCTCGCGCAGTTTGGCCACGGGCACGGGCAGCACGTAGCGGGCCTGAGTGTGGGTGGTGGCGATGGACAGGGTGCCGCTGTCTTCGGCGCTGAATTGCTCGCCGATGCGCTTGAGGTTGCCGACCTCGCGCATGATCAGCTCGATGCTCTTGAGCACGTGCAGGCCGGGTTCGGTGATGCGCTTGAGGCGCTTGCCGTGGCGGGCGAAGATCTCGATGCCGAGTTCCTCTTCGAGCTCAATGATGGCCTTGGACACGCCTGGCTGGGAGGTGTGCAGCGCCTTGGCCGCTTCGGTCAGGTTCAGGTTGCGACGGGCGGCTTCCTGGACGAATCGGAATTGGTGTAGGTTCATAACTAATTCACTCTAATATCGTGTTTCATTATGCCATATGAGTCTATTGGAGAGTGGGGCTGTGCTTACTCCAGAGCAATTTGCGCCATGGCGGCAATAAGGCGTTCATCTTCACCCACCGCGGCCTGCAACTCGAATTCGACGCCGGGATGTGCGCTTTGCAGGGCCTGCACCAGCAGCGGCAGGTCTTCACGAACATGCTTGCCCATGCCCAAAAACATGGGCAGTACGCGGATGCGGACTGCCCCCTGGGCGATCAGGCTTGCAGCGGCGCTGGGCAGGTCTGGCGTGGTGAGTTCAAGGTAGGCACAGGCCACGGGCACCTGCGGCGCCTGGCTGCGAATGCGCCCGGCCAGGCGCTCCATGGGCTCGCGCCAGCGCACATCGCGCGAGCCATGGCCGAACAGGATGATGGCGCGGCTGCCGGGCATGCCGCGCTACCTTCGCAGGACCAGCCAGCCAAAGGCCGCCAGCGAGAACATCGAGTAGATCAGCCCGGGCGCCGCAGCCGTGAGCCAGGGGCTCCAGTTCTGGAGGTTGCCCGCATAGCCGAAGACGTTGTTGAGCAGGAAGAAGCTGATGCCGATCAGTACGCCGCCGAACACATAGGTGGTGATGCTGCCGGAGCGGAAGTGCAGGTAGGCGAAGGGCAGGGCCAGCATCACCATCACGAGGCAGCTCAGCGGGTAGAAGACTTTTTTCCAGAACTCGATCTCGTAGCGCTGCGCGGCCTGGCCATTGGCGTCCAGGTGCTGGATGTATTCGAACAGGTCGATGGTGCCCATGCGCTCGGGCTTGAGCAGGGCTACGGAGACCATCTCCGGGCTGATTTCGGTGGGCCAGCGCAGGCTTGCCACGCGCGAGCGCTCGATGCGGGCAGTGTCGCTGCCGCGTGTATGGAACACCGCGCGCGATGCGTCTTCAAGCAGCCAGGATGCGTCGCTGGAAAAACGCGCCTTGGCCGCCACCGTGGTGGACACCAGGTAACCGCGCTCGTCGAATTCAAAGATGCGCAGGCCGTGCATATTGCCGTCGGGCGAGAGCTCGCGCACATTGGCGTTGTAGGTTCTGTTGCCCTGGCGTTCCTTGAGCCAGGCGCCCGTTTGCCCCACGGTGATGGGGCCCTGATAGCGGGCCTTGAGCAACTGGCCGGCGCGGTCGGCGGCGGGCGAGAGGTAGTCTCCGGTGGCGAAGGTCAGCAGCACAAAGCCCAGGCCGAGCAGCAGCAGGGTGCGCAAGGCGCGCCAGGGCCCCAGGCCGCTGGTGCGCAGAATGGTGTACTCCGAGCTTTGCGCCAGCCGCGCCATCACGAAGATGGTGCCGATCAGCACGACGATGGGCAGCAGCTCGTAGAGATGGC
>JAURZS010000047.1 GCA_030653255.1 Burkholderiaceae bacterium | reverse complement strand
GCGGTCGGCCGGGTCGCCTCCGCGGCGCACGGGCGCCTTCTCGCGGTTGTTCAGCGGCTGGTAGTTGTAGAGCCGGCGCAGCATCATCAGGGCCTCGACGTCGTTGTCGAAGGCCAGATCCGACACGCCGCTGCGGGTGCTGTGGGTGATGGCCCCGCCCAGTTCCTCGGCTGTGACCTCCTCATGGGTCACGGTCTTGACCACCTCGGGTCCGGTCACGAACATGTAGGAACTGTCCTTGACCATGAAGATGAAATCGGTCATGGCAGGTGAATAAACCGCGCCGCCGGCGCAGGGGCCCATGATCATGCTGATCTGCGGAATCACGCCGCTGGCCATCACATTGCGCTGGAACACGTCGGCATAGCCGCCGAGAGAGGCCACGCCTTCCTGGATGCGGGCGCCGCCGGAGTCGTTGATGCCGATCACGGGCGCACCGACCTTCATTGCCTGGTCCATGACCTTGCAGATCTTCTCGGCATGGGCCTCGGACAGGGCGCCGCCGAACACGGTGAAATCCTGGCTGAACACAAAGACCAGGCGGCCGTTGATCATGCCGTAGCCGGTGACCACACCGTCGCCCGGAATCTTGTTGTCTTCCATGCCGAAGTCGGTGCAGCGGTGCTCGACGAACATGTCCCATTCCTCGAACGTGCCCTCGTCGAGCAGAATCTCCAGGCGCTCGCGCGCGCTGAGCTTGCCCTTGCCATGCTGGGCGGCCAGGCGCTTGACACCGCCTCCCAGGCGCGCCAGCTCACGCTTGTTCTCCAGTTGCTCAATGATTTCCTGCATGGGGTCTCTCTCTTTGGGTTTCAGTTCGGGCTTGCACGGCTGCCATCCAGCGCGAGCAGATTCCGGGCTGCGGTCGAGGCCGCGATCTTTCCTGCGGCCACGTCGGCCATGTATTTCGGCAATGCGTCGCGCACCAGCGGATTCTGGCGAAACGCGTTCTTCAGTCCGGCGTCGATGCGCTCCCACATCCAGGACAGTGCCTGCTGCTGCCGCCGTTGCGCCAGGCTGCCGTTGGCGTCCTGCAGCGCCTTGAAACGCGTGACAGCGTCCCAGAATCGGTCCACGCCCTCGCCGCGCAAGGCGCTGATCTGCAACACCTCCGGATGCCAGGCGGGCGGCGTGCCGGAGGCCGCCGGGGCCTGCGAGCTCATGGCATTGTTGACCAGGCCGAACAGCCGCATGGCCGAGGTGATCTGCGCCTGCGCCCGCATGGCCGCGTCCGGGTCGATGTCGGCCTTGTTGATGACCACCAGGTCGGCCAGCTCCATCACGCCCTTCTTGATGGCCTGCAGATCGTCGCCGGCATTGGGCAATTGCAAGAGCACGAACATGTCGGTCATGTTGGCCACCGCCGTCTCGCTCTGGCCGACGCCCACGGTCTCGACGATCACGATGTCATAGCCCGCCGCCTCGCACACCAGCATGGACTCGCGCGTCTTCTCGGCCACGCCGCCCAGTGTGCCGCTGCTGGGGCTGGGGCGGATGTAAGCGCGCTCATTGACCGACAGCATCTCCATGCGCGTCTTGTCGCCGAGGATGGAGCCGCCCGACAGGCTGCTCGACGGATCGATGGTCAGCACTGCCACGCGGTGGCCCAGCCCGATCAGATGCAGGCCCAGTGCTTCGATGAAAGTGGATTTGCCCACGCCCGGCACACCGCTGATGCCCAGGCGGAACGAACGGCCGGTCGACGGCAGCAAAGTGGTGAGCAGCTCGTCGGCGCGCGCGCGGTGGTCCGTGCGCGTGGACTCCAGCAACGTGATGGTCTTGGCGATGGCCCGGCGCTGCACAGCCGGGGCGCCGCCAAGAAGGCCGTCGAGCAAAGCCTGGTTGCTGCTGTCGGGCGGATGTCGGGCAGGCTGCATCACGGCCGGCTTCAGGTGGCCTGGGCAGCCTTGATCTGTTCCAGCACGTCCTTGGCGCTGGCCGGAA
>JAURZS010000035.1 GCA_030653255.1 Burkholderiaceae bacterium | reverse complement strand
ACCGGCGACATGATCGAAGGCGAAGTCCGCACGCCCAAGGACGGCGAGCGCTACTTTGCGCTGACCAAGCTGGACAAGGTCAACGACGGCCCGCCCGAGCAGAACAAGCACAAGGTGATGTTCGAGAACTTGACGCCGCTGGTCCCCAAGGAGCAGATGAAGCTGGAGCGCGACAACTTCAAGGGCGAGGAAAACATCACCTCCCGCGTGATCGACATCATCGCCCCCATCGGCAAGGGCCAGCGCGCCCTGCTGGTGGCGCCGCCCAAGAGCGGCAAGACGGTCATGATGCAGCACATCGCGCATGCCATCGCCGCCAACTACCCCGACATCCACATGATGGTGCTGCTGGTCGACGAGCGCCCCGAAGAAGTGACCGAAATGCAGCGTTCGGTCAAGGGCGAAGTCATCGCCTCGACCTTCGACGAACCCGCCGCACGCCACGTGCACGTGGCCGAGATGGTGATCGAGCGCGCCAAGCGCCTGGTCGAACTCGGCAAGGACGTCGTGATCATGCTCGACTCCATCACCCGCCTGGCCCGCGCCTACAACAACGTCGTGCCCTCGTCGGGCAAGGTACTGACCGGCGGCGTCGACTCCAACGCGCTGCAGCGCCCCAAGCGCTTCCTGGGCGCCGCGCGCAATGTCGAGGAAGGCGGCTCGCTGACCATCATCGCCACCGCCCTGATCGACACCGGCAGCCGCATGGACGAAGTGATCTTCGAAGAATTCAAGGGCACGGGCAACTGCGAAATCCACCTGGACCGCCGCCTTTATGAAAAGCGCGTGTTCCCGTCGATCCAGCTCAACCGCAGCGGCACCCGCCGCGAAGAGTTGCTGCTGGCGCCCGAGATCCTGCAAAAGACCCGCATCCTGCGCCAGTTCCTCTACAACATGGACGAAATCGAGTCCATGGAACTGATGCTCAAGAACATGAAAGCCACCAAGACCAACGTCGAGTTCTTCGACATGATGCGAAGGGGCGGTTGACCCTCCAGCGGCCGCAGGCCGCTTCGGGGGGTGTTATACTCCACGGTTTGGCGAAAAGTGACGGGTGCAAGGTGCGCCCATTGGCTCTCGCAGCTACCAGGAATCCGATCCATGAAAAAAGACATTCACCCCAATTACCGCGAAGTTCTCTTCGTCGACCTGTCCAACGGCTTCAAGTTCGTTACCCGCTCCTGCGTGAACACCAAGGAAATGGGCAAGACCGAAGACGGCCGTGAGCTGCCCATGTACAAGCTGGACACCTCCAGCGAGTCGCACCCCTTCTACACCGGCACGCAAAAATCCGTCTCCGACATGGGTGGCCGTGTGGACAAGTACTTCAAGAAGTTCGGCAAGAAGCCGGCCGCAGCAGACGTTGCACCTGCGGCGGCAGCAGCCAACTAAGACAAGGCGCCATCCAGGCCAAAGGGCAGCCGGTTTACCGTGCTGCCCTTTTTTCATGCAGACTCCGCCACTGTGAATCAGCCCACCCCTGCCATCGTTGCCCAAAGCGCCGTGCGCCGTCTGCCGCGGCTGGCCCTGCTGCTGCTGTGCCTGGCCTATGTGCTGCCCGGCTTCATTGGCCGCGGGCCCTGGAAAAACGCGGACGTCGCCGCTTTCGGCTTCATGGCCGAGCTGGCCACCGGCCGCAGCACCTGGCTGGCCCCCAGCATGCTCGGCCAATCCCCCGAGGTGGACGGCCTGCTGCCTTACTGGCTGGGCGCCTGGGCCATGCAGTTGGCCCCGTCCTGGATCACGCCCGATTTCGCAGCACGTGTTCCTTTCATGCTCCTGCTGGGCCTGACTCTGGCCGCGACCTGGCAGGGCGTGTACTACCTGGCGCGCAGCCCGCGCGCACAGCCCGTGAGCTTTGCTTTTGGCGGTGAAGCCCATCCTACCGACTATGCGCGAGCCATGGCCGATGGCGGCTTGCTGGCCCTGATCGGCTGCCTGGGCCTGGCCCAGCTCAGCCATGAAACCACACCGGCGCTGACGCAGCTCTGCCTCACGGCCCTGAGCTTCTATGCCGTGGCCGCACTGCGCTGGCGCACCGTCATGCCAGCCATCTGCCTGCCGGTCGGGCTGTTCGGCCTGTCGCTCAGCGGGGCGGCGGCCATGGCGGCCCTGTTCGGCGCCGGCAGCCTGTTGCTGTGCCTGCTGGCCCCGCCGAACACGCCACAGACCTCCCATGGCGGCATGCGGCGCTGGGTCTGGCCCATTGCGCTCACCACCCTGGGTGCGGCCGTGCTGGCCTGGTACCTGGGTCTGTGGCACTGGCGCATCGACCTGGCCCAGGGCGGCTTGCGCGATGTGCGCAGCCTGGGCCGGCTGCTGCTGTGGTTCACCTGGCCGGCCCTGCCCCTGGCCCTGTGGACGCTATGGCGCTGGCGGCGCCAGCTCCTGAGCCTGCACGTCGCCCTGCCGCTGTGGTTCGCCGCCGTGGCCATCGGCACGACCATGGCCACGCCCGCCACCGACCGCTCTTTGCTGTTGGGCCTGCCGGCGCTGGCCACGCTGGCCGCCTTTGCGCTGCCCACACTGTCGCGCAGCGTGGCCGCGCTGATCGACTGGTTCACCCTGCTGTTTTTCACCGGCTGCGCCATCATCATCTGGGTGGTGTGGATCGCCATGCAGACCGGCATGCCGCCGCAGCCGGCGGCCAACGTGGCGCGCCAGGCGCCGGGTTTCGAGCCGACCTTCTCCCTGATCGCCTTCCTGATTGCGCTGACCGCCACCCTCGCCTGGGCCTGGCTGGTGCATTGGCGCGTGGGGCGGCACCGTGCAGCCATCTGGAAGAGTCTGGTGCTGCCCGCCGGCGGCGCCGCCCTGAGCTGGATGCTGCTCATGACACTGTGGCTGCCCTTGCTCGACTACGCGCGCAGCTATGCGCCCATGGTGCGCAACCTCAGCAGCCAGATGGACACGCCAGGCTGCATCCAGACCCACGGTCTGGCGCAGGCCCAGATCGCGGCGCTTAAATACCACGGCCGCCTGGACCTCGCGCCCGCCGGACCGGTGGCCCATTGCCCCTGGCTGGTGGTCGACGCCACGGCGCAGGGCACGCTGGCACAGTCAGTCGACATGCGCCAATGGCGCCAGTACGCCGTAGCCAGCCGGCCAACCGACCGCAACGAGAGCTTGCTGCTCTTCAAGCGGCGCTAGGCGGTCCATGTTCGAGTTCAAGACCTTGACCCGCCATGCCGGGACGGTATTGGTGGGCCAGCTGGCAGTCATGGCCTTCAGCGTCACCGACACCATCGTCGCCGGCCGCCATTCCGGCGCAGCCCTGGCCGCTCTGTCGGTGGGCACGGCCATCTTCATGAGCGTGTTCATCGGCCTGATGGGAGTGATGCAGGCGCTGCTTCCGGTATGGGCCGAACTGCACGGCGCGCGCCGCGGTCCCGAGCTGGGCCGCTCCGTGCGCCAGGCCCTGTACCTGTGCGCGCTGACCATGGGGGCAGGCTTGATCGTGCTGCTGTTCCCCGGCCCCGTGCTGCGCTGGACCGAAGTGCCCGAACCGCTGCAGGCCGTGGTGAAGGAATACCTCGCGGTGCTGGCCTGCGCACTGCCCCCGGCATTGCTGTTCCGCATCTACGGCACCCTCAATCAGAGCCTGGGCAAACCGCTGCTGGTCACCTGGCTGCAGATCGGCTCGCTCGCGGTCAAGGTGCCGCTGTCGATCTGGTTCGCCTTCGGCGGCTTCGGGCTGGAGGCGCATGGCGTGGTGGGCTGCGCCTGGGCCACGCTGGTCGTGCACTACACGATGATGTTCCTGGCGCTATGGCTGCTGCGAACGCAGCCGCTGTACCGGCCTTACCGAATCTGGGCGCCCCTGGAGCGGCCGGACTGGCACGAGATTCGCCGCTTTGCGCGGCTGGGCATACCGGGCGGCCTGGCCATCCTGGTGGAGGTCAGTTCCTTCACGCTGATGGCGCTGTTCATCGCGCGCCAGGGCGTCATCGCCTCGGCCAGCCACCAGATCACGTCCAACCTGACCGCTGTGCTCTACATGATTCCCCTGTCCATGGCCATCGCCACCAGCGCGCGCGCCAGCTACTGGCTGGGTGCACGCAATGCCTCGAAGGCGCGCGCCGCGATACGCACCGGCTTCAAGCTCACGCTGATGATGGCCCTGGGCTGCGCGCTGCTCTTGCTGCTGGCGCGAGAGTCCATTGCCTCGATCTATGCCGCAACGCCAGCCGTGGTCGCGCTGGCCAGCGCGCTGCTGGCCTGGGGCGCGGTCTTCCATGTCGCCGATGCCATCCAGGCCCTGTGCGTGTTCGTGCTTCGCTGCTACCGCGTGACGGTCGCGCCACTGCTGGTGTATTGCGTTCTACTGTGGGGCGTGGGCCTGACCGGCGGCTACGTACTGGCCTACGAGGGCATCGGCTATCTGCCTGCAACACACTCACCGCAAAGCTTCTGGGTCGCGGGCAGCGCGGCGCTGATGTTCACGGCCCTGGTGTTCGTGGCGATTCTATGGCGCTCGGTGCGCCGGGGCCTGCCGCCGGCCTGATGCGCGAGGCCGCAAAGCGCAGCGAGAAGGTCGATCCGACCCCTGGCGTGCTGTCGATCAGCAATTGCGCGCCATGCCGCTGCGCCACATGCTTGACGATGGCCAGCCCCAGGCCGGTGCCTCCGGTCTCGCGCGAGCGGCTGCGGTCCACCCGGTAAAAGCGCTCGGTGAGCCGTGCTATGTGCTCGGCGGCAATGCCGGGGCCGGTATCCTTGACGGCGAATTCGGCCTGGCCGTCGGGCAGCAAGGTCCATGACAGCGTGATGCTGCCGCCCGCAGGGGTGTAACGCACGGCATTGGTCACCAGATTGGAAAACGCGCTTTGCAGTTCCGTCGGCGCGCCCGCGATCTCGGCTTGCGGCGCAGGGCTGGCGAGAATCCGGTGCCCGCGCTGCCTCGAGGCGTCCTGCGGGTCGCCCGCCATCACGTCCGAAAGCGCCCTCGCCTCGTGTTCGCACTGCACCATGAAGGCGCCCATCGCGGTCCATTCCTGCGCCATCGGCATGGGGCTTCCTTCGAGCCTCGACAGCGTCAGCAAGTCATTGACCAGGGTCTGCATGCGCTGCGCCTGCTGGCTCATCAGCGCCAGATAGCGGCTGCGCTCCTGCGCGTCGAGCGGCAGGGTCTGCAGGGTCTCGACAAAGCCTGCCAGCACGGTCAGCGGTGTGCGTATCTCGTGCGAAACATTGGCCACGAAGTCGCGGCGCATGGCTTCGGCCTGCTCCAGCGCGGTCACGTCGCGCGACAGCAGCAGGCGGCGGCCGTCGCCATAAGGATGCAACTGCACCGACAGCTTCAGTGGCCGTGCCGGTGTGCTGTCGCGCCCCGGAATCACCACGCTGCGGCTGTAGTCGCCCTCGGCGCCGTAGGCGGTGAAGACGGGATCGCGCACCAGGTTGCCAATGGGCTGAAGAATATCGCGCTGCATGTCGATGCCGAACTGCCCGGCCGCAGTCTGGTTGCACCATTCGATGCAACCTTTGGCATCGAGCAGCACCACCCCGCTGGGCGAAGCCTGTATGGCCAGCAAAAACTCCTGCAGCCGGCGCTGTGCGTCCAGCACCTCGTGCTCGCGGCTGCGCAGCAGCCGGCGCGCGCGATCGGCCGCCTCGCCCCACATCCCATGCATCGTCGGTGCCTGAGCAGCGTCGCCAGCCTTGAGCCAGCGTAGCAGACGCAGGCCACGCGCCGCATCGAGAAAAAACCACATCACGGCACCAAAGCCCGCGCCGATCCAGGCGCCTGCCAGCGTCGGCAAGGCGGCGGGCTGGGCGGCCAGCACCCAGTCGGCAAGCACCCAGCCAGCCAGCGCGCCAGCAAGCTGAAACAAAAGAAAACCGAAGAAACGCAAAACCATGGGAGGGATTGTGAGCCCTTGTCCCGCCTGCGGTCTCAGTGCCGGGCCGGCACCGAGGCGGCAACCGCCGGCTGAGCCGTCAGGCGGTAGCCCGCGCCGCGCACCGTCTCGATCAGCTGGCCCGCAGGCCCCAGCGTCTCACGCAGACGTTTTACATGAACATCCACCGTACGCTCTTCGATGAACACATGGTCGCCCCAGACCTTGTCCAGCAGCTGCGAGCGGCTGTGCACCCGCTCGGCGTGCCGCATCAGGTAATTCAGCAGCTTGAACTCGGTCGGCCCTATTTTCAGAGCCTGCCCCTTCCAGCTGACACGGTGGGTCGCCGCGTCAAGCGTCAGGTCGCCGATGCTCACCGCTTCCTCCAGCTGCTCGGGCGCGCGCCGGCGCAGCACGGCGCGGATGCGCGCCAGCAGTTCCTGCGTGGAAAACGGTTTGGTGATGTAGTCGTCGGCGCCCGCGTCCAGCCCGGCGATCTTGTCCGGTTCGTCACCACGCGCCGTCAACATCAGGATGGGTACGCCCTTGGTGCGGGCGTCCGCGCGCCATTTGCGCGCCAGCGCCACGCCGCTTTGGCCTGGCAGCATCCAGTCGAGCAGAATCACGTCGGGCAGCACGGCATCGAGCTCGCGCTGCGCGGCCACGCCGTCTTCGGCCCAGATCGGCGCCAAGCCGTTGTGCCGCAGATTGACGGCGATCAGCTCGGCAATCGCGGATTCATCCTCGACGATGAGCACGCGCGGCTGCTTCTTCATTTGAGGGCCGATTCGATCTGCTCCATCGAAGTGTGGCGCACATCGGCGCCCTTGACGATGTAGATGATGAACTCGGCGATGTTCTTCGCGTGGTCGCCGATGCGCTCGATGGCCTTGGCCAGAAACAGCAGGTCGAGGCTGGCAGAAATGGTGCGCGGATCTTCCATCATGTAGGTGATGAGCTTGCGCACGAAGCCGTCGAACTCGCGGTCGATCTGATCGTCCTCCTTGAGGATAGACAGCGCTGCGGCCGTGTCCAGCCGCGCAAATGCATCCAGCGCCTTGCGCAGCAGACCGGAGGCGAGGTCCGCCGCCACCCGCAATTCGGAGGCCGGCAGCGCGCGCGCCGCACCGCTTTGGATGATGGACTTGACCATGCGCGCGATCTTCTCGGCCTCGTCGCCCACGCGCTCCAGATTGGCGGTGGTCTTGGAGATCGCAATCAGCAAGCGCAGGTCGCGCGCCGTCGGCTGGCGCCGCGCAATGATGGAAGACAGTTCGCGGTCGATCTCTACTTCCATGGAGTTGACGCGGGCCTCGGTCTCCATCACCGAATCAGCGGCTTCGGCGCTGAACTGCGACAGGGCAAAGATGGCCATGCGAATCTGCGACTCGACCACGCCGCCGAGCTCCATCACGCGCGAGGACACGCCGTTGAGTTCGCTGTCGAACTGGGTGGATAGGTGTTTTTCGGGCATGAGGGCTCCTGGGTCAACCGAAGCGGCCGGTGATGTAGTCTTCGGTCTCGCGCCGCTTGGGCTTGAAGAACAATTCTTCGGTGGCGCCAAACTCGACCAGATCGCCGAGGTACATATAGGCCGTGTAATCGCTGCAGCGCGCGGCCTGCTGCATGTTGTGGGTCACGATGACGACGGTGTATTCGTTCTTGAGCTCGGCAATGAGCTCCTCGATCTTGGCCGTGGAGATCGGGTCCAGCGCGGAACAGGGTTCGTCGAGCAACAGCACCTGCGGCTTGATGGCGATGCCGCGCGCGATGCACAGCCGCTGCTGCTGCCCGCCCGACAGGCCCGCGCCACTTTGGCCCAGCTTGTCCTTGACCTCGCCCCACAGCGCCGCCTTGCGCAATGCCCATTCGACGCGCTCGTCCATGTCAGTGGCGTTCAGGTTGTCGAACAGGCGCACGCCAAAGGCGACGTTGTCGTAGATCGACATCGGAAATGGCGTGGGCTTCTGGAACACCATGCCGACCTTGGCGCGAATCAGCGCCACATCGGTCTTTGAAGTCAGAAGGTTCTCGCCGTCGATCAGAATCTCGCCTTCGGCGCGCTGTTCCGGGTAGAGCTCGAACATGCGATTGAAAGTCCGCAGCAGGGTCGACTTTCCGCACCCCGACGGGCCGATGAAGGCCGTGACCTTCTTCTCGGGAACGTCGAGATTGATGTCCTTGAGCGCGTGGAACTTTCCGTAGTAGAAATTCAGGCCGCGCACTGAAATCTTGGACTCCGCAGGGGCGTTGTTCAAAGTACTCATGGAGTCGAGTCTCAATTTTTGGAGCGCGTGAGCGTACGCGCCAGTATGTTCAGGCCCAGCACCGCCACGGTGATGAGGAAGACGCCGGCCCAGGCCAGCTTTTGCCAGTTTTCGTACGGGCTCATGGCGAACTTGAAGATCGTCACCGGCAGGCTGGCCATGGGCTGCCCCAGGCTGGAAGTCCAGAACTGGTTGCTCAGCGCCGTGAACAGCAAGGGTGCGGTCTCGCCGGAGATGCGGGCTACCGCCAACAGCAGCCCGGTGACCACGCCAGCACGCGCGGCGCGCAGCGTGATGCCGAGGATGACCTTCCATTTGGGCGCGCCCAGCGCATAGGCCGCCTCGCGCAGCGCGGACGGCACGAGCTGCAGCATGTTCTCGGTGGTGCGGATCACGACCGGGATCACGATCAAGGCCAGCGCCAGCACGCCCGCCGCGCCCGAATAGGTCTTGAAACGCGCAACCACCACCGCATAGATGAACAGGCCGATCACGATCGAGGGCGCCGACAGCAAAATGTCGTTGACGAAACGTGTGGCCGAGGCCAGCATGCCGCGCCCGCCGTACTCGGCAAGGTAGACGCCGGCCATCACACCCACCGGCGCGCCGACAAAAGTCGCCAGCGTCACCATGAGAAATGAACCATAGATCGCATTGGCCAGCCCGCCGGCGTCGTTGGGCGCCGGCGTCATCTGCGTGAACAGCGACAGCGACAAGCCGCCGACGCCCAAACGCACGGTCTCCCACAGGATCCAGACCAGCCAGAACAGGCCGAAGGCCATGGCCGCGAGCGACAGCGCCAGGGCGATGGCGTTGACGCGCTTGCGCGACGCGAAGCGCTGCGCCCGGGTGCGCGACAGGCGTTCGGCTTCGATGAGACGCTGGGCCGTGCTCATGAACGGGTTCCTTCGTTGCGGCGCAAACGCGCCAGCAGAAGTTTGGACAGCGACAGCACGACAAAGGTAATGAAAAACAGCACCAGGCCAAGGTAAAACAGCGAAGCCAGGTGCAAGCCCTCGCCCGCTTCCGAGAACTCATTGGCCAGAGCCGAGGTGATGCTGTTGGCCGCCTCGAACACGCTCAGGGAATTGAGCTGATTGGTGTTGCCGATGACGAAAGTGATGGCCATGGTCTCGCCCAGCGCCCGGCCCAGTCCCAGCATCACGCCGCCGACCACACCCGCCTTGGTATAGGGCAGGACCACTTTGTACATGACCTCCCAGGTGGTGCAGCCCAGCCCGTAGGCCGACTCCTTCAGCAGGGCCGGCGTGACGTCGAACACGTCGCGCATGACCGAGGCGATGAAGGGAATGATCATGATGGCCAGAATGATGCCGGCCGACAGAATACCGATGCCCACCGGTGGCCCGGTCACCAGGGAGCCGAGCCAGGGCACATCGCCGACCAGCCGCTGCAGCGGCTGCTGCACATAGGTCGCAAGAATGGGCCCGAACACCAGCAGGCCCCACATGCCGTAGACGATGGAGGGAACGGCTGCCAGCAGTTCGATGGCGGTACCCAGCGGGCGCTTGAGCCAGGCGGGCGAGAGCTCGGTCAGGAACAGGGCGATGCCGAAGCTCACCGGCACCGCAATCAGCAGCGCGATGAAGGAACTGGCCAGCGTGCCGTAGATCATCACCAGGCCGCCGTATTCATCTTTCACCGGATCCCACACGGCATTCGTGAGAAAACCCAGCCCGAATTTTTCGATGGCGGGCCAGGCGCCCATCACCAGCGAAGCGAGAATGCCGATCAGCAGACCGAGCGTCAGCAACGCTGCACCCATGGCCGACCAGCCGAACAGGCGGTCGGCCAGCGGCCCGATGGCCACCGGCGAGCGCGGCGGCGGTTGTTTCATGTCACGGGACACATTGAAGTGGCTTCCATCAGCCGGAAGTGTAGAGGACATGGTGTCGCCTGCAAGCAGTTTCGGTTCGGGCAGTCCTGGGCTTCAGCGGCTCAGCGCAGGTTCAGCGCGCTGCCGGATTTGTCCTTGATCTGCGTCCAGGCTTTCTGCACCGCCGTCTTCACGGAAGCCGGCATGGGTACGTAGTCGAGCGTATCGGCAGTGGCGTCGCCGTTCTTGTAGGCCCATTCGAAGAACTTGAGCGAGGCTGCGGCCTGCGCCGGCTTGTCCTGCACCTTGTGCATCAGGATGAAAGTCGCGCCGGTGATGGGCCAGGAATCCTTGCCAGGTTGCTCGGTCAGGATCTGGTAGAAGCTGCGGGACCAGTCGGCGCCAGCGGCGGCGGCCTTGAAGGCCGTGTCGTCCGGCGAGACGAAGTTGCCTGCGGCGTTCTTCATCTGGGCGTAGTTCATCTTGTTCTGCTTCACATAGGCATATTCGACATAGCCGATGGAATTCGGCAGGCGGCCCACATAAGCTGCGACGCCCTCATTGCCCTTGCCGCCTGCACCCACCGGCCAGTTGACCGCCGTGCCCTGGCCGACCTTGCTCTTCCACTCGGCGTTGACCTTGCTCAGGTAATTGGTGAAGATGAAGCTGGTGCCCGAACCGTCGGCGCGGCGCACCGGCGTGATGGCGGCGTCCGGCAGTGCCAGGCTGGGATTCAGCGCCTTGATCGCGGGATCGTTCCACTTGGTGATCTTGCCCAGGTAGATGTCACCCAGCACCGGGCCGCTCAGCTTGAGTTGGCCAGGAGCCACACCCTGCAGATTGACCACCGGGACCACGCCGCCGATGACGGTGGGGAACTGCAGCAGACCTTTTGCATTGAGCTCTTCGTCGGTCAGGGGCGCATCGGAGGCGCCGAAGTCCACCGTCTTGGCTTCGATCTGCTTCAGACCGGCGCCGGAGCCCACGGACTGGTAGTTGATCTTGACGCCGGTGGCCTTGTTGTAGTCGGCCGCCCATTTGGCATACAGGGGCGCCGGGAAGGTCGCGCCGGCGCCGGTCACATTCTGGGCCGAAGCCAGGGGCGCGAAGGCTGCGGCCGTCGTGGCCAGAATCAGCAGGGTTGCGGTTTTGAAGCTATTTCTCATGAGTACACCTTGAGGTTGAGTGAACGATTGAGGGTGACTTTATGAACCTTGTATGACAGCCTCATGACAGCGAAATACCCCTTCGGTGCGCTATGCTCGTCTGCCCCACTCACAAGAACCCATGCACAACGGAACCCGCCTCGCCGCCGTGGACCTCGGCTCCAACAGCTTTCGCCTGGAGATCGGCTATCTCGACCACGGCCAGATCCACCGCGCCGAATACCTCAAGGAGACCGTGCGCCAGGGCAACGGCCTGGACGAGGAGCGCCGCCTCACGCCTGAGGCCATGCAGCGCGGCTGGGACTGCCTGGCGCGCTTCGGGGAGCGTCTGGCGGGGTTCGCG
The DNA here is from genome assembly GCA_030653255.1 of Burkholderiaceae bacterium. Classification (GTDB taxonomy): domain Bacteria; phylum Pseudomonadota; class Gammaproteobacteria; order Burkholderiales; family Burkholderiaceae_C; genus JAURZS01. The sequence continues at coordinate 10,783 of JAURZS010000035.1, read as the reverse complement.
TCCAGCCAGGTCCGCGCCGTGGCCACCCAGACCCTGCGCGAGGCGCGCAACCGCGATGTCTTTCTGAGCCGTGCCCACCAGATACTGGGCTTTCCGATCGAGGTCATCTCGGGCCTTGAAGAAGCCCGCCTCATCTATCAAGGCGTGGCACGCTTGCTGCCGCAGTCCGACGAACGCCGCCTCGTGGTGGACATCGGGGGGCGCTCCACCGAACTGATCCTGGGCCGGGGCCTGGACAGCCAGGTCATGGAGTCCTACCGCGTGGGCAGCGTGGCCTGGTCCATGAAGTATTTCCCCGCAGGACAGTTCACGGCCGAAGCCTTCCGTCGCGCCGAGGTCGCGGCCCAGGCCGTGCTCGACGAAGCCCTGAACGCCTATCCCCGCCACGCCTGGGATGTGGCCTATGGCTCGTCGGGCACCATCGGCGCCGTGGCCGACGTGCTGGGCGAGGCCGGCTGGCCAACCGGCCAGATCACGCGCGACGGCCTGGACTGGCTGCTGGAGCGGCTGCTCAAGGCGCAAAGCGCAGAACGCCTGCGCCTGGCCGGCATGAAGGACGACCGGCGCACCGTCATCGGCGGCGGCCTCAGCGTGCTGCGCGCCGTGTTCGAGTTGCTGGGCATGGACAGCCTGCAGGCCGCGCAAGGTGCATTGCGCCACGGCGTGCTCTACGACCTGCTGGAACGCGACGAGTCGAACAGCGACGCGCGCGACGCCTCGGTGCGACGCCTGAGCACGAAATTCGGCGTCGATGCTGCACAGGCGCTGCGTGTGGCTACAGTCGCCGGCCAGTTGTTGGGGCAAATGCGCACGCAAGATGCCGCGACAGGCCCCGCAGACAACGCCACAGCGGCCGAATTCACACGCCACGCCCGCAAGCTTTCCTGGGCCGCCCAGTTGCATGAGATCGGCATCCTGATCTCGCACAGCGACTACCACAAGCATGGCGCCTATGTGCTCGACAACGCCGACGCACCCGGCTTCGCGCAGCCCGAACTGCACCGGCTGGGCCTGCTGGTCCTGGGGCATCGCGGCAAGCTGCGCAAGCTCGATGCCGACTTCGAGGACACGGTGTTCGTGCAGCAACTCATGGCGCTGCGGCTGGCCGTGATCCTGTGCCACGCGCGGCGTGATCCGGAACTTGCCGGCCTGCAGATCGAATGCGCACCTGCGGCCGAAAAGTGCTTCAGCCTGCGCTGCCGCCCGGAATGGGTCCGTGCCTATCCTCAATCAGCGCATCTGCTGGGCGAGGAGTCCCTGGCCTGGCAGAAGACCCCCTGGGTGCTGCAAACCTCCGGACTGAAGCCGGAGTAGCCTCTGCCCAAGAGCCGTCCGGCCCCCTGCATCCATAGCATTCACAGGAGACTTCATGACTATCAAGGGCAAAGCGTACATTGTTGGCGCTTTCGAGCATCCCACGCGCAAGGCCGAGGACAAATCACTGCCTCAACTGCATGCCGAGTGCGCCAAGGGCGCTCTGGCGGACGCCGGCCTGACCAAGGACGACATCGACGGCTATTTCTGTGCCGGCGACGCGCCAGGTTTTGGCGGACTCAACCTTTGCGACTACATGGGCCTGAAGGTCCGTCACATCGACAGCACGGAGACCGGTGGCTCGTCTTACCAGCTGCATGTGTCGCACGCTGCGCAGGCCATTGCGGCGGGCAAGTGCAATATCGCACTGATCACACTGGCCGGACGGCCGCGCACGGAAAGACAGGCCATCGGCACCCCGGCGCGCGTCCCGCACACCCACATCCTGGCGCCGGACACACCCTTCGAGTCCCCCTACGGCTTTACCACCCCCAACCAGTACGCCATGGGCGCGATGCGCCATATGCACGAATACGGCACCACCTCCGAACAACTGGCCTGGATCAAGGTCGCCGCATCGCACCATGCGCAGCACAATCCCGATGCCATGCTGCCCAATGTCGTGACGGTCGAGGACGTGCTCAACTCCCCCATGGTGGCCGACCCGCTGCACCGGCTCGACTGCTGCGTCATCTCCGATGGCGGCGGCGCCTTGATCGTCACGCGGCCCGAGATCGCCCGCACCCTCAAGCGCCCCCTGGTCAGCGTCATCGGTGCGGGTGAGGCCATCAAGCACACCAACTGCGGCGACATCGACCTGACCTATACCGGGGCCGTCTGGTCCGGCCCCATCGCCTTCGCCGAAGCCGGCGTCAAGCCCTCTGACATCAAGTACGCCTCGATCTACGACAGCTTCACCATCACGGTGCTGATGCAGCTCGAGGACCTGGGCTTCTGCAAAAAGGGCGAAGGCGGCAAATTCGTCGCCGACGGCAATCTGATCTCCGGCGTGGGCAAGCTGCCCTTCAACACCGACGGCGGGGGCCTGTGCAACAACCCTCCGGCCAACCGCGGCGGCATCACGAAGATCATCGAGTGCGTGCGCCAGCTGCGCGGCGAGGCGCACCCGGCGGTGCAGGTTCCCAATTGCGACCTGGCGCTGGCCCAGGGCACGGGCGGCTTGCTGTCGACGCGCCACGGCAGCGGCACCCTGATCATGGAAAGGGTTTAAGAAGTCATGTTGAAGTCTCACAACCGCGAATACGCGGCGCCCACGCGCAACCCCGAAATCGTCCCGTTCTGGGAAGGCGCCAAAGCCGGCCGTCTGATGATCAAGCACTGCAATGCCTGCGGCAAGCCACACTACTACCCGCGCACCATCTGCCCGCGCTGCAACTCCGACGACACCGTATGGCAAGCCGCCAGCGGCAAGGCAACCATCTACACCTTCAGCGTGATGCGCTCCAAGGAGCCCTACGCCATTGGCTTCGTGACCCTCGAAGAAGGTGTCACGCTGATGACCAACATCGTCGACTGCGACCTCGATGCCCTGCGCATCGGCCAGAAGGTCGAGCTGTGCTGGCAAGACAGCGTGGACGGCACGCCGATGCCCGTGTTCAAGCCGGCCTGAGGCGACGCGGGCGGCGCACCTGCATGGGGCCAAGGAATCAAGTCGGCGTTCAGCGCGCTCCTTCGGGCTTCTCCGCCGTCGCATAACGCGCCATCAGCGCGTCCTGCGCGCTGTGCCCGTGGCGGCGGCGCGGCGCATCGGGCAAGGCGTACTGGCCGTCCTGCCCCAACTCCCAGGCCTCTTTGCCATCGTGCAGATAGGCTACCAGGCACTCATCGACAATGCGCTGACGCAGCGCCGGATCGCGCACCGGCCAGGCCAGCTCGACGCGGCGCAGCATGTTGCGGTTCATCCAGTCGGCGCTGGACAGGTAGAGTTCGTCCTGCGCATCGATCCGGAAATAGAACACCCGCGAATGCTCCAGGAAGCGCCCCACGATGGAGCGCACACGAATGTTGTCGGTGAGACCCGGCAACTGCGGCGGCAGCGTGCAGGCGCCACGCACGATGAGATCGATTTTCACGCCGCGCTGACCGGCGCGCACCAGCGCCAGAATCAGCGCCTCGTCGGTCAACGCGTTCATCTTGGCGACGATGCGGGCCTGCCGGCCATTGGCGGCGGCTTCGCCCAGGGCCTCGATCTTCTCGATGAAACGCCGGTGCAGATGAAAAGGCGCCAGCCACAGCTGGTTCAGCCGCGGCAGGCGGTTCTGTCCGGCCAGATGCAGAAAAACCTGCTCCATGTCGGAGGTCAGTTCCTTGTTCGCGCTCAGGTGGCTGAGGTCGGTGTATACGCGGGCGGTGCCCGGGTTGTAATTGCCGGTCGATAGATGGCCGTAGCGCTTGAGCTCGCGGCCCTCGCGCCGCGTCACCAGCAGCATCTTGGCGTGCGTCTTCAGCCCCACCACCCCGTAGACCACCTGCGCGCCGATCGATTCGAGCATCTCGGCCCAGTTGATGTTGGCCTCCTCGTCGAATCGGGCCTTGAGCTCCACCACGGCCATCACCTCCTTGCCGCGGTGCACCGCCTGGCGCAACAGCGCCATGAGCTCGGAATGTGCGCCAGTGCGGTAGATGGTCTGCTTGATCGCCAGCACCTGCGGGTCTTCGACCGCCTCGCGCAGAAAGGCCAGCACTCCATCGAAGCTCTCGAAGGGCTGGTGAATCATCACGTCGCCACGCTTCAGGCGCTCGAACACCGACTCGCCACGCGCCATCTGCTTCGGGTAACTGGCGTGAAACGCGGGAAAGCGCAGTGCGGGCTCGTCGACCAGATCGATCAACTGAGTGAGCCGCCCCAGATTGACGGGCCCAGCCACCCGGTACAGCGACTGCGCGGGCAGCTTGAACTGCCCGAGCAGAAACTGCGCCAGATAAGCTGAGCAGCCGGACGACACCTCCAGCCGCACGGCCTGCCCGAAATGGCGGTGCTCCAGCCCCTGGCGCAAAGCTGTGCGCAGATTCTTCACATCGTCCTCATCCACCGCGAGGTCCGAATGGCGGGTGACGCGGAACTGCGAGAACTGCCCCACCCCGCGCCCCGGAAACAGCTCCGCCAGGTGGGCGCGAATCACGCTGGAGAGCGACACGAAGGCGATCTTCTTGCCGGCGACTTTGTCCGGCAGGCGGATCAGCCGCGGCAGCACACGCGGCACCTTGACGATGGCAATGTCATTGCTGCGGCCGAAGGCGTCGCGACCACTCATCTGCACAATGAAATTCAGCGACTTGTTGGCCACCTGGGGAAAGGGGTGCGCCGGGTCCAGACCGACGGGCACCAAGAGCGGCCTGACCTCGCGCTCGAAATACTCATGCACCCAGCGCCGCTGCGCCAGATTGCGCTCGCCCTGCGACAGGATGCGTATGCCTGCCCGGGCGAAAGCTGGCATCAACTCATCGTTGTACAGCGCGTACTGCCGCTCCACCAGGCTGGCGGCCATGGCGCTCAGCGCGGTGAAGGACTCGACCGTGTACGTTCCTTCGTGATCGGCATCACGCATGGCATCGAGCTGCGGCGCGACCCGCACCTCGAAAAACTCATCCAGATTGGACGAAACGATGCACAGAAAACGAAGCCGCTCCAGCAAGGGCACTTCGGGCCGGCGCGCCCAGTCCAGCACGCGTTCGTTGAAGGCCAGGATGCTCAGGTCGCGGTCGAGCAGCGTGATGCCCTTGCCGGCCGCTGCGGTGTGGGATTTCATGTCTGCAAGTATCGGCCCCTTGGGCGACGCTTGCACGTCGATCTGTTCGGCAGGACTCATACACCCAGGAAATGCTTGCGGTAGCGGCCCGGCAGATCGGCAATGCGCATCATCATGGGCAGGTCCGCCGTGTTGAAGTCCGGGTCCCAGGCCGGCGCGCCCAGTATCTTCGCGCCCAGGCGCAGATAGCCGCGGATCAGGGCCGGAGGCTCGACCTCGAGCAGCGGATCGAGCGCGTCCACCGGCAGCGCCAGACGTGGCAGCACCTGGTGCTCGATGGGCGCGAGGTGGGTTTGCCGCAGCTGGCGCCAGATGCTGGCGGCTGCCTGCCCGCCAGGCACGCCCTGGTGCTGCATCGGGATGCTGGCGCAGCCGATCATGGTGTCGAGCCGGTTGCGCTGCATGAATTCGGCCAGCGCCCCCCACAGCGCCAGGATCACGCCGCCGTGACGGTGCTCGGGATGAACACAGCTGCGGCCCAGCTCGACCATGCGCTCGCGCAGGCCGCGCAGGCGCGTCAGGTCGAATTCGCCGTCGCTGTAGGTGCCACCCAGCCGCCGCGCCTGGTCTGGCGGCAGAACCCGGTAGGTGCCGATCACCATGCCCGTGGCCGCGTCCCGGACCAGCAGGTGCTCGCAGTAGTCGTCGAAGAGGTCGATGTCATGCCCGGGCAGCGGGCCATCCAGGCGCGCGCCCATTTCGCCCGCGAAGACAGCATGGCGCAGGCGCTGCGCCTCGCGCACCTCGTCCAGATGACGGGCCCAGATCACCTCGATGCCATGGGCGCTCGCCTCGAGACGCGCCTGATCCAGCGCAGCAGGGGAGCGATAAACCGACCCCCTGGGCAAGGCCACCGGTGACAGCGGGAAGGTCGGGTTCGGCAACTCGTTCATCGGGTTTGCTCCGGTTCTGTGAATGAACCGCAGTGTGTCGCGGCAGCATGACCGGCCCGTGTCAGGCATATGACAGTTCGATGACGGCCCTCCCATTTGAGCGGCGACCGGCTCTCGACACCTTCGCGCCCGCCGGCTTAACATGCAGCCAGGCAACAAGGAAATTCATGGAAATCGATTTCAGTACATTGAACAAGGAAGCCAGCTACAAGCTGATTACAGGCGCGGTCGTGCCGCGGCCCATCGCCTGGATCACCAGCGGTATTGAACCTGGCCGGATCAATCTGGCACCGTTCAGCGCCTTCACCTTCGTCTCGACTTATCCGCCCATGCTGGGCTTCAATTGCGGCGCGCGCGAGGGCCTGCGCAAGGACACTTCGCGCAACATCCACGCCCACGGTGAATACGTGATCCACATCGCCGACCAGCCCCTGCTCGAAGCGCTGCACCTGAGCTCCGAACATCACCCGCCCGACGTCAGCGAGGTCGAACTGCTGGGCCTCGAAACTGTGCCAAGCACAGTCATTCGCACGCCACGCCTGGCGCGCGCGCCGATCAGCCTGGAGTGCAAGCTGAGCGAAGTGCTCAGCTTCGGCAACAAGGGCAACGAGTTCTTCGTCGGCGCCGTGGTGCGCATGCACATCCGCGACGATCTCTACCGCGACGGCAAGATCGACGCGCGCAGCCTGAATCCGGTGTGCCGCATCGGCGGCCCGACCTACGCATCGCTCGGTGATGTGTTTTCGTTGAAGCCCGTCAAGCCTTGATACCGGCTGCGCAGACGGCCGTTCAGTCCAGCAGCTTCTGCAGAAACTGGGCGTGCCCCATCGCCGGGTCCAGTTCGTAGGCTGCAAAGCCAATGCGTCCGTAGAGCCGCAAGGCCGAGGCATTGCCCTGCAACACCTCCATGGTGAGCTTGCACGCGCCGCGCTCGCGTGCGATGTGCTCGACCAGCGCCAGCATGAGCTCGCCCACGCGCCGGCCGCGGTAGGCGACGAGAACCACCACATCATGGACATTGACCAGCGGGCGCGCCGCAAATGTCGAAAAACCCTCGATGCAATTGACCAGACCGATGGCCTGCTCGCCGTCAAAGGCCAGCACACTGAAGGCTTGCGGCCGCGCGGCCAGGCCTGCCACGACGTTCGCACGCGCATGCGCACTCAGGGCAAGGCCTCCCCCGGCAGGATCGCGCGCATAGGCATCGAGCAATTCCACCAGAGCCCGCGCATGAACGGGGTCGCCATAGTCGGCTCGAACGATCTGCACGGACGCACTCAGCGCGCTGGCTTGTCCGCGCGGGCAGCGTCGGCCAGGCGCTGTGCCAGGCTGCGCGAGCGCAGCTCGTCGGCGCACTCGACCATGATGCGCAACAGGGGCTCGGTGCCGCTGGCGCGGATCAGCACCCGGCCGCTGCCGCCCAGCTCGGCCTCGACCGCGTCGGTCTCGGCGGCCAGCCAGCGATTGCGGCTCCAGTCTTGCCCGGGCGGCAAGCGCACATTGAGCAGCGTCTGCGGAAAGAGCTTCACGCCTTCGAGCAGCTCGGCCATGCTGCGCCCACTGCGCGCACAGGCCTGCAGCACTTGCAGCGCGCTGATCAGGCCATCGCCCGTGGTGTGTTTGTCCAGCGCCAGCAGATGCCCCGAGCCTTCGCCGCCAAGCAGCCAGCCGCGCTGCTCCAACGCCTCCAGCACATAGCGATCACCCACCTTGGCACGCACAAACTCCACGCCGCGCCCCCTGAACGCCAGCTCGACCGCCATGTTGGTCATCAGGGTTCCCACCGCGCCGGGTACTTTCTCGCCGCGGGCCAGACGCTCGTTGACCATCAGGTAGAGGACTTCGTCGCCGTTGTACAAGCGCCCTTTGGCATCCACCAGTTGCAGCCGGTCGGCGTCGCCGTCGAGGGCGATGCCATAGTGCGCATGGTTGGCCTTGACCGACCGGATCAGCGCCTCGGGGTGTGTGGCGCCCACGTCATGGTTGATATTCAGGCCGTCGGGTGCGCAACCGATGGCGATGACCTCGGCGCCCAGTTCATGGAACACCTTGGGCGCAATCTGATAGGCCGCTCCATGGGCCGCGTCAACCACCAGTTTCATGCCGCGCAGGGTCAGGTCGTTGGCAAAGGTACTCTTGCAGAACTCGATGTAGCGGCCGGCCGCATCGTCGAGCCGGCGCGCCTTGCCCAGCGCGGCCGACTCCACCCATACCGGCGGCTCGTCTACCACGGCTTCGACGGCCAGTTCCCAGGCGTCGGGCAGCTTGGTGCCCTGGGCGCTGAAGAACTTGATGCCGTTGTCGGCAAAGGCGTTGTGGCTGGCGCTGATGACCACCCCCAGGCTCGCACGCAGGGCGCGCGTCAGGTAGGCGACTCCCGGCGTGGGCAAGGGCCCCAGCAACACGACGTCGACCCCTGCAGAATTGAAGCCGGACTCCAGCGCGCTCTCCAGCATGTAGCCCGAAATGCGCGTGTCCTTGCCGATCAGCACCGTGGGGCGCTCCTGGGTCTGCTTGAGCACGCGGCCCACGGCATGCGCCAGACGCAGCACAAAGTCAGGGGTGATCGGCGCCTGCCCCACCGTGCCGCGAATGCCGTCGGTTCCGAAATATTTTCTGCTCATGGACTCTGTTCTCGTTGGTTGTCGCCCGGCGCAGGTGGCTGCACCCAGCCTGCCTGCGAAATTGTAGAGCGCCAGACGGCAAGCGCCGCCACGGTCTCGCGCACGTCATGCACTCGCACGATGCGCGCTCCACGCTCCACGGCCAGCAGCGCGGCTGCGACACTGGGCGCCATGCGATCCTGCACCGCCAGGCCGGTGACGGCGCCAAGCGAGGACTTGCGCGACCATCCTGCGAGCAGCGCGTGGCCGTCGGTCAACAGCTCTGCCTGCCGCGCCAGCAGCGCGAAGTTCTGGGCCACCGTCTTGCCAAAGCCGATGCCCGGGTCCCAGACGATGCGCCCGCGCGCGACGCCCTGGCGCATCACTGCCTCGGTGCGCTCGCGCAAAAAGGCCAGCACCTGCGGCAGCACATCGCCCTGCATGGGCTCAGCCTGCATGGTCTGCGGCTCCCGGTGCATGTGCATCAGGCACACGCCGCAGTCCGGATGCCTCGCCACTGCTTCGACAGCGCCCTCGTGTCTCAGGGCCCAGATATCGTTGACGATGTCCACCCCCAGATCGAGCGCGGCCTGCATGACAGCGGGCTTGTAGCTGTCGATCGACACCGGCACCCCCAGACGCACGGCCTCGCGCAGCACCGGTATCACGCGTGCCAGCTCTTCGTCCAGCGGCAGCGGCGGCGCGCCAGGGCGACTGGACTCTCCGCCGATATCGAGCATGTCGGCGCCGTCGTGCAGCAGTTGCTCGCAGCGCTCCAGCGCCGCCTGTGGGTCGAGATGCCTGCCACCGTCAGAAAAGGAGTCGGGCGTGGCATTGACGACGCCCATCACGCGCGGCTGCGATAGATCGATCCGAAATCGCGAGGTCTGCCAGAACATGTTGTGGAGGCGGGCTCTCGGCAAAACGGGGCTCGCAAGCCCCGTTTCAGCGTCTGCTCAGTGCCCGGTCAAGCCGCAGTGGCCGCCGGCTCGGTGCCCACCGCCGCGCCGCCCGAACCGCCGGAGCCGCCGCCGGTGGGCGTGCGCGGTGTCCAGTCCTTGGGCGGACGCGGCTCGCGCCCAGCCATGATGTCGTCGAGCTGCTCGGTGTCAATGGTTTCCCATTCGAGCAGGGCCTTGGCCATGGCGTGCATCTTGTCGCTGTTCTGCTCGATCAGACGGCGCGCCAGGTTGTACTGCTGATCGATGATGCGGCGCACCTCGGCGTCGACCTTCTGCATGGTCTGCTCGCTCATGTTGGTGGTCTTGGTGACCGAGCGCCCCAGGAACACCTCGCCCTCATTTTCGGCATAGACCATGGGGCCCAGCGCGTCGGTCATGCCGTAGCGCATGACCATGTCGCGGGCGATCTGGGTCGCGCGCTCGAAGTCGTTGCTGGCGCCCGTGGTCATCTGGTTCATGAACACTTCTTCGGCGATACGGCCGCCGAACAGCATGCTGATCTGGCTCAGCATGTATTCCTTGTCGTAGCTGTAACGGTCCTGGGCCGGCAGGCTCATGGTCACCCCCAGGGCGCGGCCACGCGGAATCACAGTGACCTTGTGCACAGGATCGCACTTGGGCAGCAGCTTGCCCAGCAGCGCATGGCCGGACTCGTGGTAGGCCGTGTTGCGACGCTCTTCCTCGGGCATGACCATGCTCTTGCGCTCGGGGCCCATCAGAATCTTGTCCTTGGCCTTTTCGAAGTCGACCATCTCGACCACACGGGCACTGCGGCGCGCAGCCATCAGGGCCGCCTCGTTGCACAGATTGGCGAGGTCGGCGCCGGACATGCCGGGCGTGCCGCGCGCGATGATCGCAGGATTGACATCCTGGCCGATCGGCACCTTGCGCATGTGCACGTTGAGAATCTGTTCGCGCCCGCGAATGTCTGGCAGCGTGACATAGACCTGGCGGTCGAAGCGACCCGGCCGCAACAGCGCGGAGTCCCGGATGTCGGGACGGTTGGTCGCGGCCACCACGATCACGCCCAGATTGGTCTCGAAGCCGTCCATCTCGACCAGCATCTGGTTCAGCGTCTGCTCGCGCTCGTCGTTGCCGCCGCCCAGGCCGGCGCCGCGCTGGCGCCCCACGGCGTCGATTTCATCGATGAAGATGATGCAGGGGGCGTTCTTCTTGGCGTTCTCGAACATGTCGCGCACGCGGGCCGCACCCACGCCGACGAACATCTCGACGAAGTCGGA
>JAURZS010000026.1 GCA_030653255.1 Burkholderiaceae bacterium | reverse complement strand
GCCGGCGGCATCGCCGAAATGGCGGAACTGCCCGCCAGCGTGCGCGACATCACCGACCCGCTGGACGCCGTGGGCAACACCACGAAGGCCGTGACCAAGGGCTATGCCATCGGCTCGGCCGGCCTGGCCGCACTGGTTCTGTTCGCCGACTACACGCACAAGCTGGAGAGCTATGGCCGCGCCATCAGCTTCGACCTGAGCGACCCGATGGTGATCGTGGGCCTGTTCATCGGCGGCCTGATTCCCTACCTGTTCGGCGCCATGGCCATGGAGGCCGTGGGCCGCGCCGCGGGCAGCGTCGTCGTGGAAGTGCGTCGCCAGTTCCGCGAGATCAAGGGCATCATGGACGGCTCGGGCAAGCCCGAGTACGGCCGCGCGGTCGACATGCTGACCACCGCCGCCATCAAGGAAATGATGATCCCCTCGCTGCTGCCGGTGGTGGTTCCCATCCTGGTGGGCCTGCTGCTCGGCCCCAAGGCGCTGGGCGGCCTGCTGATGGGCACCATCGTGACGGGCCTGTTCGTGGCGATCTCCATGTGCACGGGCGGCGGCGCCTGGGACAACGCGAAGAAGTACATCGAAGACGGCAACCATGGTGGCAAGGGCTCGGAGGCGCACAAGGCCGCCGTGACCGGCGACACCGTGGGCGACCCCTACAAGGACACGGCCGGCCCGGCCGTCAATCCGCTGATCAAGATCATCAACATCGTGGCGCTGCTGATCGTGCCGCTGATGATGAAGTTCCACGGCGGCGATGCCCAGCCCGCGCCACAACCTGCCGCGGTGACGCCGCCGGCGGTGATGGCGCCTGCGCTGTCGACGCCTGCTGCGGCCATGCCCACGACATCGCTGCCTGCCGCCTCGGCTGCGGCGCCTGCGATGCCGGCAGCTTCGAAGTAAGCCGGGGCGCTTGACGCGCCCCTCCTGAGCACGGGCGGTCCGCTTGGCCCGTGCGCTCAGGACAGGATGCCCCGCACTTGCGGGGCATTTTTTTGGGCTGGCCGCCGCGCGGCCCCCCTCCGGCGTCGCCCGCCAACGGCGCTCCGGCGTTCTGGCATCATTCCCGCATGACCGAACTCGTCGTACGACGCCTGCTGATCGACCTGGAACCCGCCTTCGACCGCCACTGGTGCGGTGGCGATGCCTTTGCCACGGCTTTCTTCAACGCGCTGTCCATGAGTTTTCCCGTCGGCGAGCAGTTCTTCATTGATGCGGTGCGCAGGGGCTTCGACACCCTGCCGCCTGAGCAGCAGCAGCGCTATCGCGCCGAGGTGCAGCGCTTCATCGGCCAGGAGGCCACCCACCGGCGGCTGCATGCGCTTTTCAACGCGCAGCTGGAGCGGCAGGGCCTGGTCAACGAATGGGCGCCGCGCGCGCTGGCCCGCATGCATCTGTTCGACGAAGGCGTCGATCCGCGCCACGCACTGGCCGCGACGGCGGCCAACGAGCATTTCACGGCCATCTTCGCGGAGTGGCTGCTGGGGCACCCGGGACTGCTCGATGGCTGCGAGGAGCGGCTGCGTACGCTGTGGCTGTGGCACAGCGCCGAAGAGGCCGAGCACAAGAGCACGGCTTTTGATCTGTACCGCGCACTGCAGGGCAATGAAGACTGGCGCTGGACCTGGTTCCGACGCATCACGCTGATCTTCGTGAACGATGTGCTGCGGCAGACCCTCCTCAATCTGCGCCATGACGACTCGGTGTGGCGCTGGCGCACCTGGACGGGTGCGGCGCGCCTGCTGTTCGGGCGCGACGGACTGGTGCGGCACTGCTACAAGCCCTGGCGCGACTATCTGCGCCCGGACTTTCATCCCGAACAACACGCCAGTGCACTGTCGCCGCGCTGGCTTGCGGACAACGCGAGCCGCTATACGCCAGTCGTCCCGGTCCCTCCACAGGCCTGAACCCCGCCCGGCTTTGGAGCAGAATTGCGGGATGCAACTGAACTTCATCGCCAATACCTCCCTTGTCTCCTCGTCGGGCCTGACCATCCCGGTGATCGATCCCTCCACCGGTCAGGTCTTCGACGAAATCCAGCGCAGCAATGCACAGGACATCGACACCGCAGTGCGCGCTGCGCGGCAGTGCATGGATTCGGTGTGGAGCAAGCTCAGCGCCACCGAGCGCGGACGGCTGCTGATGCGGCTGTCGGTGAAGGTCACCGAGCACGCCGAGGAACTGACCGCGATCGAGCAGCGCGATTGCGGCAAGCCCACCCGGCAGGCGCGCGCCGATGCCGTGGCGCTGGCGCGCTATTTCGAGTTCTACGCGGGCGCCTGCGACAAGCTCACCGGCCAGACCCTGCCTTACCAGGACGGCTACAGCGTCTTTACCTGGCGCGAGCCGCATGGCGTGACCGGGCACATCGTGCCCTGGAACTACCCGATGCAGATTTTCGGGCGCAGCGTGGCCGGGGCGCTGGCCGCGGGCAATGTCTGCGTGGTCAAGCCGGCGGAGGACGCCTGCCTGTCGCTGATCCGCGTGGCCCAGCTCGCCGCCGAAGTGGGCTTTCCCGCCGGCGCGCTCAACATCGTCACCGGCTACGGCCATGAGGCGGGCGATGCACTGGTGCGCCACGCGGGCATCGAGCACATCAGCTTCACCGGCAGCCCCAAGATCGGCACGCTGGTGCAGCAGCTGGCCGCGCCCCGCCACTGTCCGGTCACGCTGGAGCTGGGCGGCAAGAGTCCGCAGATTGTCTTTGCCGACGCCGACCTCGATGCGGTGATTCCCGTGGTGATCAATGCCATCGTGCAGAACGCGGGCCAGACCTGTTCGGCGGGCTCGCGCATTCTCGTGGAGGAAAAAATCTACGACCGCCTGATGGAGCGGCTGGGCCATGCGTTCGCGCAACTGCGCGTCGGGCCGGCGTCCATGGACCTCGACGTCGGGCCGCTGATCCGCCAGAGCCAGCAGCAGCGGGTGTGGGATTTTCTCAGCGACGCGCAGGTCGCAAACATCCCCGTGGTGGCGCAGGGCCAGATTGTGGACGAGGCGCCCGAGACCGGCTTCTACCAGGCCCCCACCCTGCTGCGCGATGTGCCCGTGGACCATCGGCTGGCGCAGGAGGAAGTCTTCGGGCCGGTGCTGGCCGCGATGTCCTTCCGTGACGAGGACCACGCAGTGGAACTCGCCAATGCGACGCAATTCGGACTCGTGGCCGGTGTCTGGACGCGCGACGGCGCGCGCCAGTTCCGCATGGCCCGCCGGCTGCGCTGCGGCCAGGTGTTCATCAACAACTATGGCGCGGCCGGCGGTGTGGAGCTGCCCTTCGGCGGCGTCAAGTCGTCCGGCTATGGGCGCGAGAAGGGCTTCGAGGCCCTGTATGGTTTCACCACCCTCAAGACTGTGGCCGTGAAGCACGACTGATCTTCACCCGACTTCAAACCATCACCGGAGCCCCCATGAGAGTCCAGAACAAATCCATCATCGTGACCGGCGCGGGCAGCGGCATCGGCGAAGGCATCGCCCGCCGGCTAGCCGAGGAAGGCGCTCGCGTCGTGGTCGCCGACATCAATGTCAAAGCCGGAGAGAAGGTGGCCACCGAGATCGCGCAGGCCGGCGGCAAGGCATCGTTCTTCGCCGCCGATGTCACCCGTTCGGCCGACATGAAGGCCCTGGTCGACGCCGCCCTTGAGCGCCACGGGCGGCTCGACGTCATGGTCAACAACGCCGGCTGGACGCACCGCAACCGGCCCGCCATCGAAGTCAGCGAAGCAGACTTCGACCGCTGCTATGCCGTCAACGTCAAGAGCATCTATCTGGCCACCGTGCATGCGGTGCCGGCCTTCCGCGCCAATGGCGGAGGCAGCTTCATCAATGTAGCGTCGACCGCCGGCGTGCGACCGCGCCCCGGCCTGACCTGGTACAACGGCTCCAAGGGCGCGGTGATCCTGACCTCGAAGTCGCTGGCCGCGGAACTCGGCCCCGACAACATCCGGGTGAACTGCCTGAACCCGGTGTTCAACCCCGACACCGGCCTGTCGGTGGAGTTCGCCGGTGGTGAACTCACTGAGGAGCGCCGCGCCATGTTCCGCGCGAGCATCCCCCTGGGCCGTTTCTCGACGGCGCTGGACGTGGCCAATGCGGCCCTGTACCTGGCCAGCGACGAGGCGGCTTTCATCAGCGGCGTGTGCATCGAAGTCGACGGCGGGCGCTGCGCCTGAGCACGGTCTTTTCCCTGGCGCGCGAGCACCCCGGGCCCGGGCTTCGCCCTTGCAGCCGAGGGGATGTGCCGCCTGCGGCAAAATGAGCCCATGGTCCGCCGCATCATCCCTGTTCACGATCTGCGCGACGCGGTGACGCTGCCGCCGTCAGGCGGCGCGCGTGTGCCGGCCAGCGGCCTGCTGCAGGACCGCCTGGGCCGGCCGCTGCGCGATCTGCGCATCAGCGTGACCGACCGCTGCAATTTCCGCTGCAGCTACTGCATGCCCAAGGAGGTGTTCGGCAAGGACCACGCCTATCTGCCACAGGCGGATTTGCTGAGCTTCGAGGAAATCACGCGGCTGGCGTCGCTGTTCGTCGCCCATGGCGTGCGCAAGATCCGGCTGACCGGCGGCGAGCCGCTGCTGCGCAAGAACATCGAGCGGCTGGTGGAACGGCTGGCCGCGCTGCGCACGGTCGATGGCGAGCCGCTGGACCTGACGCTGACCACCAATGGCTCGCTGCTGGCGCGCAAGGCGCGCGCCCTGAAGGATGCGGGCCTGCGGCGCGTGACGGTGAGCCTGGACGGTCTGGACGACACCGTGTTCCGCAGCATGAACGATGTGGATTTTCCGGTGGCCTCGGTGCTGGAGGGCATCGCCGCGGCAAAGGATGCGGGCCTGGGTCCGATCAAGGTCAATATGGTGGTCAAGCGCGGCGTCAACGAGCACGAGATCGTGCCCATGGCGCGGCACTTCCGGGGCACGGGCATCGTGCTGCGCTTCATCGAATACATGGACGTGGGGGCCAGCAACGGCTGGCGCATGGACGAGGTGCTTCCGTCGGCCGAGGTGGTGCAGCGCATCGCAGCGCAGTATCCGCTCGCGCCACTGAGCCCCTGCGCCCCCGGCGAGACGGCCGAGCGCTGGGCCTATGAGGATGGCGCGGGAGAAATCGGCGTGATCTCCAGCGTCACCCATGCCTTCTGCCGCGACTGCAACCGCGCGCGCCTGTCCACTGAAGGCAAGGTCTATCTATGCCTGTTCGCAAGCCGGGGCCACGATCTGCGCGCCCTGCTGCGCGGCGGCGCGCCGGATGAGGACATCGCGTCTGCCATCGGGCAGGTCTGGCAGGGGCGTGAAGACCGCTATTCGGAGTTGCGCGCCAGCCAACCCGCCGACACGCCCGGCGCCCCCCGTGTAGAGATGAGCTACATCGGTGGATGAGATATGACCCCCACGCTTGTCACTACGTATACTGCGCTGCCCCCCGAGGGGGCGCCGGCCTCCTTGGGGCGGCCCGGCGGAGGCCGGGTATGACGACTCCCACGCTTGTCACTCTCCCAAGCATCACCGGCCTCGTGCTGGCGGGTGGCAAGGGCATGCGCATGGGCGGGGTGGACAAGGGTTTGCAGAACTTCAATGGCCTGCCCCTGGCCCTGCAGACGCTGATGCGCCTGCAGATGCAGGTGGGCCACACAATGATCAACGCCAACCGGAATCTGTCGGCCTATGAGGCTTTCGGCGCGCCGGTCTGGCCTGATGTGCTGCCGGACTATGCGGGCCCGCTCGCGGGTTTTCTCACGGGCCTTGAGCGTTGCGAAACGCCATATCTGGTGACAGTGCCCTGCGACACGCCCTTGTTCCCGCTGGACCTGGTGGAGCGCATGGGCGCCGCGCTGGTGCGCGAGGGCGCGCAGATTGCGATGGCCGCCGCGCCGCAAACCGATGGGCAGGGCCGCGTCGAGTTGCGCACGCAACCGGTGTTCTGTCTGCTCGGTGTCGATCTGCTCGAAAGTCTGGTGGCCTTCACCCATGGCGGCGGACGCAAGATCGACGCCTGGACTGCGCAACACAAGACGGTGGTCGTGCCTTTCGATGCACCCGGCGACGATCCGCAGGCCTTCTACAACGCCAACACCCTGGCCGAATTGCACGCGCTGGAACAGCGCACCTGATGCTGATGAAGACGCTGGCCCAGATTGCCACCGAACTGCAGGGCTACGACCCGCAGGCGCTCAGCGCGCAATCCGTCAATGATTTCCTGGACAAGCTGGTCGATGCCGTGGCGGACACCGAATCAATAGCGCTGTTCGACGCCCTGGGGCGCGTGCTCAGCGCGGACGTGGTGTCGCCCGTGAGCGTGCCGCCGCATGACAATTCGGCCATGGATGGCTTTGCCTTTGACGGCGCGCTGCTGCGCGAGGACGCGCCGCTCACGCTGCAGGTGGCGGGCACCGCGCTGGCAGGCAAGGCCTGGCGCGGCCATCTCGCGCCGGGGCAATGCCTGAAGATCATGACGGGCGCCGTCATGCCCGAGGGGCTGGACACGGTCGTGCCGCAGGAGCTTGCGCGCGTCGAGGGCGAGCGCGTCACGATCGCGCCGGGTGTGCTGCGTCGGGGCGACAACCGGCGCCTGGCCGGTGAGGACATCATGCGCGGCCAGGCGGCCTTGCGCCAAGGCCAACTGCTGACGCCCGCGGCGCTGGGTTTGCTGGCGAGCCTGGGCCTGCCCTCGGTCCGTGTGACACGCCGCCTGCGGGTGGCCTATTTCTCCACCGGCGATGAAATCCTGAGCCTGGGCGAGCCGCCGCGCGAAGGCGCCGTCTACGACAGCAACCGCTATACGGTGTTCGGCCTGCTCACGCGCCTGGGCTGCGAAGTGATCGACATGGGCGTGGTGCGCGATGAACCCGCCTTGCTCGAAGCGGCCTTCACTCAGGCGGCTGCGCAGGCCGACGCCATCATCACATCGGGCGGCGTCAGCGTCGGCGAGGCCGACTACACGCGCGCGATGATGAAAAAGCTCGGCGATGTCGCC
>JAURZS010000023.1 GCA_030653255.1 Burkholderiaceae bacterium | reverse complement strand
CGTCTCGGGCATGGCGTCAATGCCATACATGGCCTTCATCAGCGGGTTGACGAAGCGCCAGCCGATGGTCGAGTCATAAATCGTGGGCGCGCGCGCAAAGGCCGATTCGGCCTTTGGCATGACGAAGGGCGCGCGGGTCATGCTCTCGACGCCGCCGGCAATCATCAGGAAAGCCTCGCCCGACTTGATGGCGCGCGCGGCCGTGCCCACGGCGTCCAGGCCCGAGCCGCACAGACGGTTGATGGTCGCGCCGGGCACGTCAATCGGCAGGCCCGCCAGCAGACTGGACATGTGGGCCACATTGCGGCTGTCCTCGCCGGCCTGATTGGTGTTGCCGAAGATCACGTCGCTCACAGCCTGCCAGTCGACCTTGGGGTTGCGCGCCATCAGCGCCTTGATCGGAATGGCCCCGAGGTCGTCGGTGCGAACTGCGGCGAGCGCGCCGCCATAACGGCCGATGGGAGTGCGGATGGCGTCACAGATGAAAGCTTGCTTCATGGGGTCCTCAAAGGTAAAAAAACATCAGGCAGGCAGGGTGATCGGCAGACCGACCAGCCCTTCGAGTTCTTGGTGCGACAGGCCGTCGACCTTGTCAATCAGGCGCAGGCCTTGCGGCGTACAGGCCAGGGTGGCGAGATCGCTGTAGACGCGCTTGACGCAGGCAATGCCGGTGAGCGGGTAGCTGCAGCTGGGCACGATCTTGCTCTCACCGGACTTGGTCAGCAGGTCCATCATCACCCAGGTCTGTCGCGCACCGATGGCCAGGTCCATCGCGCCGCCGACGGCCGGGATGGCATCGGGCTCGCCGGTGTGCCAGTTGGCCAGATCACCGGTGGCGGAAACCTGAAAAGCCCCCAGCACGCAGATGTCCAGGTGGCCGCCGCGCATCATGCCGAAGCTGTCGGCATGATGAAAAAACGAGCCGCCGGCAAGCAGCGTCACCGGCTGCTTGCCGGCATTGATGAGGTCGTAGTCCTCATCGCCGCTGCCGGGCGCCGGCCCCATGCCCAGAATGCCGTTTTCACTGTGCAGCAGAACTTCGCGGCTGGCGGGAATATGGTTGGCCACCAGCGTGGGCATGCCGATGCCGAGATTGACGCAAGCGCCCTCGGGGATGTCCTGGGCCACGCGGGCTGCCAGTTGGTCCTTGGTACGCTTCTGATAACCCGGGTTCGCCATCACGCAGCCTTCCTGAACCCGCCGGCCTGCGTGGCCACGCGCTCGATGCGCACGATGCGGTGGACATGAATGCCCGGCGTCACGATGTGCTCGGGATCGAGCGCACCGAGCTCGACGACCTCGTGCACGGAGGCCACCGTCAGGGCCGAAGCCGTCGCCATGATGGGGCCGAAATTGCGCGCTGCCTTGCGATAGACCAGATTGCCCCAGCGGTCGCCGCGCTCGGCCTTGATCAGGGCCACATCGCCGTGAATCGGGTATTCGAGCACATACTGCCGTCCGCCGATCTCGCGCGTCTCCTTGCCCCGGGCCAGTTCCGTGCCGAAGCCCGTGGGCGTGAAAAAAGCGCCGACACCCGCGCCCCCCGCGCGAATGCGCTCGGCCAGATTGCCCTGCGGCACCAGTTCGAGTTCGATCTTGCCGCTGCGGTACAGGCCGTCGAAAATCTGCGAATCGACCTGGCGCGGAAAACTGCAGATGATCTTGCGCACCCGGCCCGTGCGCAGCAGCGCGGCCAGACCGGATTCGCCATTGCCCGCATTGTTGTTGACCACCGTCAGGGCTTTGGCGCCCTGGACGATCAACCCCTCGATCAATTCGTTCGGAATGCCTGCGGTGCCGAATCCTCCGATCAATACTGTGGACCCGTCCTTCACCCCAGCCAGCGCGTCGGCTATGGACAGGACAATCTTGTCGATCATGAGGTCTCCGGAGTGTGTGCAGCGAGGGCGTGCAGCCCGCGCCAGTGATCAGCACACCTTGTGTTCGTTACAAAGCATCGATTCTTTGTCACGATTCTAGAAGATTTCTCCAGTTCGATATGCCCCAGCCCAAGGGGCGGGTGGTGACGGCATGCTACGCTTTGCGCATGTTCAGTCCGTCCCAGGCCGACGTGCGCCGCTTCTTCTGTTCCGTGCATGCCAAGGGCCTGCAGGGCCTCGTTCTGGACCCTCTGGAAACCATCGCCGCGGGCTGGGTGGCTGAGCACCCTGAATACCATGCCGACCTGGCCAACGAACAGACCGCAATCGCGCAAATGGACGCCGCCGACCCGGCCCGGGAGAACCCCTTTCTGCACCTGTCCATGCATCTGTCGATCAGCGAGCAGTGCTCCATCGACCAGCCGCGAGGCATCCGCCAGGCCGTGGAACTGCTGGCTGCCAGGCGCCAATCGCTGCACGAAGCGCATCACGAAGTCATGGAATGCCTGGGCCGCATGCTGTGGGAAAGCCAGCGTGCCGGTCGCCCGCCCGATGGCGCGGCCTATGTCGATTGCGTGCAGCGGCGCGCCACGCGCGATCGGTGATCCTCACAACCGCGCAGCCGATCCTGGCCCCATTCAACGTTCCGTGCCTCAACGCCCCGTGCCTTAACGCCAATCTGCCACAAGGAGTCGCCATGCCTGACACCGCTTTGCTCACCCCGCGCGACTGGTCGTCCCACCCCCCTTACCTGCACCCAGGCTACAAGTCAACCGCCAAGCGATCGCCCACGCAGCGCCTGATTCCCCTGCAGGCGGCCTTGGGTGAACTCGCCCAGCCGGTCTACGGCCATGAATGCATCGCCGAACTCGACCACGACCTGACGCGCAATGCGCGCCGCAACGGCGAGCCCATCGGCGAGCGCATGGTGCTGGCCGGCCAGGTGCTGGACGAGCATCGCCGACCGGTGCGCAACACCTTGATCGAACTGTGGCAAGCCAACGCCAGCGGGCGTTATGTCCACAAGGTGGACCAGCACGACGCGCCGCTGGACCCGAATTTCCTGGGTGCCGGACGCTGCCTGACCGATGCGCAGGGCCGCTACCGCTTCCTCACGATCAAACCCGGCGCCTATCCCTGGGGCAACCATCCGAACGCCTGGCGGCCCCAGCACATCCACCTGTCCCTGTTCGGGCAGCACTTCGCAAGCCGGCTGGTGACCCAGCTGTACTTTCCCGGCGACCCACTGCTGCAGTACGACCCCATCTTTCTGGGCACGCCCGAGCGCGCACGCAAGCGCCTGGTCTGCGACTTCACGCTCGAACTCACCCAGGAAGGCTTCGCCCTGGGCTACCGCTTTGACATCGTGCTGCGCGGCGTCGGCGAGACCCCGTTCGAGACCCCACGCTGAACACCGGGAGACAATTGCCATGACCACCCCCCTGATGAGCGCCTTGCAGGACAGCTTCGGCCAGACCCCTTCCCAGACGGTCGGCCCCTACTTCGCCTATGGCCTGACCAGCGTGCAATACGGCTACGACCTCGGCCAGGTTTTCGACGCCGTCGTGGCGCTGCCCCAGGCCGCGGGACAGCACATCGTCCTGGAAGGCGCGGTGTACGACGGCGACGGCCAGCCCGTGCTGGACGCGCTGGTCGAGATCAGTCAGGCCGATGCGAAGGGCCGCTATCCGCAGACACCTGCGGAGGTCGCCAGCAGCGGGTTCAGGGGTTTCGGCCGCGTCGGCACGGGCACCGATCCACAGATGTGCTTCCGCTTCCGGACTGTCAAGCCCGGGCCCGAGGGCGCAGGCCAGGCGCCGCATATCAACATGATCGTCACCATGCGCGGCATCTTGCTGCATACCTTCACGCGGGTGTACTTCAGCGACGAAGACGCGGCCAACGCCGGGGACCCTGTGCTCGTATCCGTGCCGGCCAACCGCCGCAACACCCTTGTGGCGCAGCGCCGTGAGCAGGGCGGCCAGGTGGTCTACCGTTTTGACATCCACATGCAGGGAGCGCGGGAAACGGTGTTTTTCGACGTCTGAGCGGAAGGGGATCAGCCCAACAAAAAGCCCGCATTGAGCGGGCTTTTCTTGACGGACAGGCGGGTCCGGTCTCAGCGAAAGCGGCTTTCAGGCACGACACGCAGGTCGCCGGGCAGGGTGGCCAGATAGCTGGAGAGTTCTTTCAGCTCAGTATTGGAGAACTGCTTGGCAATGCCGGCCATGATGCCGTTGGAGCGGCCAACCTGGGTGTTGCCTTCGGTCTTGTACGACTTTAGTGCCACAAACACATAGTCGGCATGCTGGCCGCCCACCTTGGGGTAGCTCGGGTCAATCGGCTTGGAGAAGTTGTCGCCATGGCAGGCCACGCAGCCGCCCTTCTTGAGCAGGGCATCGACCCGGGCCGTGGGCGGGGCCGCAGGGGCCCCCGCCGGGGCAGCGCCCTTGCCGTGAGCCTCATAGAAGGCTGACACATCGGCGATGTCCTGGTCGCTCATGGAACTGGCAATGGCGCGCATGGTGCCGTGCTTGCGCTCGCCGCCCCTGTAGGCGTTGAGTGCGGCCGTGATGTACTTGGCACCCTGACCGGAGATCATGGGCACCCGGTAGACCTCGGGGAAGCTGGCCTGGTAGCCCTTGATACCATGGCATCCGATGCACATGGCGATCTTCTTTTCGCCGGCTTTGGCGTCACCCTTGACTTCCTGGGCATAGGAGGTGGCAGTCACGGCGGCGACAGCCAGGGAAAATAGCGTGGTCAACAACTTGTTCATTTTGCGCGCACAATCTGTGAAAGTTCAGACTTGTAATCAACCTTTGATTATATCCAGCCCAACCCCCATTCCAGCAACGACCTTCCCATGAAATTTCAAGGCTCCCAGAACTACGTCGCAACGCCCGACCTGATGCTCGCGGTCAACGCCGCCATCACCCTCCAACGCCCGCTGCTGATCAAGGGCGAGCCCGGCACCGGCAAGACCATGCTGGCCGAGGAGGTGGCCCAGGCCCTGAACATGCCGTTGTTGCAATGGCACATCAAATCGACCACCAAGGCGCAGCAGGGCCTCTACGAGTACGACGCAGTCTCGCGCCTGCGCGACAGCCAGCTCGGCGACGAGCGGGTCAAGGACATCCACAACTACATCGTCAAGGGCGTGCTGTGGCAGGCCTTCACCGCCGACCGGCCGGTGGCGCTGCTGATCGACGAAATCGACAAGGCAGACATCGAGTTTCCCAACGACTTGCTGCGTGAGATCGACCGCATGGAATTCCATGTGTACGAAACGCGCGAGCTGGTCCGCGCCGTGCACCGCCCGCTGGTGTTCATCACCTCGAACAATGAAAAGGAGTTGCCCGACGCCTTCCTGCGCCGCTGCTTCTTCCACTACATCAAGTTCCCCGATGCCGAGACCATGAACAAGATCGTGGACGTGCATTTCCCCACCCTCAAGAAAGACTTGCTGGCTGCGGCCATGAAGACCTTCTATGACGTGCGCAACCTGCCCGGCCTGAAAAAGAAACCCAGCACCTCCGAGCTGCTGGATTGGCTCAAGCTGCTGGTGGCCGAGGATATTCCGCTCGACGCGCTGCAGAGCAAGGAAGACAAGGTTGCCGTGCCGCCGCTGGTGGGCGCGCTGCTCAAGAACGAGCAGGACGTGACGCTGTTCGAGAAGCTGGTGTTCATGCAGCGCAACAACCGCTGAACCGGACGATCCGTATGAGCAAGGCACTGCTGACCGAAGGCCTGAGCGACGCGGCGGGTTTCGTCGGCGGCGCGCTGCTGGGCTTCTGGATCGGCCGCCTGCTGGGGCTGGACATCTTCGCCCCAGGCTATGCCACCCCCACCGTGCTGGGCATCGCCCTGGTCGGCGTGGGCGGTGGCCTGGGTGTGCAGATCGCGCGCCGGGTGCGCGCGCGCGCCGGGAACAAGGGCTGAGCATGGCGTTCATCAAGCCGGTCACCCTGGTCGGGCGCGACTGGGTGGCGCTGGAGCCGCTACAACGCGGCCACGGCGCCGAATTACTTGAAGCGGCCAAAGACGGCGAGCTCTGGAACCTCTGGTACACCGGCGTGCCCATGCCGCACGACATCTTCACCTACATGGATACCGCGCTGCACATGCGCAGCGAGCAAGGCGCCATGCCCTTCGTCGTGCGCCGCAAGTCGGACCAGCGCATCGTCGGCTGCACGCGCTACTTCAACGTGGACGAAAAAAACCACAGGCTGGAGATCGGCCACACCTGGTACAGCCAGAGCGTGCAGCGCAGCGGCATCAATACCGAGACCAAGCTGCTGCTGCTCGAGCATGCGTTCGAGAAACTCCACTGCATTGCAGTGGAGTTCCGCACCCACTGGTTCAATTTTCAAAGCCGCGAAGCCATCGCCCGGCTGGGCGCCAAGCAGGACGGTGTGCTGCGCAGCCACCAGCGCGCCGCCAACGGCAGCTTGCGCGACACCGTGGTCTTCAGCATCATTGCCAGCGAGTGGCCGGCCGTGAAAGCCCATCTGCGCTGGCAGCTCGACAAACCCCGGCCGGCAGCGCCGGCTCCTCTCAACGCATGAAGACGAGTTCCGCATGTTGATCGACTTCTTCTACACCCTGCGATCGGCCAAGCTGCCGGTCTCCGTCAAGGAATACCTGAGCCTGCTCGACGCCCTCAAGCATGGCGTGGTCGGTCCCGCCAGCCAGGACGGCACTGGTTACGGCATTGACGACTTCTACTACCTGAGCCGCACCACGCTGGTCAAGGACGAGAAGCACTACGACAAGTTCGACCGCGCCTTCGCCGCCTATTTCAAGGGCGTGGAGACCATCGCCGACTTCACCAAAGACCTGCCCCTCGAATGGCTGCGCAAGAACCTGGAGCTCGAGTTGAGCGCCGAGGACAAGGCCAAGATCGAGAAGATGGGCTGGGACGAGCTCATGGAGTTGCTCAAGAAGCGTTTCGAGGAACAGAAAGAACGCCACGAAGGCGGCAGCAAGATGATAGGCACCGGCGGCACCTCGCCCTTCGGCGCCTACGGCGTTAACCCGCAGGGCATACGCATCGGGCAGGAAAAGGGCCGCAACAAGAGCGCGGTCAAGGTCTGGGACCAGCGCGCCTACAAGGACTACGACGATACCCAGGAGCTGGGCACGCGCAACATCAAGATCGCGCTGCGCCGGCTGCGCAAGTTCGCCCGCGAAGGCAACGCCGAGGAACTGGACCTCGACGACACCA
>JAURZS010000016.1 GCA_030653255.1 Burkholderiaceae bacterium | reverse complement strand
CAATGCCGATCTGTCGCCCGCGCTGATCGCGCGCGCCATCGCGCAGCGCCTGCGCAAGCTGGGCCTGCCGGCGGATTTCGCCGCCCGCATCGACGCGCAGATGGCCATCCTCGAGGCCAAGGAGCGCGCCATGCAGGCCATTGAACTGCGCGGTCTGCAAGGCGCGGACCGCGCGCCCTGGTTCTGCTCGGGCTGTCCGCACAATACCTCCACGCGCGTACCCGAGGGTTCGCGCGCCATGGCGGGCATCGGCTGCCATTTCATGGCGACCTGGATGGACCGCAGCACCGTGGGCTTCACCCAGATGGGCGGCGAGGGCGTGCCCTGGGTCGGCCAGCAGCCCTTCAGCCGCGAGCAGCATGTCTTTGCCAATCTGGGCGACGGAACCTACTTCCACAGCGGTCTGCTCGCCGTGCGCCAGAGCATTGCCGCGGGCGTCAACATCACCTACAAGATTCTCTACAACGACGCCGTGGCCATGACCGGAGGCCAGCCGGTGGGCGAGCGGCCCGAAGGCCACTCGGTGCTGCAGATCGCGCAGTCCATGCGCGCCGAAGGCGCGACGCGCATCGTGGTCGTGACCGACGAGCCTGACAAGTACGAAGCCCTGGCGCGACAGGGCCTGCGCCTGCCCGAGGGCATTGCAGTGCAGCACCGCGACGCGCTCGATGCCATCCAGCGGGAGTTCCGCGAGATCAAGGGCACCACCGTCATCATCTACGACCAGACCTGCGCCACCGAGCGCCGCCGCCGTCGCAAGCGCGGCACCCTGGCGGACCCACCCGTGCGCGTCATCATCAACGAACTGGTGTGCGAGGGCTGCGGCGACTGCAGCGTGCAGTCCAACTGCCTGAGCGTCGAGCCGCTGGAGACCGAGTTCGGCCGCAAGCGCACCATCAACCAGTCCACCTGCAACAAGGACATGTCCTGCCTGAAGGGCTTTTGCCCGAGCTTTGTCACGGTCGAGGGCGGCCAGTTGCGCAAGAAGGCGCGCGAAGAAGTCCCCTCGCCGGCCGACCTGGGCGAGCTGCCGGAGCCCCTGCTGCCCGTCTTGCGGGACCAGGCCTGGGGCATCGTGGTGGCCGGCGTGGGCGGCACCGGCGTGATCACCATCGGCCAGCTCCTGGGCATGGCCGCCCACCTTGAAGGCCGGGGCATCGTCACCCAGGACGCCGGTGGCCTGGCTCAAAAAGGTGGTGCCACCTGGAGCCATGTGCTGATCGGGCGCAGCCAGGACGACATACGCACCACGCGCGTGAGCATGGCTGCGGCCGATCTGGTCATTGGCTGCGACCCCATCGTCTCGTCGGGCAAGGAGACTTTGATGCGCATGCGCGTCGGGCGCACCCGGGTGGCGCTCAATTCGCACGGCACGCCCACCGCCGCATTCGTCACCGATGCCGACTGGAAGAACCCGTCCGGGGAATGCCGCGCCAACATTGCAGCCGCCGTGGGCGCCGACGCCGTGGGCGCCTTCGATGCCGACGCCGCCGCGACCCGCCTCATGGGCGACAGCATCTACACCAACCCCATGATGCTGGGCTATGCCTGGCAAAAAGGCTGGATTCCCCTGGGCCATGCCTCGCTGATGCGCGCCATCGAGCTCAACGGCGTGGCGGTCGAGAGCAACCGCACTGCTTTCGAGTGGGGGCGCCGCGCCGCGCACGACCCGCAGGCGATCGAGCGCCTGGTCCGCCCGGCACAGGTGATCACGTTCAAGCCGCGCGAGACGCTGGACACCCTGATCACGCGCCGCCAGGAGTTTCTGGGCGCCTATCAGGATGCGGCCTATGCGCAGGACTACCGCGCCTTCGTCGAACGCGTGCGCCAGATCGAGGCGCCGCTGGGCAAGACACTGCTGGCGGAGTTGGTGGCGCGCAATCTGTTCCGGCTGATGGCCTATAAAGACGAGTACGAGGTGGCTCGCCTGCATGCGGACCCCGCGTTCCATGCCCGCATCGAGGCCCAGTTCGAGGGCGATTACAAGCTGCACTTCCATCTGGCGCCGCCCCTGATCGCCACCAGAAACGCCAGCGGTGAGCTGCAGAAGAAAAAATTCGGCCCCTGGATGCTGACCGTGTTCCGGGTGCTGGCGCGCTTCAAGCGCCTGCGCGGCGGTGCGCTGGATATCATGGGCCGCACCGACGAGCGGCGAAGCGAGCGCGCACTGATCCAGGAATACCGCACCAGCATGGAGGAAGTGATGCGCATGCTCGATGCGGACCGGCATGCCGCCGCTGTGGAGATCGCCCGCATTCCCGAGCTGATCAAGGGTTACGGTCATGTCAAGGAGCGCCATTTGCGGGCCGCCCGGCAGCGCTGGGACGAACTGATGCGCCTGTGGCGTGAAAGCCCGCAGTCGCGCCGCGCGGCCTAATTCTTTCTTCTACAGAGGGCGCTGGCGAATCGGCCCGGCGGCTTGGTGCGGGCTGAAACAGCCTTGCGTCTTCCTCGGTCAACACGCAGTCGGGCGCAACCCCCGTTTACAATCGCAGGTTCCCCCCGTGCGTGTCGGTAATGCGCCTGCACGGGCGTGCGTTCGTGAGTTCCGATCTTTGTGGAGTCGCCTGTGTTCATTTCTTCCGCCGTTGCCCAAACCGCACCTGCTGCTGCCCCCGAGGGTGGCTTGCAGTCTTCGCTCATGAGCATGCTGCCGCTGGTGTTGATGTTCGTGGTGCTGTATTTCGTGATGATCCGCCCGCAGATGAAGAAGCAAAAGGAGCATCGCGCCATGATTGATGCCCTGGCCAAGGGCGACGAAGTCGTGACCGCCGGCGGCATGTTGGGCAAGGTGACCAGGATGGGCGATGGCTATCTGTCGATCGAGTTGGCCGCCGGTGTCGAAGTTCAGATCCAGCGCAGCGCCGTGGTGCAGGTGCTGCCCAAGGGCACGATGAAGTAACCCCCTGTGAGGCGCCCGCCTGGCGCGGGTTTCACCTTTTCCGATTCCTGTCGAAGCAAAGCGCGATCATGAACCGTTACCCGGTCTGGAAGTACGCGATCATCCTGATCGCGCTGTTGGTGGGGGCGATCTACACCCTGCCCAATTTCTTTGGCGAGGCGCATGCGGTGCAGGTGTCGGCGGCCAAGTCCTCCTCGCGCGTGGACAGCGTGGTGCGGACCCGGGTCGAGGATGCTCTCAAGGCCGCCGGCCTGCAGGCCGAGGCCATCACGCTCGAGAGCAATTCGATCAAGGTGCGCCTGAACAGCGGCGACGCCCAGCTCAAGGCCAAGGACGCGATCCAGAAGGCGCTGGTGCCCGATCCCGCCGACCCGCCCTATGTGGTCGCCCTCAACTTGCTGTCCCGTTCACCGGCCTGGCTGTCGGCCCTGCATGCGGCGCCGATGTACCTGGGCCTGGACCTGCGCGGTGGTGTGCATTTCATGCTGCAGGTGGACATGCAGGCCGCGCTGACCAAGAAGGCCGAGTCTCTCGCTGGCGACATCCGCACCCAACTGCGGGAGAAGAACATCCGCCACGGCGGCATCAGCCGCAACGGCCAGACCATCGAGCTGCGATTCCGCGACGCGCAGACCCTGGATGCGGCCAAGAAGGTCTTCGCCGCCGACTTTGTCGATCTTCAGACCGTGGATGTCGCCGAAGGCATCGAATACAAGCTGACGGCCTCGATCCGGCCCGAGGCGGCGCGCCGCGTGCAGGACCAGGCACTCAAGCAGAACATGGTCACCCTGCACAACCGCATCAACGAGCTCGGCGTGGCCGAGCCGGT
>JAURZS010000013.1 GCA_030653255.1 Burkholderiaceae bacterium | reverse complement strand
CGCCGTGGGCGGCATCGCGGAAATCATCAACGTGCCGGGCAACGTGAACGTCGACTTCGAAGACGTGCGCACCGTGATGGGCGAACCCGGCAAAGCCATGATGGGAACCGCGCTGGCTGCTGGGCCAGACCGCGCCCGCATCGCCGCCGAACAGGCCGTGGCCTGCCCCTTGCTCGAAGGCATCGACCTGTCGGGCGCCAAGGGCGTGCTGGTGCTGATCAGCGCGGCCAAGGGCTCGCTCAAGTTGAACGAGTCCAAGCTCGCCATGAACACCATCCGGGCCTACGCCTCCGGCGAAGCGCACGTCATCTTCGGCACGGCCAACGACGACAACCTGGGCGACCAGGTGCGCGTGACCGTGGTCGCCACCGGCCTGAGCCGCCAGGGCGCGCGCCGCAACGCGCCGCCGCTGCAGGTGCTGCGCACCGGCACCGACAACGTGGGCTTCAATATACCTACGGTCAACAATGCTGTCGGCGGTCCCGGCGCTGCGGGTCAGGGCGCGCCCCTGGGCGTGGGCCAGACCAACTATGAGGACATGAGCGTGCCCCGCGTGTGGCGCATCAACCGCACCCATGCGGCGGCCCAGATCGAAGGCCTTTCCGCCGGGGGCAAGGACGACCTGGAGATTCCAGCCTTCCTGCGCAAGCAGGTCGACTGAGCCGCCGGCGCGGGGGCCGGCGTGCGCGATACCCACAGTTCAGCGCAGTCCGGCCGCCAACTCTAGAATCCAGGGTGTGATCAAGCAAAGAACCCTCAAATCGCTGACGCGGGCCGTGGGTGTCGGCCTGCACAGCGGCCAGCGGGTGGAGCTGACCCTGCGCCCGGCGCAGCCCGACACCGGGATCGTGTTCCGGCGTGTGGACCTGGCCGAACCAGTGGATATCCCCATTTCGGCGCAGGCCGTGACCGACACGCGCCTGGCCTCCACCATTTCAGCGGGCGGCGCCAAGGTCCACACGGTCGAGCACCTCATGTCGGCCTGTTCGGGACTTGGGCTCGACAACCTGTACGTTGATATCTCCGCTGAAGAAGTCCCGATCCTGGATGGCTCTGCCGCTTCGTTCGTGTTCCTGCTTCAGTCCGCCGGCATCGAGCTCCAGAACGCCCCGCGGCGCTTTCTGCGGGTGCTCAAGCCCATTGAGGTGCGTGAAGGCGAGGGCGCATTGTCCAAGTGGGCGCGCCTGGAGCCCCACCACGGCTTCAAGCTCAGCTTCGAGATCGACTTTCAGCATCCGGCCGTCGACTCCACCGGCCAGCGCGTCGAATTCGACCTGGGCACGGGCTCCTACACCCGCGACATCGCGCGCGCGCGCACTTTCGGTTTCACCAAGGACGTCGAGATGATGCGCGCCAACGGACTGGCCCTGGGCGGCGGGCTGGACAACGCCATCGTCATGGACGACTACAAGGTCCTCAATGCCGAGGGCTTGCGCTACGACGACGAATTCGTCAAGCACAAGATCCTCGACGCGATGGGCGACCTCTACCTGATCGGCAAGCCGCTGCTGGCCGCCTACAGCGCCTTCCGCTCGGGCCATGCCCTGAACAACCGCTTGTTGCGCGAACTGCTGGCCCAGAGGGACGCCTGGGACATCGTCACCTTCGACGATGATGCGGCCGCGCCGCGCGGCTTCGCGCTGCCCTCGCGGGCCTGGTGAGCCGGTCGTTTCAGTGGCGGGCTGCCGCCGCCAGCCGGGCGTTCAGCGCACCGGCGTGGGCGTGGGTGATGGCCAGCCCCAGCGCGTCGGCCGCGTCCTTGCCTGGCAGCGCCGGCAGCTTGAGCAGACGCATCACCATCTCCTGCACCTCGGGTTTGCCAGCCTTGCCATAGCCGGCCACGGACTTCTTCATTTGCAGGGCCGTGTATTCGGCCACCGGCAGATCCATCGACACCAGGGCAGTGAGGCAGGCGCCGCGGGCCTGGCCCAGCAGAAGCGTGGACTGGGCATTGACATTGACGAACACGATCTCTACCGAACACGTGTCCGGATCGTAACGGCGAGCGACTTCACGAATGCCATCGAACAATACTTTGAGCCGGCCCGGCAAGTCGGCGCGCGCCAAGTGGCCGGTGGTGATGGTGCCGCTGGCGACATAGCGCAAGGACTGGCCTTCGGCATCGACCACGCCAAAGCCGGTGACCTGCAGGCCCGGATCGATGCCGAGGATGCGCCGGGCGGCGCCGGACGTCGGGGTTGGTGGCATGCCGAATGATACTGTCTCGTCCCGTGAATGGGGACGGAGCTTTACCAGCCGGAAACATGGTGATCACGTATTATTCCGAGGGTCCTAGAACCGGAAGATCGCCCACTATGTCCATGGTCCTGCTGGCACTGCGCCGCCCTTACACGTTCATCGTGATGGCCATGCTGATCGTTCTGGCTGCGCCTTTCGCGCTGAAAAACATGGCCACGGACATCTTCCCCGAAATCAATATCCCGGTGATCAGCATCATCTGGAACTACACCGGGCTGCCGGCCCAGGAGATGGGCCAGCGCATTGCCTCGCAAAGCGAGCGCGGATTGACCACCCTGGTCAGCGACATTGAACATATCGAATCACAGTCCCTCGGCGGCGTGTCCATCGTCAAGGTATTCTTCCAGCCCACGGCCAATATCCAGATGGCGATTGCGCAGGTCGTGTCCTCGGTGCAGACGCAGTTGCGCCAGATGCCGCCCGGCATCACTCCGCCGCTGGTCATCAAGTATTCGGCCTCCAGCATCCCCGTCATGCAGCTCGCGCTGTCCAGCGCCACGCTGCCGGAACAGACCCTGTTCGATGCCGCAGTCAATCTGCTGCGCCCCCAGCTCATCACCGTGCCCGGAGTTGCGATTCCCTTTCCTTATGGGGGCAAGACCCGCGTGATCTCGGTAGATCTCGACACCCAGGCCATGCAGGCGCGTGGCCTGTCGCCGGCCGACGTGGTCAACGCGGTCAACACCCAGAACCTCATCCTGCCCTCGGGCACGGCCAAGTTCGGCGACACCGAATACGCGGTCAAGATGAACGCCTCGCCAGAGACCATCGCGGGCTTGAACGAATTGCCCGTGCGAAGCGCTGGTGGCGCCACCATCTACCTGCGCGACGTCGCCACCGTGCGCGACGGCTTCACGCCACAGACCAATGTGGTGCGCCAGGACGGCGCGCGCGGCGTCTTGCTGTCGGTGCTGAAAAATGGCGGAGCCTCCACATTGGACATCGTGGCCAATATGCGCGAGCTGCTGCCGCGGGCCTCGCGCACCTTGCCGCCGGATGTCAAGGTCACGCCGCTGTTCGATCAGTCCGTGTTCGTCAAGGCTGCCGTCGCAAGTGTGGTCTACGAGGCGTTGATCGCCGCCGGTCTCACGGCGCTGATGGTGCTGCTGTTTCTGGGCAACTGGCGCAGCACCTTGATCATCGGTCTGACGATTCCGCTTTCCATTCTGGCTTCCATCCTGGCGCTGTACGCGCTCGGAGAAACCCTGAACCTCATGACCCTGGGCGGGCTGGCGTTGTCGGTGGGTATTCTTGTCGACCAGGCGATCGTGACCATCGAGAACATCGAGCGGCACATGCATCTTGGCAAGCCGCTGGAGGAAGCGATTCTCGTCGGCGCCGGAGAAATCGGCCCGGCAGCTTTCGTCTCCACGCTGTGCATCTGCATTGTGTTCGTGCCGATGTTCTTTCTCACGGGCGTGGCGCGTTTTCTGTTCGTGCCCTTGGCCGAGGCCGTAGTGTTCGCCATGCTGGCCTCCTACATTCTGTCGCGCACCCTGGTGCCCACACTGGTGATGCTGCTTATGAAGGATGTGCACGGCGCACAGGCGCAGGGCAAGCCGAGCCTGCTGCAGCGGCTCTACAAGTCTTTCGACAACCAGTTTGAGCACGTGCGACGCGCCTACGCACTGTGCCTGTCGGCGCTGCTGTCGCACCGGCGCATGTTCGGCTCCCTGTTCCTGGCCTTTTGCGTGTTGTCCTGTGGGCTATTTCCGGTGTTGGGCCGCGATTTCTTTCCGAGCGTGGACGCCGGCCAGATCCGCCTGCATTTCCGTGCCGCCACCGGCACCCGCATCGAGGAGACTGCGCGCATCGCCGATCGGGTCGAGGCTGCCATCCGCGAACTCGTGCCGCCAGACCAACTCGAGACCATCCTGGACAATCTCGGCGTGCCCAACAGCGGCATCAACCTGTCATACAGCAATGCCGGCACCATAGGAACCTTCGACGCGGAAATCCTGCTCTCGCTCAAAAAGGGCCATCGTCCCACCGATGAGTTCATCTCGCTGATGCGCAGCGAACTGCCCAAGCGTTTTCCTGGCATCGAGTTCTTTTTTCAG
This sequence comes from Burkholderiaceae bacterium, assembly GCA_030653255.1. Taxonomy (GTDB): domain Bacteria; phylum Pseudomonadota; class Gammaproteobacteria; order Burkholderiales; family Burkholderiaceae_C; genus JAURZS01. The sequence continues at coordinate 37,337 of JAURZS010000013.1, read as the reverse complement.
CCGGCCGATATCGTCACGCAGATCCTGAACTTCGGCCTGCCGGCGGCCATCGATGTGCAGTTCAGCGGGCAGAACCTTGCTGCCAACGCTGAACTGGCCGCCGAGCTGACCAAGGCCATCCGCAAGATTCCCGGCGCGGTGGATGCCCACGTGCACCAGCGCCTGGACGGTCCGGCCGTCGATTTGCGCATGGACCGCACGCGGCTGCAGCAGTTGGGCCTGAGTGCGGCCAACGTCGGACAGAACGTTCTGATCGCGTTGTCTGGCAGTTCACAGACTGCGCCGGCCTTCTGGCTCAATCCGCAAAATGGCGTGGTCTACAACGTGGCGATCCAGTCGCCGCAGTACCGCGTCGATTCGCTGGATGCGCTGCTCAACATTCCCGTGGGTGCCGTTGCCAATGCCGCCACAAGCATCACCAATCCGCAGCTTCTGGGCAATCTGGTCGAGGCCCGGCCGGCTCGGCAGTTTCCCATCGTCTCGCGCTACAACATCCTGCCGGTCATCGACGTCTATGTGGGCGTGCAGGGCACCGATCTGGCCAATGTTGCCGGCCAGGTGAAAAAACTCGTCGACGAAATGCGCCCGCGTCTGGGGCGTGGAAGTGACATCACCATCCGCGGCCAGGTGCAGACCATGGAGGCTTCCTTCATCGGCCTGGGCGTGGGCCTGGCCATGGCCATCGTGCTGGTCTACCTGCTGATCGTCGTGACCTTCCAGTCCTGGATCGACGCGTTCATCATCATCGCCGCACTGCCGGCCGCGCTCGCGGGCATTGCGTGGATGCTCTTCATCACCGGCACCACGCTGAGCGTGCCCGCGCTCACGGGGGCCATCATGACCATGGGCGTTGCCACCGCCAACAGCATTCTGGTGGTTGCCTTCGCGCGCCAGCGGCGCGAGGAGGGCGCCACACCGTTGGCATCCGCCCTTGAAGCCGGCGCCACACGCATCCGCCCGGTGCTGATGACGGCCCTGGCCATGATCATCGGCATGATCCCCATGGCGCTCGGCCTGGGCGAAGGCGCCGAACAAAATGCGCCGCTGGGGCGCGCGGTCATCGGCGGCCTGCTGTTTGCGACTGTGTCCACCTTGTTTTTTGTGCCGGTGCTTTTTGCCGGCGTTCACCAGCGCCTGGCACGGCGCCGGGCGAAGCAGGCCACGCGCGTGAGCGTCGCGGGCGCTGGCGCGCCTCAGGAGATTTGAAACCATGTCTGAAGAACGTCATTCTCCTTTGGCCATCCACCCTGTGGAGCCCGGCGACTCGGGCGAGCTTCTCAAGCGCGGGCAGGTCGTGCGCCGCGCCCGCTGGCTGACGCTGATTGTGCTGATACTGCTGGCCATTGGCGCGGGGCGCACCGTGATCAGCCGCATGTCCAATGCCAAGGCGCTGGAGTCCGGCACCGCAGAGCGGGCCCGCCTCTATGTGCGAACCGCCCAGCCCAAGGCGGCGGACACCGGTCAGACGCTGGCCCTGCCGGGTACGCTGCAAGGCTTTGTGCAGTCACCCATCAATGCGCGCGCCGGCGGCTATTTGCGCCGCTGGTACAAAGACATCGGCAGCCATGTGCGGCAGGGCGAGTTGCTCGCCGAGCTCGACACGCCCGAGATCGACCAGCAGCTCTCGCAGGCCGTGGCCGCACGCCAGCAGGCGGCCGCCAGCCTCGAACTGGCCCGCACCACGACCGAACGCTGGGAAGCCTTGCGACGCCGCGACGCCGTATCGCAGCAAGAACTCGAAGAGCGGCGCAGCGCCTTCACCCAGGCCGGTGCCAATCTGGCGGCGGCAGACGCCAACGTCGAGCGGCTGCGTCAGCTGGAGAACTTCAAGCGCATCGTTGCGCCTTTCGCGGGCGTCATCACACGGCGCAACGTGGACATCGGCGACCTGATCGACGCCGGCGCGGGTGGCGGAGCGGGGCGCGCGCTGTTTGTGCTGGCGCAGACCGATCCGCTGCGGGTATACATCAACGTGCCGCAGTCCTACTCGCAGCTCATCAAGCCCGGCCAGCCCGTGATCGTGACCCAGACCGAGCTGCGCGGCCAGAAGTTCCAGGGGCAGGTGGCGCGCACGGCCGCGTCCATCGACGCCGTGACGCGCACCATGCAGGTGGAGATCGCGCTGCCCAACCGCGATGGCCGGCTGCTGCCGGGCGCCTTCGTTCAGGTGCAACTGCCTTTGCTGCCCAGCCGGGCGCTGGTCATACCCAACAATGCGCTGCTGATTCGTGGCGAAGGCATGCGTGTGGCAGTGGTCGATGATGCGGGCCGGGTGCGGCTGCGCCCGGTGCAGATCGGGCGCAATTACGGAGAGACGGTTGAAGTCATCGACGGCGTAGAGGCTGCCGACCGGCTGGTGCTCAATCCGCCGGACTCTCTGGCCGAGGGCGACGAAGTTGCGGTCGCGCCGCCGGCCAAGCCGGCCAGCCAGCCCGCCGGGCGGGCATCGTGAATCTCGCGCTGCTGCGACACGCGCTGCTGGCGCTGGCCGCCGCCGGTCTGGGGGGCTGTGCCACCGCACCGGCCTACCGCAAGCCCGCACTCGACATGCCTGCGGCCTGGCAGACCGAGGCTCCCTGGCGCGCGAGCGCACCCAGAGATGGCGCGGCCAAAGGCGAGTGGTGGCTGCGCTTCCAGGATCCGCAACTTGACTCGCTGATGCGCCAGGCAATGGGCGGCAACCAGACCCTGGCTGTGGCCCAGGCGCGTCTGACGCAGGCTCGCAGCCTTGTTGCGTCCAGCGAGGCCGCGACCTTTCCCCAGGTCAATCTCGGCGCGCGCGTGTCGCGGTTCAGGATATCGGCCAACCGGCCCCTGACCAACTACAACTCGGTCAACTTCTCGACTGTGCAGGACGACTACGCGGCCACGCTGTCGGTCAACTACGAGGCGGATCTCGCGGGCCGGGTGCAGAGCACCGTGGACGGTGCGCGTGCCTCGGCCGAGCAGTCTGCCGCCGACCTGGAGAACCTGCGGCTGCTGGTGGGCGCAGATCTGGCGAGCAACTACTTCAGCCTGCGCGCACTCGATACCGAGCTCGACGTGCTGTCGCGCTCCATCGCGCTGCAGCGGCGCGCGCTGGAGCTGGCTACCGCCCGGCACGAACTGGGCGCGAGCTCCGGTCTCGACGTGGCGCAGCAGCAGGCTTTGCTGGACAACACCCTGACCCAGGTCGATCTGCTGCGCCGCCAGCGCGGACTCTTCGAGCACGCGATCGCCACCCTCACCGGCACGGCTGCGCCACGGTTCACGCTGGGGCAACAGTCGCAACCCATGGTGCCGCCCGCCGTGCCCTTGGGACTGCCCAGCGACCTGCTGGAGCGCCGTCCCGATGTGGCTTCGGCGGAACGCGCCATGGCGGTGGCCAACGCGCAGATCGGCGTGGCCAACGCGGCCTTCTATCCCAGCATCGTCCTGAACCCTGCGCTGGGCGTGGACAGCCGCACCCTGTCAAGGCTTTTCGATGCGCCGAGCCTGTTGTGGTCGCTCGGCGTTTCGGCCACGCAGGCACTGTTCGATGGGGGGCGTCTCGATGCCAATCTCCGGTTTGCCAAGGCGGGCTATGAAGCCACAGTGTCCAACTACCGGCGTGTCGTGCTCACCGCCATGCAGGAGGCCGAGGATGGCATCAGCAGCCTGGCGGCGCTGGAGCGCGCGCATGCGCAGGCCCGCACCGCGGTGCAAAGCGCCCGGCGCGTCCTGGATCTGGCCAACAGCCGCTACGAGGGGGGTGTGTCCTCCTACCTCGATGTGATCACGGCCCAGCAATCCCTTCTCAATTCCGAGCGGCAGGCGGCCCAGTTGCTGGGCCAGCGCATGCTCACCTCCGTGTTTCTGGTCAAGGCCCTGGGCGGCGGCTGACCTGACACTTTTTTAACCGGGCACATCAATGAACCCTCCTACCCTTGAAACTGTTTTGCTGCGGCTGGACCAGCGCGGCGTCGCCTATATCACCATGAACCGGCCGCAGGCCCGCAATGCGCTGAGCGCTGCGATGCAGTCGGACCTGCTGCGCGTGATCGACTGGATCCATGGGCAAGGCGGCCTGCGCGCCGCAGTGCTGACCGGCGCCGGTGAGAACTTCTGCGCCGGCGCCGACATGCACTGGCTGCGCGGCGCGATGCAGATGTCGCGCGCAGACCGCATCAAAGAAGGCGCGGTGCTCGGCCGTGTGCTCAAGGGCCTGAACGAACTGCCGGTGCCCCTGATCGGCCGCATCAACGGCGCTGCCTATGGCGGCGGCACGGGCATGGTGGCTGTGTGCGACATCGCCATCGGCTCGCAGCATGCGGTGTGCAGGCTGAGCGAAACGCGCCTGGGATTGATCCCCGCCAACATCGGTCCCTTTGTCGTTGCGCGCATGGGCGAGCCGAACGCCCGGCGCGTGTTCCTCACTGCGCGCCTGATGCCCGCGGCCGACGCGTTGCGTTTCGGCTTGCTGTCTGAAGTGGTCGATGCGGCCGATCTTGATGCAGCGATCGAGCGCGAACTGTCCGACCTCCTGGAATGCGCACCCGGCGCGGTCGCGGCGACCAAGAAGCTGATTCAGTTCTCGCACGAGCACGACATGGCCGACAGCATGGCTTACGTGGTCAATGCCCTGGCCGACGCCTGGGACACGCAGGAGGCCGCCGAGGGCATCGGCGCTTTTCTGGGCAAGCGCCGCGCGTCCTGGAATGCCGATAGTCCCAAGTCATAAATGGCGCCGGCCCGGCGAGTCAGATAACCCTGCTTCTATGTACGGTGGCAGACAGAACTGCCGCCGCATTCCGGCACATACTAGGGCCTCTGACTCCCGTGGGTCTGTTGTGGGCAGCTTCCATGCCGCAGACTGGAAGATCTACAAGGAGTTGCACTGTGGGAGCTGCTAGCCATCATGATTCAGATCCAGACCAACCCCCTTGCAAGGTTCTCCGCAGTAGCTCGCACCAGCACGCCGACACGGGCGCTATCGCGGTGTCCTGCGAACCACATTACCCAGGAAGACTGGGGTTATCTATTCCGCGCTGTTGTAACGACACTGGAAGATGCCGCGCGGGTGGCGCCGGACAATGACGCCAGCGCCTTGCGCGCCACGGCATTGCGCTGTGCGCAGGCGCTGGAACAACTACACGCCGCCCTGAAAGACGCCAGGGCACACGAGCGCTGATTCAGGTCACAATGCGGCATCCACCGAGGATGCCGTCGCCATGATCACTCATACCCGTCGCCTGGCCCTGTTTGCATTGGGCCTGTCCATGAACCTGTGCCTGGCGCAGTCCGCCCCGCCCGTGCAGCGCCTGCGCGGCACGGTGCAAAGCGTCACCTCCAGCACCCTGGTCGTGAAGGAGCGTCGCGGTGAAGTCATTGAACTGGCGCTGAACGACAAAGTCATTGTGACCGAGACCTATCCGATCGCACTGTCCGACATCAAGCCGGGCAGCTTCATCGGCACGGCAGCCATGCCACAGGCCGACGGCACGCAGCGCGCCATCGCCGTGACCGTGTTCCCCGAGGCCTCCCGCGGCGTGGGCGAGGGCCATCGCCCCTTCGATCTGCAAGAGCGCAGCACCATGACCAACGCCACCGTGGCTGATGTACTGACCGCCACCCAGGGCCGCACGCTGCAGCTGCGCTACCAGGGAGGCGAGAAAACCGTGGTTGTTCCGATGGACGCGCCCATCGTCACCTTTCGGCCAGGAGACCGCAGCCTGCTGGTGCCCGGCGCGAGCGTGTCCCTGTCGGCGCAGATGGTCAATGGCAAGCCCACAGTGCTGCGGGTGAACGCCGGCAAGAACGGCTTCGTCCTGCCTTATTGAGGCCGGCCCCGAGGTCGGCTGGCGCGGGCCGGCATTCCCTGGAGTGTGTAGAATTGGCTGAAGGTAGGACCAATAGAAACAACCTCAGGAGCAAGACCTCACCATGAATCAAGTCACCCATTCGGCATTGGTCACCGGCGCGGCCGGCGGCATCGGAGCGGCGGTTGCCAAGGCCTTTTCCCAGCGCGGCGTGCGCGTCCTGCTGGTTGACCGCAACGAGTCGGTCGTGCAGACCGCCAAGACCTTGCCCGGCGCCAGCGCCCGGGTGGTCGATCTGTCCATCGAGAAGGAAGTGCTCGATCTGGCCCGCTACGCCCGTGGTGAATTCGGCGGCTGCGACATCCTGGTGAACAACGCCGGCATCAACCCCAAGCGCGAAGGGCGCGGCTACCGCACCGAAGAAATCGACATGGAAGTCTGGAACGCCGTGATGCAGGTCAATCTCGCGGCGCCCTTCCTGCTGTGCCGTGAACTGCTGCCCGCCATGCGCGAGCGCGGATGGGGCCGCGTCATCAACATCGCCTCGCGTGCCGGGCGAACCTACATCCCCGGCGTGTCGGCTTTCTACTCTGTGTCCAAGGCCGGCCTGGTCGGCATGACGCGACAGTTGGCCGGCGAATTCGCGGCCAGCGGCATCACGGTCAACTGCGTGGCGCCCGGTCCGGTGGACACGCCGCTTTCCCTGCAAAGCTCCAAGGAAACACTGGCCAAGTCGGCGGCCAACGTGGCTTCGGCGCGCCGCGGCACCGCCGAAGAAATCGCGGCGGCGGTGGACTTCCTCGCAACGCCTGCGGCCGGTTTCATTTGCGGCGCCTGCATCGACGCCAACGGTGGCGGATTCATGGGATGAACGTCGGCTTCGACGTCGCGCAGGCCGCGCTGGACCTGTTGCGCGGCGCCGGCGGAGAACCTGATGCCACGCCGGGGCGGCTTCCTCTGCGCATCGTGGGTGGTGCGCCGGCCTACGACACGCCGCACCGCATCGTCGAGGCCTGCGCCGCGGCCATCGCGGCCAACGCCATCGCAGTGGAGCAATGGTGGCGCCATTGCGGCGGCGCGGCCCAGCACATCGAGATTGATCTGCTGCAGGCCGCCGCCGGCCTGTACCCGGTGCGCTATCAGCGGCAAAACGGTTACCCCATGCCACTGATACCCGGCGCGGAGCTGGCCCAGGATTTTTTCGAAACAGCAGATGACCGCTGGTTTTACCCGGTGGCTTCCTATCCTGCGCTGCGCAACCGGACACTGGAGATACTGGACTGCGCCAACACACGGCCGGCGCTGGCCCGGGCCATCCGCAAACACACGGGTGATGCGCTGGAAGACCTTTTCGCACTGCACCGGATTCCCGGCGCCTGCGTGCGCTCCCGCGCGCAGTGGCTGGCGCATCCGCAAGGCCAGGCGCTGAGCCGCAACCCCACCATTTGCATTCGGCGCATCGCCGACAGCGCGCCGGTGCCACCACCCGCCACCTTGCCCGAGCGCCCCCTGTCCGGCCTGCGTGTGCTCGATGTGTCGCATGTGATTGCAGGCCCGGTGGTCGCGCGCACGCTGGCCGAGCAGGGCGCCGAGGCCTTGCGCATCTCTGCGCCCTATCAGCCCGACCCGCTGGTGCAAATCATGGACACCGGCATCGGCAAGCGTGCAGCCTTTCTCGATCTGCGCCAGGAAGCCGACACAGAGCGCCTGCGCAGGCTATGTCGCGATGCCGATGTGTTCATCGATTCATGGCGCCCTGGCAGCCTGGCGCGGCGTGGCTTTTCTGCGCAGGATCTGACACGCATGCGCCCGGGCATCATCCACGTCTCTGTCAGCACCTACGGCTCCGATGGCCCCTGGGCCGACCGGGGCGGCTTCGAGCAGATCGGCCAGCTGGTCAGCGGCATCTGCCACACCGAAGGGCGGGGCGGGCGACCGCGCCTGGTGCCCTCGCACTTTCTCAACGATTACCTCACGGGCTATCTGGGCGCCGCTGGCGCCGCGGCGGCGCTGTTGCTGCGCAGCCTGCACGGCGGCAGCTACCAGGTGGAGGTCTCGCTCACCGGCACATCCATGTGGGTGCAGAGCCTGGGCGAGCAGCCGGTCCCTGCTCAGCCCGTGGATCCCTTCGCAATCCAGCCCGTGCTGGAGTCGCGCGACTCTCCCTACGGAAAGTTGGAGCAATTGCCGCCCATTGCGCGCTTCTCGCGCACGCCCGCGCGCTGGGACTTGCCGCCCGTGCCGCTGGGCGCGCATGTGGCGGCCTGGCTGTAGCAATGGCCGGGCCAGTGACATTGGAACAAGAACGAGGAATCCCCATGATTTACCTGAGCGAAGAACAGATCCGGCCTCTGCTGACCATGGAGCAGGCCATCGAGCAGGTGGAGCACGCGTTTGCGGCGCGTGCAGCCGGGCGCGCCTTCGACATACCGCGCCAACGCACCCGCATGCCGGGCGCGCACCTGCATATCCTGCAGGGCGCCTCGCTCGACCTGAATCTCGCCGGCTTCAAGGCCTACTACGTACTGCCGCACAACCACACATCCCTGATCCAGCTGATCAACCGCGAAACCGGCAGCCTGGAGGCCATTCTCGAGGCCCACTGGATCGGCCAGATGCGCACCGGCGCGGCAACGGCGGTCGCGGCCAAGTATCTGGCGCGTGAAGACTCCGGGGTGGTGGGCATGTTCGGCTCCGGGCGTCAGGCGGTCACACAGCTGGAAGCCATCTGCAAGGTGCGCGACATCCGCGAAGTCAAGGTCTACAGCCGCAACCCTGAACGCCTGGCAAAGTTCTGCGAGGCCATGTCGTCAAAAGTCGGCCGCCGGGTGCGTCCTGCCGCATCGCCACAAGAAGCGGTCGAAGGCTCCGACATCCTGATCACCATCACGCGTGGCGCAGGGCCGGTGTTTGATGGCCGCTGGCTGGAGCCGGGGCAGTTCATTGCTGCGGCCGGTGTCAACGCCATCGACCGCCGCGAACTCGACACCGAGACCATCCAGCGTGCAGACCTGGTCGTGGTGGATTCGCGTGAGGTCGCACGAGCCGAAAGCGGCGACCTGCTGCCTGCTGTGGAAGCGGGCCTGCTCTACTGGGAAAGCATCGCCGACATGTCCGACATCGTGTCAGGGCGCCGCGAAGGGCGCACCCTGGACTCGCAGATCATCCTGTTCGAGTCGCACGGCATGGCGTTGCAGGACATCTATTGCGGCGCGTTCATCCTGGAGGCGGCGCGCGCGCGTGGCATAGGTGCTGCGCTCCCTATGGACAAGCCATGAAGACTGTACGCGATCAGTTCTTTGTGACGCGCTTGACCGGGCGCTTTGCCGGTGCGGCCTTTTTTGCCACAGCCGCCTTCCTGGCGAGTGCGGCACGTTTTGCAGGCGTTCGGGCGGGTTGATGATGGCGGGAGGCAAGATCCACATGAACCGCCTGCAGGCGCCGCAGACTGGCCTCCATTTCCTTGACCGCGCCTTCCACATCGCGTGCGACGAAGGCTTTCATGAACAAGCGCCGCGAGCGTATCGTCGTGCTGGCCGGGTCCGGGCCGATGTTGCGTGCGAAGTAGGCGGCCATGTCGGTCAGCGATTTCATCAGGATCACGAGCGTGGGATTTCCGGTGGCCCGGGCCAGAATGTCGTGGAACTCGATGTTTTTCTGGGTCTTCTCGACCATGCGGCCTTCGTTGAACAGCTTTTCGACGGCATCGATGTTGTCTTCGAGAGCACGGACGTCATCGGCGGCATGGCGCAGGCACGCCGCGCGGACCACTACTTCACCGATCCAGATGCGGGCCTCGATGACGCTTGCGTAGGAGACGCCGCCCATGCGCAGCAGGTCGGTCATCTGCTCGGATACGACGCTCGACGGCCCGGAAGTGACGAAGGCGCCGCCCCATTTGCCGCGCTTCATTTCGAGCAAGCCCACGGTCTCCAGGGAGCGCAGCGCCTCGCGCAGCACATTGCGGCCGACACCGAGACGTTCGGCCAGCTCGCGCTCCGCAGGGAGCTTGTCACCGACGGCGATCTTGCCGCTGACCACCATTTCGCGGATGTTCGCGGCTATTTCTTCGTAGGCGCGCCGGCCTTTGATCGGCTGGAAATCGTTGATGTTCTGGGGCATACGCCCGATTTTAAATCCAATGGCTCTACCTAAGGGAGATATGCAATGAAGCTTTCTGAAACCGTGTCCATCGTGACCGGCGGCGCTGGCGGCATCGGCCGCGAAATCGTGACGTCGCTACTGAATGCGGGTGCGCGCGTGCTGGCGGTAGACGCCAGCCAGGCGCGTCTGGACGCCATGCAGCAGGACCTGGGCCACGCCGGGGCGAGACTCGCCTGCCTCACCATCGACCAGACCCGCGCCGGCAGCGGCCGCGAAATCGTTCAGGCCGCGCTCAAGGCCTTTGGCGCATTCAATGTGCTGATCAGCAATGCCGGCGTGGGGCGGCAGCTCTATACCAAGGAAGTGCTCGGCAAGCCGCCCCGTGTCTGGGAAGTACCGGCCGGTGCCTGGGACACCATGTTCAGCATCAACGCCCTGGCGGCCATTCACCTGATCAACGAGGCCATGCCCGTGCTGCTGGCGCAGCCGCACGCACGCCTCATCGCCGTGACCACCAGCCTGAATTCCATGCTCAATGCGGGCACCGGTCCCTACGGCCCGTCCAAGGCCGCGCTGGAGGCTTATGTCGCGGTGTTGTCCGACGAACTGGCCGGCACCGGCGTGACGGCCAATGTGCTGGTGCCGGGCGGTGTTGTCGATACCGCGATGATTCCAGTCACAGCCGGTGTCGATCGCGACGACATGCTCAAACCTGCCGTGATGCTCGCGCCGCTGCACTATCTGCTGTCCGACGCGGGCGATGTGGTGACGGCCCGTCGCTTCCGGGCCAATCTGTGGGACGCATCCATTGCGCCCGCCGAGGCCCTGGCCCGTGCCGGCGCGCCCATTGCCTGGACTTCCATTTCTGCCGGCCAGCGGCTGGACCCACCGAAAAAGAAATGAGGACTCAGGCCAGGCCGCGGATCTTCGCAAACGCGTTCTGCGCCACCAGCGGATCGAAGTAAAGGCGCAGGTTTGCGATTCTGTCGCCTTGCACGTGAAAGATGGCGACATAGCGGTTGTCGTAGACATGGCCGTTCTCGCCCAGGATGCTCGTGCCGCGCGCCTCGACGATGACGCAGTCCGGCTCCTGCGTGCGGTGCAGGGCCAGGATGTCGAAGGTGTGGCTGTGCCGCTTGCCCAGTGCCATCTCGTAGTTCTGGCGGATGTCTTTGTGGCCCACCAGGGCGGGCTTTTGGCCGGGGAACACGAAGGGCTGCTCCTGCACCGCGTCCGCCAGGAACAGATTCACCAGATCGTCCACGCGCTGGCTCTTCATGTAGATGAAGAAATTGAGCGCCGTCTGCTCGGCAAGGTCGCGGGCTTGAATGCTTTCGGGGGTAATCATCGTCTTGAACTCTTCCGGAAAGATTGCTAGGATACCAAAGGGCCTACCAATAAAAGGAGATTATATGTTCCGCATGCTCAGCGCTGGCGTTGCCTTTCTGATTCTGTCCTGCTTTGGCACAATGTCCATGGCGGCGGACCCCTATCCCACCAAACCGATCCAGATCATCGTCGGCTTCACGCCGGGCGGTGGCAGCGACCTGGTTGCGCGCCTGCTGGCGCCGGGCCTGAGCGCCGAATTCGGCGTGCCTGTGGTGGTCGAGAACAAAGTCGGCGCAGGCGGCGTGATCGCCGCCGACATCGTCGCCAAGTCCAAGCCGGACGGACACACCCTGCTGCTGGCGTCCCCGGGCGCATTCACCATCGCGGTGTCCCTGCGCAAGCTGCCCTACGATCCGGCGAAAGACTTCACGACGATCGCGCAACTCGACTCTTACCCCAACATCCTGGTAGTCAACACGCAGTCCGGCATCAACAGCTTCGCCGACCTCGTTCGCAAGGCCAAGGAAAACCCGGGCAAACTCAACTATGCCTCCACCGGCAATGGCGCAACGCCCCATCTGGCCTTCGCGCACCTCAACATGATCACGGGCATCGACACCCGGCACATCCCCTACAAGGGAAATCCGCCGGCGATCGCAGACCTGCTCGGCGGGCAGGTTTCGCTGTTTATCGGCGACCCGCTGCCCCTGATGCCGCACATCGAAAGCGGCAAGCTCAAGGCCCTGGCTGTCACCACCAAAGACCGCTTCAGGCTGCTGCCCAACATTCCCTCCATGGCCGAAGTCGGTGTGGCGGGCTATGACGTCCCGTTCTGGCACGCGCTGGTCGGCCCGCGCGACATGCCCCCAGAAGTCGTCGCCAAACTGGAAGCGGCGCTCAGGAAAATCATGGTGCGCAAGGAATTCGTCACCGCGATTGAGAACGCTGCCATGGCGGTGGAACTGGTGGGCGGCGCTCAACTCAGCCGCCGCATGGCCGAAGAGCGCAGTCGCTGGGAAAAAGTCATCAAGGCCAACAACATCAAGGAATAAGGCTCGTCGCCGACTATCGCCGCGGTGCTGGAGTGGGCGCCCAAGATCGACCGTGAAGTGAAGGCCGCGCCTGATGAGGGCGCTATCCTGGTTGACGGAAATGAAGTGGGCACGGCGCACATCAAGATGATCGAGGCCATACCGGCATACCAGAAGCTGATCGATGACAGCCGCACGGGAGGCGCGAGATGAGTGATGACACCCAGCTACCGATGGCCGGCGTGCGCGTGCTGGATGCCGCGACCTTTCTTGCCGCGCCGTTCTGCGCATCGATCCTTGCCGAATTCGGCGCCGATGTCATCAAGATCGAGCATCCCGTGCATGACGACCCCATGCGAAAAATGGGCACCGTGTCCGACAATGGCGACACTCTGATGTGGGTCAGCGAGACGCGCAACAAGCGCGCCATGACACTGAACCTGAGCAATCCCAAAGGCGCGGCCCTCTTCAAGGAAATGGTGCAGAACGTCGACGTCGTGGTGGAGAACTTCAGACCGGGGACTATGGAGCGCTGGGGGCTTGGTTACAAGGACCTGGCTGCCATCAACCCGCGCATCGTGATGGTCCGGATCACGGCCTATGGTCAGGATGGACCCTACAAGGACAGGCCCGGATTTGCCCGGATTGCGCATGGCTTTGGCGGATTGACCTACCTGGCCGGCGAGGCCGGGCAGCGACCGGTCATTCCGGGATCGACCTCGCTGGGCGACTACATCTCCGGGCTGTACTCGACCATCGGTGTGATGATGGCCTTGCGTGAAGCAGAACGCTCGGGCAAAGGGCAGGTGGTGGACATGGCGCTGTATGAATCCGTGTTCCGCCTGCTGGATGAGGTGGTGCCGGCCTATGCGCGGTTCGGCATGGTGCGCGAGCGCATGGGGCCCGATACAGCCATCCTGGTGCCGCACAGCCACTACGAATGCGCCGACGGTCACTGGATTGCGCTGGCGTGCTCCAGCGACAAGATGTTCGCGCGCTTGGCCCACGTCATGGGGCGCGACGATCTGGCGGCGTCCGATGCGTACGCAAGCATGCCGCAGCGCATAGAGGGGCGGGACAAGATCAATGCCATCGTCGCCACCTGGATCAGGCAGCACCGCCGCGCTGATCTGATGAAGATCTGCGCGGAGGCCGAGGTCCCCTGTGGGCCGATCAACAGCGTGGCCGACATCTTCCAGGACCCGCACTTCGCGGCCCGCAAAAATCTGGTTCGTGTGCAGACCGACGATGCCGGTGAAGTGACAGTACCGGGAGTCTTTCCGAGGTTGTCCCGCACGCCCGGGCACATCACCCACCTGGGTCGACGCAAAAGCCAGGATACGAGCGAGATTCTGAAAGAGTTGCTGAACAAGAGCGAGGCGGATATTGCCGCCCTTAAAGAAAGCGGCGCCATTTGACGCCGCTTCAATCACCGGCTTAACCGGGACAGATGGAATTTGTCGAAAGCCAGCAAGACACAGACGGCTCTGATCGGCTTCACAAGGAGCTGAACGACCGGGTGGCCGCCGCAGGGCGCGATCGTGATGCGATCAAGGTTCGGAGCTCAAGCATGGGAGACAAGACCTTGCACAAAGTCCTGCATGCCGTGGGTCCGCGCCTCAGCGTGACCCCCGAGCCAGCCCGCTAATCCGGCAGTACGCGCACCACCGCATCGCAGATGCGCCAGCCGGTGGACGTGCGGCGCAAGCCGCGTGCCGTACGGGGCGCGCAATTCCACTTTCCGTGGGTATCGTCGTGCTGCCCTCCGCTTCTTCGTGCGAATGATCGATACGATGACAGGGAGGTGCTTTTTAGGATACCATTCTGGAAATTCGAATTTACGTTGACGCGGCCGGCCGAGCGCCATTCAATTTCTGGCTGGCACGCCTGAAAGATGTGCAAGCACGTGCGCACATACGCGCGCGGCTGGCGAGGGTCCAGTCCGGAAACCTGGGGGACTGCAAATCGTTGCGCGAGGGCGTGCAGGAGTTGCGCATTGATTGCGGGCCGGGATATCGTGTTTATTTGAGCCGACAAGGCGGGGCTCTGGTGGTGTTGCTATGCGGCAGTGACAAGGGCGATCAGAGGCTTGCCATTGCCAAGGCGATCGAATACTTGGCTGACTGGAAGAAACGAGACAAATCATGATCGCATCGCGTGATATCAGTTATGACGCCAGCTTGAGCGAGGCGCTCAAGGATCCAGCCGAGGCCGCTGCATACATCGAAGCCGTGCTTTCCCTGGATGACCCTGCTGCTCTGTTGATTGCGTTGCGGCATGTCGCCCAAGCCCACGGCATGGCGGAAGTTGCGCGACGCGCAGACATGGGAAACAAGACCCTGTTTCGCGCGCTCAGCGAAAATGGCAATCCAACCATCACGACCTTGCACAAGGTCCTGCACGCCGTGGGCCTGCGTCTTAGCGTGACCCCCGAGCCAGCCCACTAATCCGGCAGTACGCGCACCACCGCATCGCAGATGCGCCAGCCGGTGGACGTGCGGCGGAAGCGCAGCGTGTAATCGCCGAACATCGCAATCTTGCCGGGGCCGTCGCGCCAGTCGGTGATCAGCGCACGCGCGTAGCCCACGGCCTCGTCGCCATCGGCGCCTGGCTCGACATAAAAATCCGTCATCTGGTGGTGCACGCGCATGCGGAACTTCTTCCGCATGACTTCCGTCATCATCGCGCCCAGCTTGTCACGGCCCTTGAGCGTCTCCACGGGCAGGCCGGAGCCGCCGAGCGCGGCCGGCGGCGAATTGGCGCGGGTCCAGGTGGCGTCTTCCGTGAACAGGTCCATGAAGCGCGGATCGCCAGCGTCGGCGAATGGCCCGTAGCGGGCGATGAGAGAGCGGATTTCCAGCTCGTCGTCGATGGGCAGGCGAGGAAAGCTCATGCGGCAGTTTAGCTTCGAGCATTGAATCCAGAGGGAATCGCTGATCCGTCACCTGGCGTCAAACGAAGGTGAAAGCCGAAATCGTTGTTTCCATTACCCGGTCAGTAAACACCTTGCGACCCACTCCCCTGCTGGCAGCACCCGCAGCAGTCATCAACGGTATCAAGTGCTCTTCAGCCTGCGCCGGATGGCATTGCCTCGCGCCAGGGGCCTGCTCCCAGTTTGTCAGCAGGCGGGCACGCTCTTCGGGACTGGACTCGACGGCCTGGGTCAGCCAATCGTCAAAGGCATCGGACACCGGGCCGAATTGCGGGTTGCCATAAGCGCGCATGTTGTGAAAACTCATGCCGCTGCCGATGATCAGCACATCCTGATCGCGCAACGCTTCCAGCGCGCGGCCCACCTCCAGATGCTGCGCAGGGTCCAGCGAGTTGTGCAGCGAGAGTTGCACCACCGGTATGTCGGCCTGCGGAAAAATCAGCTTGAGCGGAATGAACATGCCATGGTCAAAGCCACGCTGTGCATCGGCGGCGCTGGCGATGCCTGCAGTGGTGAGCATCTTCACGATCTGGTCTGCCAGCGCCGGTGCACCGGGGGCCGGGTATTTCAACTCATAGGTGTGGGGAGGGAAGCCGTAGTAGTCGTAAATCAACTCCGGCTGCGCACCGCTCGTCACGGCCAGGTGCGGCGCCAGCCAGTGCGCCGACACCATGACAATCGCCTTGGGTGTGCGCGGCAAGGTCGAGGCCAGGCCTTTCAGAAAATCCGCCATGCGGGTCCATTCGTCGGGCGGATTCCAATCCATGAAAAAGCAGGGACCCCCGCCGTGCGGGATGAACCAGGTCGGCATTCTCTCGGGTGTCTTGGCCATGGTGTTTGACATGTTCTTGCCTTTTTCAGATTGGAACAGAGCTCACTTTAATCCCTGCCATGCCGGAGCGATGTCGGTGCCGCGTCCTGCACCGTAGGCAAAGTAGATGTTCAGGCCGGCGACCGGCTCCAGATAGCGTGCGTTCTTCGGACCACCGGCATCGACAGCGACAAAGCCCAGACTCTCGGCCAGTGCTTTCACGGTCGCCTTGGCGGCTTCGTCGTCACCGGCAACGAACACGTTGACCTTGCTGCCATCAGTCAGCACAGCGCCTTGACCCAGTACCTGTGCGAGCACGGTGTTGAAGGCCTTGACCACGTGTGCGCCAGGAACGGCCTTGGCAATTTCCTCCGAGGCCGAAGTGCTGTGGCCCAGCGTCAGCCCCATGTAGTCGGCGGTCAGCGGGTTGCTGATGTCCACCACCACCTTGCCTTGCAGCTTGCCAACGGATTGCAACGCTGACACGGCGTCGCCGTACCCCGTGGCCAGAATCACCACGTCCTGACCCTCGGCAGCACCTGCAGCGGGTACGACCTTTGCGTTGGCGTATTGGGAGGCCACGGATGCCGCTTTGACGGCGTCGCGGGCGGTCACGCTCACTGTGTGACCGGCGGCGGAGAGTTGTTTGACAAAGCCCGAGCCCATGTTGCCGGTACCAATAACAAGAACTTTCATGCGATTTCCTTTCGGGGATTGAGGGGGCCTTGTCTGCATTTCGCTGCTTGCGTTCAAGGCATGGATGGAACTGTATTTGTTTCTCAAAAAGAGATAAATATGGTCCAATGCAATTAATAGTCCCAATATATGAGACAAATGGACAAGTTTCTGGAAATGCAAACCTTTGCCGCAGTGGTGGACGCCGGCAGCTTTGTGCGAGCGGCAGAATCACTCGGCATATCCAAGGCCGCCGTGTCCCGCTATGTGGCGGAGCTGGAGGCGCGGCTGGGCGTGCGCCTGTTGCACCGGACCACTCGCAAGCTTTCGCTCACCGAAGAAGGGCGTGCCTTTCATGGGCGGTGCAAAGCGCTGCTCGGTGAACTGGAGGATGCGGAATCCGAAATCACGGCCAGTTCAGCGCAGGCCAGCGGGCTGGTCAAGGTCAATGTGCCGGTGACCTTCGGCATCCTGCATCTGGCGCCGCTGTGGTGCGACTTCATGGCCGCCAATCCCCGGGTTACGCTGGACGTGACACTTTCCGACCGCGTGGTCGACCTCGTGGACGACGGCTATGACCTGGCCGTGCGCATTGGCAGCCTGCTCAGCTCAACGCTGGTCAGCAGAAAGCTTGCGTCCACACGCATGGTCCTGTGCGCATCACCTGCATATCTTGAAAAGCACGGCCGCCCCAAAATGCCCGCCGACCTTGTTGAGCACACCGTAATTGCCTACAGCCTGCTTGCCACGGGTGACCACTGGGAACTGAACGGGCCGGGAGGAAAAGTGAACGTCCTGGTGCGTCCCGTCATGCGCACCAACAGCGGCGACACATGCAGGGCCGCCGCATTGAGGGGCCAGGGAATCATCCTGCAGCCGTCGTTCCTGGTTGAAGAAGACCTGCGCAGCGGCGCGCTGGTGGAATTCATGCCGCAGTATCGTGCGGCCGAGTTCGGCATTTACGCGGTATATCCGAGCCGGCAGTACGTATCCGCCAAGGTGCGCCTGTTGATTGAATTTCTTGCCAAGGCGCTGGGCAAGGCCAGGTGGCGTGCCTGATTGGCATTCATTTTGATCGCTGCGACGTTGAACTCGCGCGCAGGAACGACAGCAGCGCATCATTGAACGCCAGCGCGTGCGACACATTCAGCCCGTGCGGCGCGCCGCTCACCCTCACCAACGTGCTGTGCGGTACCGCGCGGTGGGTGCGCAGGCCCGAGCCGTCGATGGGCACGATCGCGTCTGCGTCGCCGTGGATCACCAGCGCGGGCACGGTCACCTTCTTCAGGTCACCGCGGAAGTCTGTCGTGGCAAACGAGTCCATGCAAGCCAGGGCCGCATGCTGCGCTGATTGTTGACACAGCGCTATCGCGTCCTGGCGCTGCGACTCGGAGACCTGCAGCACACCGTTGGCCGAAAAGAAATCTTTGGTGAACTGGTCGAAGTACGCATTGCGGTCCTGCTCAAACGCCTTCCTTTTCTGTTGCGCCCGCTCAGGCGTGAGTGGCCCGTCGGGGTTGTCGGCGCTCTTCATCAGGCATGGCGGCACGGCTGCCGCAAACACCACGCCGCTCAGGCGGGATTCACCGCACCGGCCGACGTAGCGCGCCACTTCGCCCCCACCCATCGAGAAGCCCACGAGCGTCACGTCCTGCAATCCGCACTGGTCCAAGACGCGCTGCAGGTCGTCGGCCAGCGTGTCGTAGCTGTAACCCGACTCCGGCTTGTCGGAGCGGCCGAAGCCCCTTCGGTCATAGGCCACCACGCGATAGCCGGCGGCTTGAAGCGCAGACACCTGCGGCTCCCAGGCCTGGGCCGACAGCGGCCACCCATGGATCAGCACCAACGGCCGGCCGCTGCCGCCGGTGTCTTCAATGTGCAGCCGCACGCTGTCGGCTGGTGCGTTGCTGGGCGGCGAGGTCAGGGATGTGTTCATGGGGCTCTCCTGGGTAAGTGACGATGGAGCGTCACGATGGAGCGAGTACGAGACTCGCGCCGTGTGCTGATGGGAGACCTTACGTCTGCGCACGCGCGTTTGTCCGTGCGGTGGCAGACGGACTTGGATCATTGCGGTGGCTGGTGATGAACGGCCTTTTTTCACGCATACTGGAGCGGGGGCTCGAACATCAGCACCCAAGTCGACAACTTTTTTATTCTCGAGCAAGCACATGAAGATCTTCGTCTTCCTCCATGCGGACGAGTCCGCCAACCGTGACGAATTCCAGCACCACTGCCTTGCGGTCGAAGGCCCTCGTCTTCTTCGTGAGTTCCCGCAAATGCGCAGCCTCACCATGAACCTGGTGATTGAGCGTCCAGAGGTGGTGCAGCCCCGCCCCTATGAGCTCTTGAGTCCCTTTCGGCGTTGTGAAGTGATTGTCACTGCCTTGTTCGAAGACGAAGCAGCGGCGAGGGATTTCGCCGCTCGCGCTACATTCCGGGCCAGGCTGGCAGAGTTCGTTGCCGTGTCGGGCAAGACGATATTCGGCGAGCCGAGGGTGACGGCCGCAGTGGGGATCATGTCTTTCGGGCGCGTGCAGTTTCATCCGGACCTTCCGGAATCGGCAATCATGAGAAGCTGGGCACTTCATGCCGAACTGGTTCGTGAAGTCCTGCCGCACAGCATTTACTACGTCCAGAATTTCGGCTTGCCCAATCCGGGGCAGCCAGAGCAAATCGCGACTGGCGTGGCCGAACTGGCTTTCCCCTCTGCAACGGTCAGCAGCTGGTCCAATAGTGCGAATGAGAAGCGCCTTGTTCATGACCTCGGACACTTCGTGAAGTCAAGCTGCCGGCATCACGCCATTGCGCACGTCTTGCGGTAGCGCGAGATGTGCTCACGTATGGATGTCATTTGATTTGCCACCGTAACCGCCAGGGGTTGGGTTAACGGCGCAAAATCGGGCGCGAGAGACGAGCGGCACTGATAACCAATGCTGCTCAAGAATACCGTCAACCGTGATTAGGTGTGACAGATGACGGTACTTGAGGCAATAACGACTCGTAAGTCGTTGATTTGATTGGTGCCGGAGAGATGAATCGAACACCCGACCTTCTCATTACGAATGAGCTGCTCTACCGACTGAGCTACACCGGCTAAGCGTTCGATTATAGCGGCACTTCAGGCCCGTCTTGAGGCCGGAAGCTCATCACCCTCAGCGATAGGCGCGCTTGGAACCAAATTCATAAACCGATCAAAGTCGCTGCGGCTGCCCTTTGCGGCTTCCAGCTTGAGATAGTCCAAAGTCATCACCGAAGCCATCTTCTCTGACACGGCAGCAGCGATGAACTGATTCACTGAAATTTCGTCTCGCAGGGCCAATTCCTTCACTTTTTGGTGAACAGAATTTGGCAGTCGTACGGTCAATGCGGTCATGATTTACTCCTGAGCAAAGTCAAAAATTCTGCCGGTGTGATGGCATTCACCTTAAGTTCCGGTGCGCGCTTAAAGTCTTTCACATTGTGTGTGACGATGTATTGGCTACTGGACGCCACAGCACACTCCAAAACCATGTCGTCATCAGGATCACGCAAAAACGGACGCCACAAGAAATGCACGTCTTGCAGATGCGCAATCGAAGCCAAGTAACGCAAAAAACCGATTGCCGCTTCAGCATTGGCTCCAGGCGGCAAGTGCTCCGGTCTGGTCAGCACCGATTGCCACTCTGTATAAAGGGCGACCGTTAGCGCGATCTCAAACTTGCTGCTCGGTAGCTGGGACAACAAGTGAAAACTTGCGCCATTGCGGGAACGGGCTGCGGCCGCAAGTACCGAAGTGTCAAGAATTACACGCAAAATGGTTGCACCAGTAAGTTGGTTGCATATGCATAACCATATTTTACACTTTCCATCGACCAAAGCAACAGGCCCGTCTTGAGGGGGGGGCGTGCGTCTGGCGCAGGGACAACGAACCCGAACCCAAGCCGCGTAGTTACTCCTCGAAGTGTCCGCCCAGTCAGCTGTTTGCCCGCCGTGGGAGTTGCGGCGACGCTGCTCGTTTCGATGCGGGAACCGGGGTCGGCGGTTTCGCGAGTCCTTCGCGGACGGTTCGCACCATTTCTTCAACAACCGATTGCAACGGAAAATCGTCGACCTCAAGGATCCACTGCATTGCAATTCCGCGCACGCTGCCGGCAATGATTGCGGCACGCTCCGCGGCGTGTATCGACGGATCCACGGTCCCGTCCTTGATCGCATCGCGAATCAGCTTTTCAATCATTTTCCGGAAGTGCCGGTTCAGTCGCGCAATCTCCGGCTGCAGGTCCCTGGCGGGTCCCAGAGCTTCAGCCATCAACACATACAACAAACGGATCATGCCGGCTTCCTGCCCCGTACCGGAAGCCAGCTGGAAGTACCGGCGCACGATCAGCGAGAGGGCTTCCACGCCTCGGTGCTCCTGAACGATAGGCTCGAATTCGCGTGCGGAAAAATCCTCGATATGCCGGATGAGCGCCCGCATTAACCCTGACTTGGAGCCGAACCTCTGGCTCACCAGTCCGTAGCTGTACCCTGCGCGTGATCCGATTTCGGCGAGCGTGGTACCGGTACTTCCCCGAGCTGCCACCAGTTCAGCCGCGGCCTCGAGCATCTTGCCTTCCGACTGCTTGCGTCTTTCGGCCTGAGTTAAACGTAGTTTTGTCGCCATCCCTCAATTGTGGCGCTGCAGTGCCTGAAGAAACCGCTTGACTGCAATGCTGCCCGGGCATATTCTCCACTTCGTTGATGACCATCAACAATGTTGTGATTCACGGAAAACGAGCATCACAGGAGCTTCGACATGACTTTGCGTATCGAACCGCGCAACGCCACTTTGGGCGCGGACATTTACGGCGTAAACCTCAACAAGGGGGTTTCCGACGCGGACTTTCAGGAGATATGGCGGGCCTGGCTTGAGCATGCCGTTCTGGTGTTTCCAGAGCAGCACCTCACAGAAGAGGCGCAGGTGGCGTTCTCGCGCAGGTTCGGTCGGCTTGAGCGCATGACCCTCAAATCGACGAAAGAAATCATCGACCTGTCAAATGTGGGTCGCGACGGCCGGGTGGTCGACGCCGCATCGGCGCAAGCATTGTTTCTTGAAGGCAATGCGATCTGGCACGCCGACAGCACGTTCCGGACGTACATGCCGAAGGCGGGTTTTCTTGTCGCCCGGCAATGTCCGGCAACTGGTGGAGAAACCGAATTTTCCGACACGCGCGCCGCATACGACATGTTGAGCCCGGATCGCAAAGCCCTGCTCGAAGGGCTTGAGGCCGTGCACGATTACGTCTGGGCGCAAAGCTTGATCGGAGGGATGGAATTCATTCACCCGGATGCACGCAAAGAGATGTATCCCGTCACCCAGAGCGTTGTGCAAGTCCATCCCGATACCGGCCGCAAGCACATGGTCATTGGGCGCTATGCGTCCCACATCGTTGGATGGAGCGTCGAAGAGGGCAGGGCGCTGCTGCGCGAACTGGAAGAGTTCACCGTGCAGCCACCCAGGGTCATTGCGCATGCCTGGAAGCCAGGGGACGCGGTGCTCTGGGACAACCGCTGTGTGCTGCATCGCGGACGCCCGTTCTCGCTGGCAGAGGCGCGCGTCATGCGCCGAACCACGATTGCCGATGATCACCCGGAAAACGTCTGGGCGCTTTGATGCAATCGACGTCGCGTGCCGGATCCGGGCAGGACATCCTGAGCCCGCGCACTGCATACATTGAAGATGCAGCGCAGCGCTTGCACGACAGCTGGGTCCGGCGTGTGCCGCTTGATCCGCTGGAGGGTGAGCTGGCACCGCGAAGCCGCTCGGAAGCATACGCAATTCAGTCGCAGCTGCTTTGTTTGCGTGGGGTCCCGGCGGTGGGGTGGAAAATCGGAGCCACCACCGCTGAACTGGAACGCCATCTCGGGATCGAAGAGCCGATCCATGGTCGATTGCTGGCCGGCAGCGTGATGAACGCGCCAGCTCGCATCGAGGTGTCGAAATTCCATGCCAGGCCGTGCCTTGAGTGCGAGATCGGTTTCGAAATTGGCCAGGACCTTGCGCCGCGCTCCGAACCTTTCACGGTACAAGAAGTAGCGGCCACGGTGACGGGGGTGTTCCCGTGCTTCGAGCTGCCGTGCTTTCGGTACACGAGGCCCAGACAAGCCGGCGTTCTGGGAATCATTGCCGACAACTGCGCGTCGGCTCTGTGCGTACGGGGGGCGACAGCATCGCCGAAGTGCATGGACGACCTCCCCGCCCTGCGTGTGGACCTGGAAATCAACAACGCTGCGGTGGCCAGTGAAACGGCCAGCCGTGTCATGGGGCATCCGCTGTTCGCGTTGCATTGGCTGGTCGAACACCTCCGGGCAACCGGTCAGACGCTGAGCGCCGGGGAGATCGTACTGACTGGCGCCATCAATGGCGTGCATCGGATGGCCGCAGGCGATACCGCAGTGGCCCATTTCGGACCGCTGGGACAGCTGGAAGTGAGCTTCACATGACAGCTGACGCGTACGCAGACCCTGCTTGCCGTCCGTCGGACGCCGACTTGGCCAGCAGGCCAATTGTCTATCGGCCGGACCTCCTGGAAGGACAAGTTGCCCTCGTCAGCGGCGCAGGCTCGGGGATCGGCCGGGCGTTGACTTTTCTGCTGGCCCGGCTCGGCGCGCGCGTCATGATCTGTGGCAGGACCGAGGCGAAGCTGGCAGAGGTTGCCGAGGCGGTTCGGGAGCACACCGGCGGCGAGGTAGCCTACCGCGCCATGACGATTCGCGACCCCGCGCAGGCGGCGGACGTGGTCGATGCCGCCTATCGGACCTTTGGCCGTCTCGACATACTCGTGAACAATGCGGGCGGACAGTACTCCCAGAACGCAATAGAGCTGACATCCGGCGGGTGGAATGCGGTCGTGGACACGAACCTGAACGGAACGTGGCACATGATGCAGTCGGCAGCGCGCAACTGGGTTGAGCGCGGCTCCAAGGGAAGTGTCGTGAACGTGGTTCGCACTGTCGAACGCGGCGTTCCTCAGGCGGCGCATTCGTGCGCTGCACGCGCCGGGGTTATCGGCTTGACCCGAACCGTGGCAGTCGAATGGGCGCCCCATGGAATCCGCGTGAATTGCGTCGCGCCCGGGCCCATTGCGACGGACGGGCTTGCCTCCCATCCAGCGGAACGCATTCGAAGCCTGCATATGTCGAATCCGATGAAGCGGATTGGCGACGTGTGGGACGTGGCGGAAGGGATTGCCTATCTCTGTGCCCGTAGCGGTGACTTCATTACCGGAACCACATTGACCATTGACGGCGGGATGACGCTATGGGGCGAGATGTGGATGGCCGGTAAACCTTCCTATTTTCAAGATCGCACGCCATGAACGCATCCGATTCCCAGGGCACAGAAGTTGTCGGCGCCCCCACCGTAGCGAAACTGCTGCTCGATCTGATGGAAGACGAGGGAGTGAGTCACGTCTTCGGCAACCCGGGCACGACCGAGATGCCATTTGTCATGGAGGTGGCGCGCCGCTCCAGCATCGAGTATGTGCTCGCGCTGCATGAAGGTGTCGCCGTGTCGCTGGCGGACGGCTATGCCGCGGCGACCGGCCGGCCGGGGGTGCTCAACCTCCACGCCATGCCGGGGCTTGGCAACGCGATCGGTCAGTTGTCCAATGCGATGGTGACGCGCACTCCGCTCGTGGTGACGGCCGGCCAGCAGGACAGCCGACACCTGCTGTCCGACCCGTGGATCGGTGGCGATCTCGTCGCACTTGCGAGGCCTGTTTGCAAGTCGGCGCACGAGGCGCGATGCGCCAGCGAGGTGTTGCCCTTGATGCGGCGTGCGTTCCGCGAAGCCATGACACACCCACGGGGGCCGGTGTTCGTATCCATCCCGATGGACTTTCTGGCTGCGACCCATGTGGGCGAAATTCCGGCGCGATCCCATGTTCTATCCGGGAGCGTGGCGGGCGGCGCCCCGGAACTGGCGGTCCGGCTGGCGGCCATTGCGCCCGGCAAACTCGCGATCGTTGCCTGCGACGACGTCGCGCACGCCGATGCGCAGAGCGAACTCCTTGCGCTGGCACACGCGCTGCAGTGTCAAGTCTTCGGTGCACCCATGCACTCCAGGAATCTAGTGCCCGCCCGGCATGCGCTCTGGGGCGGCACGCTGCCCATTGCGGCCGAAGGCATTGCAAAGACGCTGGCTGCCTTCGACTGGATCTTTGTGATCGGCGCTCAGCCATTTCCCGCATTGATCCGTTCGGAGATCAGCCCGGTGCCCCCCGCGACGCGGCTACTTCAATTGTGTGAAGTGGCTGACGGGCTCGCGCGGTACCACCCTGTTGAACTCGGGATCAGCGGCGGCATCAAGGCAACGCTCGCAGCTTTGCGCGAGGGCGCAGGGGAGCCGCGCGCCCCCGGAGCCGAGCAAGAAGGCAGGAAAACCGCCGAGATCGAACGACTGGAATCGGCAGCGCGCGACCGCTACGATGCGCATCCCTTGCACCCGATGGCGGCTGCGCATGCCGTTCTGCGGTCTTTGCCGCCAGAGACAATCGTCGTGGATGAGGCGATCACCACGGGGGCCTACGTGCGTGGCTTTCACCACCCCGAGCAGCCAGGCCGCTACTTTTTCAATCGGGGCGGTGGCCTGGGCTGGGGCATGGCTGCTGCATGCGGCCTGTCGCTTGGAAACGGCAGGGCGCCCGTCCTGTGCATCACCGGCGACGGCAGCGCTCTTTACGGGCCGCAGGCGCTCTGGACAGCGGCCCGCGAGCGCTTGCCCGTGCTCTTTTGCGTGATGAACAACCGGCAGTACCTGATTCTGAAGCGGCAACGGGAGCTGGATGCCCGAATCCCGGTGCACCCGCTGGACATTGATCAACCCGCCATCGACTTTGTCGCAATGGCTGCGTCATATGGCGTTGCGGCGACGCGAGTCGAACGCGTGGCTGAAATTCAAAAGTGCATAGAGGAGGTCTGGGATCGAGCACAACCCCACTTGATTGAAATCCGCATCAGCAGCCGCTGATTCAACGAAAGCAGGTCGTACTACGTATAAACAGTCGGACTATTTTGCGTGTCCGGTACAAGGAGACATTCATGGAAAATTCGAAACGGCGCCTGTCGCGCACCCTTCTGGCAGGACTTGTTCTCGCCGCAGCAGGAATTTGCGCACATGCGCAGAGTCGGAATATTCGCTTTATCGTGCCGTACGGCGCGGGCAGCGGAACCGACTCCCTGGCGCGGGAAATTGCCCTCGGTGTCGAAAAGGTGCTTGGCGAGACGATCGTGGTCGAGAACAGACCGGGCGCCGGCAACGTAATTGCAGTCGAAGCAGTCCTGGCTGCGCCCGCCGACGGCCGTACCGTGCTCATTGGCCCGCCCACACTGTGGTCTGCGCCACTGGTGAACAAGAAGTTGCGCTTTTCGCCGTTGCGCGACTTTATTCCGGTATCAACGCTTGCGCGTGGCCCCTTCGTGCTGCTTGGCAGCCCGCATTACAAGGCGGCGACGATACAGGAGGTCATTGCGGACGTGAGGGCAAACCCACGCAAAGTGAACGCAGGAAATAACGGTGTTGGCGGGTCTCCGCACCTGATGACGGCCCTGTTCGCGAACTCGGCGCAGATGGACCTGTCGTATGTTCCCTATCTGAGCGGTCCGAATGTGGCGGCGGCCTTGATGGCAGGCGACGTCCAACTGTTCATGGACATCCCGGTGACGGCAAAGCCGATGATCGACAGCGGACGCTTGCGAGGTCTCGCGATTTCGAGCGGCGTACGCGAGAGTTACCTGCCGAACGTCCCCACGTTCAAGGAGGCAGGCTTTCCGGAACTCGAGGTCTACTGGTATATCGGCACTTTGGTAAAGGCGGGTACGCCCCCTTCAGTTGTGCAGAATCTGAGCGCTGCCATCAACGAGGTGCTGCGATCGCCCGCGCTGCGCGAGAAGCAATTGCGTCTTGGCGTCGAGGTGAGGGGATCCACACCCGAGCAGTTCACTGAGATCATCCGTACGGATACGAGACGCTGGCAGGATGTCGTCAATCGGACTGGGATTACCGTTGACTGATTCAAGTGGGGTCGACGACGTGGTGGCCGCAGTTGACGGGGTGATCCGCTCACGCCATTCGGTTCGCGCCTTTGTACCGAGGCCTGTGCCTTTGTCGCAGGTGCGCGAAATATTGGAAGTGGCGGCTTATGCGCCTTCGGGCGGTAATGTTCAGCCTTGGAAAGTGCATGTGCTGGTAGGCGCCGCAAAGGAAAGGCTCTCAAGCGCGCTGTGCGCGCTTCATGACGACCCAGTCCGGGCTGCCCTGCTTCGGGAGGACCCACCCTACCACGCGCCCGAATGGTTCGAACCCTATCGCTCGCGGCGCCGCCGGCTCGGTTGGGCTCTGTACGGATTGCTGGGGATCGAACGGGGGGAACGCGAGCGCATGCATAGCCAGCACGCGCGTAACTACTCATTCTTCGACGCACCGATCGGCTTGATCTTCACGGTCGATAGGCGGTTTCAACGCGGTGCCTGGCTTGAATGCGGAATGTTCCTTCAAAACGTGATGCTCGCGGCGCGGGCCCGTGGCCTCGATACCTGTGCCCAGGCGGCCTTCAATCAGTTTCACACCATCATCGCGGAGCACCTGTCTCTTCCCTCCGAAGAGGCCGTGGTGTGTGGAATGAGCCTTGGCCATGCCGACCCCGGGCGGATCGAGAACACCCTGCGCTCCGAGCGCGTGCCGGTGGATGATTTTGTGCACGTGCACACCGGCCCCGATGAGTCAGTAGCATGATGGATGGACGAAAAAGCGTGCTCGCGGGTTACCGCGTTCTGGACCTGACGCGGGTGCTCGCAGGACCATGGTGCACCATGACGCTCGGTGATTTCGGAGCGGAGGTCATCAAGATCGAGAACCCTGAGGGGGGGGACGACACCCGGAAGTGGGGACCGTTCACGGAAGGCGGCCTTTCCGTCTACTACCTGATGACGAATCGCAACAAGCGAAGCGTCGCCATAGACCTCGCATCGAGCGAGGGACAGGCAATCGCCGGGCGCCTTGCCTCCGAGGCGGACGTGGTGGTGGAGAACTATCGCCTCGGGGCATTGCGCAAGTTCGGTCTCGATTATGAGACGGTGCGGACAATCAATCCACGGGTCGTGTATTGCTCGATCTCCGGCTATGGCCGTGATTCTCCGCTCGCGCACCTGCCAGGCTATGACTATGTCACGCAAGCCGAAGCAGGCATGATGTCTTTCACCGGCGAGCCTGACGGCATGCCGCTGAAGCTGCCGGTGCCATTGATCGATCTCATGGCGGGCATGAACGCAACGCAGTCGGTCTTGCTGGCGCTTTTCGAACGCGAGCGTACCGGACAGGGCCAGCTGATCGATATCTCGTTGCTCGACGCAGGCGTGGTCGGCCTGCTCAACGCAGGCAGTGAATGCCTATTGACCGGCGAGTCGCCGCGACGGCTGGGAAACCACCACCCGGCGATCGTTCCGTACCAGATGTTCCGGGCATCGGACGCGCCGTTCGTAGTTGGAGTCGGTAACGACAATCAGTTCCGCACGCTTTGCAATGTCGTCTTGCAACGTCCCGAGCTGGCTGCAGATGCACGCTTCGCGACCAATGCCCAGCGTGTGGCGCATCGGGACTTTCTGGTTTCCGAACTCGATCGCATCTTCGCAACCCGGACCGCCCAGGCCTGGGTTGAGGCCATGCGGCTTGCTGGCTTGCCAGTCGGCAAGGTGCGGCCTGTCGCCGAGGTTCTGGATGCACCCGAAGTCGTCGCGCGCGGCCTCATTGAAGAAGTCACCCACCCGCAGATGGGCGCGCTTCGACTTATTGGCAGCCCACTGAAATTGGCGCAGACGCCACCGCGTACCCGGTACGCGCCGCCGCTGCTGGGACAGCATACGCGCGAGGTGCTGGCAGAACTGGGGATGGGGCCGGTTGAAATTGACAGGCTGGTCTCCAAAGGCGTTGCTGGGGCCGGCGCCTGACGCGCCCAATCGAGGAACAATCCATGGGCCCTTTGCAAGGAATCCAAGTGCTTGAATTCTCCGGCTTGGGGCCGGCGCCGTTTGCCGCGATGATGCTGGCCGACATGGGTGCGGAGGTGCTGAGCGTGGAGCGCGCCAGCGGAAGTGATCTGGGTATTCGAATGGATCTCCGCTTTCAGGTATTGAAGCGGGGCCGGCGAAATATCACGCTCGACCTCAAGTCAGTGGACGGGCTGCGCCTCGCGCGACGGCTGGTGGCCGGCAGTCACGCGCTCATCGAAGGATTCCGTCCAGGAGTCATGGAGAGGATAGGCCTGGGTCCGGAGGATTGTCTGAACTTGCAGCCGCGTCTCGTCTACGGCCGCATGACCGGATGGGGCCGGGAGGGTCCCATGGCGATGGAAGCGGGTCACGACATCAACTACCTTGGCATGACCGGAGCTCTGCACGCGATTGGCCGCGCAGACGCTGCTCCGGTGCCGCCCTTGAGCCTGGTTGGGGATTACGGCGGCGGCGGCATGATGCTCGCATTCGGCCTGGTGTGCGCGTTGCACGAGGCGGGCCAAAGCGGGTGCGGGCAGGTCGTCGACGCTTCGGTGCTGGATGGGGTGGCCGCCTTGCTGTCGTCGGTCCATGGCTACCGGGCGGCCGGCCTGTGGAGCGATCAGCGCGCGGACAACATGATCGATTCTGGCGCACCGTGGTACGACACATACCGAACCCGGGACGGCAAGTTCGTCGCGGTGGGCGCGATCGAGGACCGCTTCTATGCCAATCTGCTGCAGGTTCTCGGCTTGGCGGAAGATGCGCTGCCGGACCGACGGAGTCGTGCGAGTTGGCCCATTCTGCGCAAGCGCTTCGCCGAGAAAATCGTATTGCGCACGCGCGATGAGTGGGGCGCATTGGCTGAAGGGCGAGATGCCTGTCTCACACCTGTTTTGGCGCTTTCCGAGGCCACACAGCATCCGCAGGCGCGTGCGCGGGGCAGCTACATCGAGATTGACGGAGTTGTCCAGGCGCGGCCGGCGCCTCGATTCAGCCGGACCGAACCCGATCGTCCATCTGCGCCAGCCCAGGCGAACAATGATCTGACAGCCGTCCTGACCCGCTGGGGTCTGTGCCCCAGCGAGATCGGTGAGTTGAACGGCACAGCTACGCAGGCCGCAAGCCCCCAACACTTGAAGGACCCCGGACATGCATGAGGAACCACACGTCTATATCGACGGAGCCTGGGTGTCGCCCGCGACGCCGGCCTGGATTGAAACGCGCAGTGCGATCACCGGCGAGGTGCACGGACGCGTTCCGGCTTGCTCCGAGCAGGAGTTGCAGCAGGCGCTTGCCGCCGCACAAAGGGCGGCGCCGGGCTGGGCTGCCACGGCACCCGCGCAGCGATCACGGTACCTTGCCAAAATCGCCGATTTGCTTGCCGAGCAGCGGGATGCGCTGGCCCGTCTCGTATCCTCTGAAGTCGGGATGCCGTACAAGCTTAGCGCCCGCATCCAGATCGACGTGCCGGTGCAGGCCTGGCGTGCGTTCGCAACGCTTGCGACGGAGTATCCCTTTGAGACCCGGCATGGCAACTCCCTGATCGTTCGAGAGCCGATGGGCGTGGCCGCCTGCATCACTCCGTGGAACTATCCTCTTCATCAAGTGACCGGCAAGGTGGCCGCCGCACTTGCCGCGGGCTGCACAGTGGTGCTCAAGCCATCCGAGGTGGCGCCCTTGTCCGCATTCGCGCTGTGTCGCGCCGTTCATGAAGCGGGGCTGCCGCCTGGCGTCCTGAACATGGTGACGGGGGATGGGCGTGTGCTGGGTGAGGCGCTGGTCAGCGCTGCGGAAGTTGATGTGGTCTCGTTCACTGGGTCTACGGCTGTCGGCAGGCGCGTCATGGAACTCGCATCCCGTTCGATCAAACGCGTGGCACTGGAACTCGGAGGAAAGTCAGCTGCCGTCGTGCTCGACGACGCCGACCTCGCCCTGGTCGTGCGCCGCACGGTGACAGCGTGCTTCCTCAATTCGGGGCAGACCTGTTCGGCGTTGACACGACTCCTGATCCCGCAGGACCGCTACGAAGAAGCGCGCGAACTTGCAGCGCGCGCCGCCGCCACATTTCTTGTTGGCGATCCCTTCCAACCCGAAACGCGCATGGGTCCGCTGGCCTCGGCAAAGCAGCTTGAGCGCGCGCGCGCACTGGTCGAGCAGGGGTTGGCCGAGGGGGCCGAGCTGGTGGCGGGCGGCCCGCAAACTCCGCCGGGCTGCGGGGGCGGCTACTTCATGCAGCCCACCGTGCTGGGACGAGTAGCCCCGGACGCCACGATTGCACAGGTCGAGGTATTTGGCCCCGTGCTGTCCATCATCACCTTTCGCGACGAGGAGGAAGCGATCCGCATCGCCAACGGCACCCGGTACGGGCTGGCAGCAAGCGTGTGGTCGGCGGACGCACAGCGCGCGCTTTCGGTTGCCCGCAGGCTCAAGGCGGGACAAGTTGAAGTCAACGGAGCGCCTTTCAATGAAACCGCGCCATTCGGCGGCTATCGGGAGTCGGGCATCGGCCGCGAGAACGGGCGTTTTGGTCTTGAAACTTTCCTGGAGGTCAAGTCCATCCAGCTCCCCGCATAAGTCCCGCGGCAAACGCCGGTTGCACAGCGGGTAGGTCGGTGCTAGGGTGAAACCACAGCGATCCGGCAGAGTTTCAACTAAAAAGGTCGGAGACTCAAATGCGTCTGTTTATGTCTTTCATCGCGATGAGTGGCGCGCAGCGAGTTGCCGGTAGCTAACGTCAGGGAACTGGTCGCCTATGCCAAGAAAAACCCTGGCAACACGACCTACAGCTCCTCTGGAATCGGCACCGCCAATCAGCTGGCCATCGAGTTGTTGGCGTACAAGACCGGCACCAAGTTCCTTCACATTCCGTACAAATCCGACACCCAGTCAGCGTCTGAAATCATGGCCGGCCGCATCGATTTTTCGATCATGACCGCCAGTGTCGCCATCCCACTGGTGCAATCCGGAAGAATGAAGGCCTTTGCCGTCACGAGTCCGAAGCGCCTTGCCGCGATTCCCAATGTGCCCAGTCTGATGGAAGCCGGTCTGCCCGGGTTGGACGCACTCGAGCCGTTCACGTTCTACGGGATCGTCGGTGCTGCCGGCCTGCCGCCGGCCGTGGTGGCGAAATTTACCGCGCTTGGGTTCGATGCCACTGCGCCGTCTTCGCCAGAGCAATTCGGTGATTTCATTCGCTCTGAGCTGACGAAGTGGCGCGATCTATCCGCCAACGTAAAGATCGAATTGAAATCTATGGTGGCTCGATGCCCGGCGAGGTACTGGACGCCCCTTACCTGAAGCACATTGAACGAAGTGGTTTATTCCAACCGCTTGCAGCGGATCGGCAATGCAGCCGTGATGGATTGCGTCGGCGTCGTTCTGCTGCACGCACAGATGATGGTCAGAGCGCGTCGGGTGCTCGGACTTGGGGTAGGGCGTGAATGGAGCTACCCCAGGGCCAGTCGGGAACTCGTCACCAAGCTGCGCCGGGGCACCGGACGCGACACGGCCTGAGGCTGGCAAGCGTCCAGGGCGCGGAACTCAGAAAGCCTTCGACACCGACGTCGTGTGCTCCACCTCCGGCGGCCCGGCAAAGTAATGCCCCACCAGGGCGCGCCAGGCCTGGAAGTCGGGCGACTGCCTGAAATCGACGTTGTGGTTCTCCAGTGTCTTCCAGCCCACCAGCAAACGGAAGCGTCCGGGGTTTTCGACGCCGCGTTGCAGTTCCATGGAGGTGCAGCCCTTGGCGTTCTTGAAAAGCGGCACGGCCTTTTGCACGTTGGCGATGAATTCTTCTTCGGTGCCGGGCTTGACGTTGATGGTGGCGACTTCTGTGTACATGGGATCTCCTCGTTGGAATGTGGGGACTCAATTTGTTCTGGGACATGTGGATTATTGCCGAGGGCCTGAACCCGGGCCGTGCCGGCCCAAATTCTTCGCGTGCGTACTTCCGGTCTACACGGGGCCGCCGATTCTTCGCGGTTGGGGGTTTTCCCCCCTGCAATATTGCGGGGTACGCACCGTGCAAACAATGTAAACCGGAAGGTGCTCTGCGCAAAACAACCTAGCATCCCCCCCAGGAGCGGCGCCTTCGTGCACACGGCAGTTTTCGTGTGGGGTGTTCGGTCCAGGAGGATCTGGTGTGGACGATGTGATTCAGCGCGATCGCTGGGCCGCCGTGAGCCGCTGTGTCGAGGCGATGCTGGGACTTCATTTCCCCGCTGCGCGGCAAGCCGACTTGCAGCGCGGGCTGCGGGAGGCCGCGCGCGCATCTGGCGCGGCCCACGAAAATGATTTCATCGACTGGGTGCTTGCGGCGCCGCACGATCGGTCGCGCGTGCAGGCTCTGGCCCGGCATCTGGCCATCGGCGAGACCTATTTCTTTCGCGAGTACCAGACCTTCGAGGTGCTTGCCGAGACCATTCTTCCGGCGCTGATCCGTGCGCGCCGCGAAGGCCGACGAAGGCTGCGCCTGTGGAGCGCGGCCTGCTGCACGGGGGAGGAGCCATATTCACTGGCCATTCTTCTGCACCGCCTGCTGCCCGATCTGTCCGAATGGGACATCACCATCACCGCCACCGATGTCAACGAAGGGTTTCTGGACCAGGCCGACTGCGCAAGCTATGACGACTGGTCGTTCCGCAATGCGCCTGCGTGGCTGAAGTCGCAGTATTTCCGGCCGGGCGCTGCCGGGCGCCACGTGTTGATCCCTGAAGTAAGGTCGCTGGTGCGCTTTCACTATCTGAATTTGGCCGAGGATAGCTACCCCTCCGTCGCCTCGGAAACGCAGGCCATCGATGTACTGCTGTGCCGCAATGCGCTGATGTACTTCGCGCCGACGCAACTCGGGCCGGTGGTCGAGCGGCTGCGTCAGTCGCTGGCACCGGGCGGCTGGCTGGCCGTGAGTCCGGGCGAGGCCACGCGCAATTTGTTCCCCGGGTTCAGCGTGGGGAATTTCCCGGGCACGGTCCTGTTTCAGAAGATCGGCATGCCGGACGAGTCGGTATCTGCGGCCCTGTTCTCGGCGCCCTGGCGTTCTGCGGTGCCCATGTCCGGCGCGGCGGCGGAACCGTGCGCGACCGACGCAGCGCGTTCGCCAATGGAGCCAGCCAACCCCGCCGATCCGGCCCAATGTGCCAGGCTGGCGCGCGAACTGGCCAACGAAGGCCGTTTGTCAGAGGCGTTGGAGTGGTGTGAGCGCTGGCTGGAGGGCGACAGCTTCGACGCTGCGGCCCACTATCTGCGGGCCATGATTCTGCTGGAGCGCGGCGACACACCGTCAGCCCGTGCCTCGCTCAACAAGGCCGTCGACCTGGACAGCCGCTTCGTGCTGGCCCATTTTGCGCTGGCCAATCTCGCACGCAGCGAGGGCAACCGGGCCCAGGCAGACAAGTACTACGCCAATACCCAGCGGCTGCTGCGGCAGTTTCCGCCTGACACTGTGCTGCCGGAATCTGATGGCCTGACAGCAGGTCAGCTCGGCGAGACCCTGCTGGCCTTTGCCGGGGTGGAACCCTACCGTGAGCCGTGAACGCTGAGGCCGAAGCCCTCAGACTCAACCGTCGGTGTGGTAGCGCGTCAGGCGCTCGACTTCGTTCTTCGAGCCCAGGATCACGCTGACGCGCTCGTGCAACTGGCTCGGCGCGATGTCCAGGATGCGCTGGCGCCCGTTGGTGGCGGCGCCGCCGGCTTGCTCTACCAGCCAGCCCATGGGGTTGGCTTCGTACAGCAGGCGCAGCTTGCCGGGTTTGCCCGGCTCACGCTTGTCCCAGGGGTACATGAAGATGCCGCCACGCGACAGGATGCGGTGCACGTCGGCCACCATGCTGGCGACCCAGCGCATGTTGAAGTCCTTGCCGCGCGGGCCGTCCTTGCCCTGCAGGCATTCGTCGATGTAGCGCGTCACCGGCGTGTCCCAGTGGCGCATATTGCTCATGTTGATCGCGAATTCCCTGGTGTCTTCGGGGATGCGGATGTTTTCCTCGACCAGCACGAAAGAGCCTTGCTCGCGGTCCAGCGTGAACATGGCCACGCCGTCGCCCACGGTCAGCACCAGCGTGGTCTGGGGGCCGTAGATGCAGTAGCCTGCAGCCACCTGCTTGCTGCCTGCCTGCAGAAAGTCGGACTCCGACACGCCCGAATCGCCGTCGGGCTTCTTGAGCACACTGAAGATGGTGCCTATGCTCACGTTGACGTCGATGTTGCTGGAGCCGTCGAGCGGATCGAACAGCAGCAGAAATTCGCCTTGCGGGTAGCGGTTGGGCACGAGGTAGATGCCGTCCATTTCCTCGGACGCCATGGCGGCAAGATGGCCGCCCCATTCATTGGCCTCGATCAGAACTTCGTTGGCGATGATGTCGAGCTTTTTCTGCATCTCGCCCTGAATGTTCTCGCTGCCTGCGATGCCGAGCACGCCGCCGAGCGCGCCTTTGTTGACGGCCTGGCTGATGCCTTTGCAGGCGCGCGCCACGACTTCGATCAGCAAGCGCAGCTGAGAGGGAATGTGGCCGTCGACGCGCTGCTGCTCGACAAGGTAGCGGGTGAGCGAAATCCTGGTGGACATGGGGACTCCTGGGTTAGTCGGTCAGTGCGCGCGAGACCACCTCGCGCACATCGTTGCTCAGGTCGGCGCGGGCCGCGACGCGGGCCAGCGCCTCGCGTGCGGCGCCACGGTAGGGCTCGGCCAGCTTTTTCCAGCGGTCGAGCGCGCGCGCCAGGCGCGAGGCAACCTGGGGATTGATGGCGTCGAGCTCGAGCACGCGCTCGCTCCAGAACACATAGCCGGCGGCGTCGGGCCGGTGAAACGCGCCGGGGTTGGCGCTGCAATAGCTGAAGATCAGGCTGCGCGCCCGGTTGGGATTGCGCAGGTTGAAGTCAGGGTGCTTGAGCAACTGGCGCACAGCGGGCAGGACATTGCCGCCGCGGTCGGTGGCGCCGCCCTGCAGCGCGAACCATTTGTCCAGCACCAGGGCCTCGTCCTTGAACATGGCATGGAAGCGGGCAAGCGCCTCGCCTGCCAGCGGGCTGGCGCTGCCGATCAGTGCGGACAGGGCATTGAAGCGGTCGGTCATGTTGCCGGCGTCCTTGAAGCGCTGGTAGGTTTTGCCCTGCCAGAGCCCGCCGGGCTCGGACGCCAGGCACAGCTGGGACAGCGCCAGGCCGGCCAGCGCGCGCCGCCCCGAAGACACCGGGTCGGGCTGGTAGGCGCCGTTGTCCTTGCACTGCGCGTAGGCGGACTCCCAGTCGGCGGCCAGGCTGCGCGCGAGTTGCAGGCGCATGGCTTCGCGCACCGCATGCACACGCTGCGGGTCCACGACATCGAGTTGCTCGGCGATATAGGTCTCGGCCGGCAGCGTCAGCGCCAGTTCCTTGAAGGCGGCGTCGAGTTGCGGATCGCGCAGGAGGCCGCGCATGGCTTCGACGAAGGCTTCGTCCAGCGGCGCGGGCACATCGCCGCGCTGGCCGACGGCCTGCAGCGCACGGCGCACGGCCAGTCGCTGGCCGGCTTCCCAGCGGTTGAAAGGGTCGCTGTCGTGATTGAGCAGCGCGAGCAGCTGCGCATCGCTGTAGTCGAAATCCAGCACCACCGGCGCGGTGAATCCGCGCAGCATGGAGGGCACGGGCTCGGTGCTGACGTTGATGAAGGTCAGGGTTTCTTCCTGCGCCGACAGCACGAAGGTGTGCGAGCCGCCTTCGGCGCGCTCCCAGTGGGCCAGTTGCAGCGGCATGTCGGCGCCGTCTGCGCCCACCAGGCCCAGCTCGATGGGGATGACGAAGGGCTCCTTGTGCGACTGACCAGGCGTGGGCGCGCAGCTTTGGGACAGCGCCAGCGTGTAGCTGCGCGCGGCGGCGTCGTACTGGCCCACGGCTTTGACGCGTGGCGTTCCGGCCTGGCTGTACCAGCGCTTGAACTGCGGCAGCAGGCGCGTCAGGTCGGAGTCGGGGTTGGCGTCGGCGATGGCCTGCGCGAAGTCGTCGCAGGTCACGGCCTGCCCGTCGTGGCGTGCGAAGTACTGCGTCATGCCCTTGGCAAAACCTTCGCGGCCCACCAGGGTCTGCATCATGCGGACGACTTCCGCGCCTTTTTCGTAAACCGTGACGGTATAGAAATTGTTGATCTCGATGTAGCTGTCAGGCCGCACCGGGTGCGCCATGGGGCCCGCGTCCTCGGGGAACTGCGCGGTGCGCAGCACGCGCACATCTTCGATGCGCTTGACAGCGCGCGCCGAGGCGTCGCCGGCCAGGTCCTGGCTGAACTCCTGGTCGCGAAAGACGGTCAGGCCCTCTTTCAGAGAGAGCTGGAACCAGTCGCGGCAGGTGACGCGGTTGCCGGTCCAGTTGTGGAAGTACTCGTGGCCCACCACGCTTTCGATGTTGGCGTAGTCGGTGTCGGTGGCCGTGGCTTGGCTGGCCAGAACATACTTGGTGTTGAAGATGTTCAGGCCCTTGTTCTCCATGGCGCCCATGTTGAAGTCGGAGGTCGCGACGATCATGAAGCGTTCCAGGTCCAGCGGCAGGCCGAAACGGGCCTCGTCCCAGGCCACGGAGGCCATGAGCGAGTCCATGGCGTGCCCGGTCTTGTCGAGGTCGCCGGGGCGCACATAGACCTGCAGCAGGTGTTCCTTGCCGCCGCGCGAGCGGATGCGCTGCTCGCGGCACACCAGCTGGCC
>JAURZS010000007.1 GCA_030653255.1 Burkholderiaceae bacterium | reverse complement strand
CCGCAGCGGCGGGGGTTTCAAAAGTGGCCGCTGCGGCAGGGTCATCCTGCGCGGCAGTGGCCGGCTCTTCGGGATCAGGGTGAAATTCGGCCTCGACGGCCGGGGCGCCCTCGCCGGTCGTGGCGGTCTCGCCGGCATCCTGCGCTTCGAAGGGCAGGTCCTGCGGCTGCGGCACATCGTTCAATGTTTCGAGCGCGCCCGCCTGCTCCGTCGGCGATTGCAGCATCGGCAGCTGGTCCAGCGATGCCAGGCCCAGGTCGTCCAGAAACTGGCGTGTGGTGGCAAACAGGGCCGGGCGACCGGCGGCCTCGCGGTGGCCGATGACTTCGATCCAACCGCGGTCCTCGAGCTGCTTGAGCAGCAGAGAATTGATGGTCACCCCCCGGATGTCTTCCATGTCGCCGCGGGTCACGGGCTGGCGGTAGGCAATGATGGCCAGGGTCTCCAGCGTGGCGCGGGTGTATCGGGGCGGCTTTTCGGGGTGCAGCCGGTCGAGGTACTCGCGCATCTCGGGGCGGCTCTGGAACCGCCAGCCACTGGCCACGCAGACCAGCTCCACGCCGCGCTGCGCCCAATCGTTTTGCAGGTCCTGCAACAGGGTCTTGAGCGTGTCGGCGCCGAGTTCGTCGTTGAACAGGACGCGCATTTCTCGCAGCGGCAAAGGCTGCTGCGAACATATCAAGGCTGTTTCGAGGACGCGCTTTGCATCCGCCGTGTTCATGATGTGTCGATTCCGGGAAAAGGCGCATTCAAGCGCAAAAATCAGCTTCGATTCAATTCGGGGCGTTGCAACGGCAACCGGAGAGTTGCGCAACGGATGCCCTGTACAGGTTTGTCGTGGGGGACAACTCTGACGGGACGGAGGCCTTTTGGGTCCTCTGGCGCCGATTGTAACTGAGTCGCCCCGGCGAAATCAGTCCCCGCTCCCGGGCTGCATGCCCCAGTCGTCCAGGGCCAGGAGCAGGTCTGCGGGCAAGGCCGATTCGAACTCCAGTGCCTGCCCTGTCACCGGATGCGTGAAAGCCAGCCGGAAGGCGTGCAAGGCCTGGCGCGCCAGCGAGCCCGTCGGTGCACCATAAAGTGTGTCACCCACCAGCGGGTGGCCGATCCAGGCCATGTGCACACGAATCTGGTGAGTGCGGCCGGTTTGCAGCGTGCAGCGTACCCAACAGGCTTTCGCGCCATTGCGCAGCAACTCGATCCGTGTCGCTGCAGCCTTGGCCGAGTGGCGCTGCGGGTCGAGCGCGGCCATGCGCAAGCGATTGCGTGGATCGCGCCCGATGGCTTCGCGCACCTCGCGGCTGTCGGGGCCCGCCCAGGCGCCATGGCCCAGAGCCAGATACTGGCGCACGACCTCGCGCGCGGCGATCATGCGCACCAGGGCGTCCATCACGCTGCGGCTGCGCGCCACCACCATCAGCCCGCTGGTGTCCTTGTCCAGGCGGTGCACGATACCCGCGCGCGGCAGGAACTGGGCCCCCGGGTCACGTGCCAGCAAGCCGTTGAGCAGTGTGCCGCTCCAGTTGCCCGGCGCCGGATGCACCACCAGGCCGGCGGGCTTGTCGATCACCAGCAGGTGTTCGTCCTCAAAGACCACTTGGAGCGCCATGGGTTCCGGGCGGAAAGCCTGGCTCTGCGGCGTCGGGCGCAGTTCGACGTCCACGCGGTCCCCGGCCCTGACGGATTGCGAGGGCCGGCGTGCGGCAGCGCC
Source organism: Burkholderiaceae bacterium (assembly GCA_030653255.1). Classification (GTDB taxonomy): domain Bacteria; phylum Pseudomonadota; class Gammaproteobacteria; order Burkholderiales; family Burkholderiaceae_C; genus JAURZS01. Next base: position 4,628 of record JAURZS010000007.1, on the reverse strand, counting down.
ATTGACCCGCACCGCTCCCGACTCGATCAGTTGCTGCAGATAGTTGCGGGAGAACTCCGGCACCTGCACTACCAGCGCGCGGTCAAGCCGCTGTCCGTGCTGGGCGGCGTCCAGCACGAATTCGCGCAGCTCGGCCTCGGCCTGAACATCGACGCCGTCTTCGGTGTCGGCCATGGACGTGTCGGCAAGGTCGGCCGATATAATGAATTTGCTTTGCTTCAAGAAGGTTGCCAGTGATGTTTCGAGCCAAATTATCGGTGGTCCCTGCGTTGTGCGCGGCAGCCTTGGCATGCGGCCTGTACGGCTGCGCCAACACCCCTGACGACGTCACCCAGACCTGGAGTCCCAACAAGATCTACGCCGAGGCCAAGGACGAGATCAACCAGGGCGGCTGGGACAAGGCCATCGGCCTGCTCGAAAAGCTCGAAGGCCGAGCCGCCGGGACCACGCTGGCCCAGCAGGCCCAACTCGACCGGGCCTATGTCCACTACAAGACTGGCGAACAACCACAGGCCATCGCCACACTGGACCGCTTCATCAAGCTGCATCCAGCGAGTCCGGCCATGGACTATGCGCTGTACCTGCGCGGACTGGTCAACTTCAACGACAACCTGGGCGTGTTCTCGGCGATTTCGCGCCAGGACCTGTCCGAGCGCGACCAGCGCGCTGCCAAGGAGTCCTTTGAGTCGTTCAAGGAACTGGCGACCCGCTTTCCGGATTCCCGCTATACGCCCGACGCGCGACTGCGCATGAACTACGTGGTCAACTCCCTGGCGCAGTACGAGGTTCACGTGGCCCGCTACTACTACACCCGCGGTGCCTATGTCGCGGCAATCAACCGGGCCCAGATGGCGCTCAACGACTACCGCGATGTGCCCGCCCTGGAAGAAGCACTGGTGGTCATGGTGCGATCCTACGACGCCCTGGGCATGACGCAGTTGCGCGACGATGCGCGGCGCGTGCTGGAAAAGAACTACCCGCAGCGCGACGCGCTGCGTGGCAGCATCAGACCCAACTCGAATCCGTGGTGGAAATTCTGGTAAGCGCGCTGGCGGCATGACCTGCCGCGAGCGCGTCGATCGCCGCAACAAACTCGTCCTCTGAGCGCAACTGGCGCATGGGCGGCAGGGCTGCAAGCAGGCGTCGGCCGTAGCCCATGCTGGCGAGCCGGGAATCGCACACCACCAGCACCCCGCGGTCGGACTCGCGCCGTATCAGCCGGCCGGCGCCCTGCTTGAGCGCCACAGCGGCCTCGGGCACGAAGTATTCATTGAACGGACTGCGCCCGGCCGCTTCCAGGCGGCGCGAACGGGCCTCGACCAGGGGGTCGTTCGGCGGCGGAAACGGCAGCTTGTCGATGATGACGAGCTGCAGCGAATCGCCCGGCACATCCACCCCCTCCCAAAACGAGGCCGAGGCCACCAGCACGCAGCCGCAGCCGCCGTCCTGGGCGCCCTGGCGGAAGCGCTCCATGAGGCGCCGCTTGGGCCACTGCCCCTGCACCAGCACCTCGACCTCCATGTGTCCCTCGAAGCGCTTGTGCAAGGCCTCGCCGATCGCGCGCAGGGCGCGCAGTGTGGTGGTCAGCACCAGCGTGCGCCCGCCGAGCCGCGCAGCCGCGTCGCCGGCCAGCATGGCCACATCGGCGCTGTGTTGCGGATCGCCGGGCTTGGAGAACTGGCGCGGCACATACACCGCGGCCTGGCGCGCATAGTCGAAGGGGCTGCTGACCTGCAGGGTGCGCGCCTCGGTCAGCCCGCAGGGCTCGGTGAACCAGCGCAGCCGGGCGTCCGCGCCGAGCGTGGCCGAGGTGAATATCCAGGTGCGTGCAGGCTGCGCGTCAGGCAGGGCGGCTTCGCCCGCGTTGGCGGGCAGTCCCAGCAGGCGCGTGCGCACCGCCTGCGCAATGTCCAGCGGCGACTCGACCAGGCGCAGCTGCGCGCCGACATCGATCCAGCGCACAGAGGCAGGATCGCATGGCTCGCGGAAGCGATCGACACGACTGGCAAACTCACTGGCGCGCTCTTGCAGCCGGACGAAGTCGGGGGCGATCTCGCTCACGGTGCTCAAGCCTGCAGCGGCATCGTCGCAGGCGCCGTGCAGCGCATCGAGAGCTTCCGTCCAGGCCGAGGCCGATAGGCCTTGCGGAATGGCCTCGGTCCAACGCAACTTGGCGCCGGCTGGCGCCTTGCCCACCACCAGGCGAAGCTCGCGCGCCGCATGCCCCACGCCTGCGGCCAGACGCTGCCAGTCTGCCAGGCCGCGTGCCAGCTGCAGGCCGGCGCCCAGCATGTCGCGCGAAAAATCGAGCAGCTGCCCCGTGGTGAGCTGCACCCCCAGGAATTGCACGCCGGTTTCATTGAGCTGGTGGGCCTCGTCGAAGATGGCCACGCGCACCGTGGGCAGCAGCTCGGCCATGCCGGACTCCCGCACCGCCATGTCGGCAAAGAACAGATGGTGGTTGATCACCACGATGTCGGCGGCCAGCGCCTCGCGCCGTGCGAGGTTCACATGGCAGGCACGGAATTTCGGGCAGGTCTGGCCCAGGCAGTTCTCGCGCGTGGACGTGACCAGGGGGATCAGGGGCGAGCGTTCGTCCAGCGCTGGCAGTTCGGCCAGGTCGCCGGTGCGCGTCACATGGGACCATTCCTCGATCTTGGCCAATGTGCGCAGCGAGGAGCGCTCAGGCAGCGTGGCCTCCTGCCGGGCCAGCTCCATGCGGTGCAGGCACAGATAGCTGCCCCGCCCCTTGAGCAGGGCCATGCGCAGCGGCAGGCCAAGGGCCTGCACCAGGCGCGGCAGATCACGGCCAAACAGCTGGTCCTGCAGCGTCTTGGTGGCCGTGGACAGCAGCACGCGCTCGCCGCTGAGCAGTGCCGGCACCAGATAGGAGAAAGTTTTGCCCACCCCGGTGCCAGCCTCGACCACCAGCGCGCCGCCCTCCTCCACAGCCTGCGCCACCGCCACGGCCATTTCCGTCTGGCCCTCGCGGGGGGTGAATTCATCGGCCGCGTGAGACAGCAAACCGTGGGGGGCGAAGATCTCGCGAACTTTTTGTTGCAGATTCATCGGGGGCATGATGCGATGATGAATGCCGTCATGCCGGCTCCCCGGGGTCCAGGGACCGATGCAGTCGGTTGATGCGATCGCGCAGATGCAGCCGCCTTTTCTTGAGGCGACGTATCATCAGTTCGTCCAGGGGAATCTGGCCGGCAGCGATGTCGATCAGGGCGTCCAGGTCGGCATGCTCCATGCGAAGCTCGATCAATTGCCGCTCGGGCGAATGCAGGTTGGAGTCCAAGGGGAGAATAATGCGATGGCGGTTGCGCCGGAGTGGTGTCGATAATACGTGTTTAAGGGAGATTAATCGAGCTTGACGCTGGCCTTTGCAGCACAAGCCTTTTCAGCAAGCCATGGCAAAAGGTTATCGACTCACTGCATCCACCGGCATCCACAAGGGTGACCGCGAGTACCAGCAGGATCAAATTGCGCTGATCAGCCACCCTCGCGTCAATGGCTGCATTCTGGGCGTGGTGGCCGACGGCATGGGCGGGCGCAGCGGCGGGCGCAAGGCCTCGGACCAGGTCATGCTCACGGCCAAGCAGCTGTTCGAGCGTTACTCCCCCGAAACCGACGACGCGCCGTCCATGCTCAAGCAGATGGTGCAGGAAGCACACATCGTCATCAAGTTGACGGCCATCTCGTCCGAGCAGGAAGCCAATGTCCACCCCCAGTCCAACATCCTGATGGGCTGCCTGGGCACGGAAGACGACCCGCCGATCGACATCCACTACATCGAACAGCTTCGCGCCGGCGATGCGCTCATGGCCTGCAGCGACGGCGTGTGGCATTACTTCACCGACAGCGAACTGGGCTCCGTTCTGTCCTCGCTGTCGCCGCGCGAGGCCTCGGAATTCCTGATCGACAAGGCCCGCTCGCGCGGGCGCGGCGGCGGCGACAACCTGTCGCTGGTCATCGTCAAGTTCGAACCACTGGACTGAATGCGGCTCGCGCCGCTGCTGCGGTGCACACCGCCCCCCTGACTTGATTCAATTCGGTACCGGCAAGGCGCTTGCGGGCGTCTTGGCGCGCTCGGCCTGGCGCCTGGCCCGTGCGGCCTGGCGCTCCTCGGCCGCGCGCTGGCGCTGTTCGTAGCGGGCGCGCGACTCGGCTTCGGTCTCGGTGCGGCGCGCGCGCGAGGCGGCGTTATCGTTGGCCGTCTGGCGGCGGCGCTCCTCCTGTTGCAGGCGTTCGGCCGCCCGCGGGGCGGCGTCCTCGCGCTGCATCTGCTTGTCACGTGCGCGCTGATCCCGGGTGGCCTGCTCGGCCAGCGCCTTCGCACGGGCATCTGCTTCCTGCTGCTGGCGCTGCGGGCTGCTCTTTTCCTCGATGCGCCGGAACTGCTCCACAGCCCTGCGCCGGCGCTCGGCGTCGTTGAGCGAGACCTCCTGCCGCCGCAGGTCGGACAGGGCCAGTCGCCGTGTGGATTTGGCCTCGTCCAGGCAATCGCGCACTGAGAACTTGCGGTAGCACAGCGCCTCCTCGCTGCGAAAGCGCGCCTCGACGTGGGAGCGTTCGGAGGCGATGCGTTCGCGCTCGGACCGGCCCCAGGCCTCGGAGGCCTGGCT
>JAURZS010000006.1 GCA_030653255.1 Burkholderiaceae bacterium | reverse complement strand
GTCGAACGGTGCAATGCCGCCGCGGGAAACCAGCCAGAATTCGTCGCACACGGCGCGCAGCAGGGCACGGTCGTGGCTGACCAGCATGACGGTGCCTTCAAACTCGTTGAGGGCCATGCCCAGGGCTTCGCGCGTGGCCAGGTCCAGGTGGTTGGTGGGCTCGTCGAGCAGCAACAGGTTGGGGCGCTGCCAGACGATCATGCACAGCACCAGCCGGGCTTTTTCGCCGCCGCTCATGCTGCCCACGGCCTGCTTGACCATGTCGCCGCCGAAATTGAACATGCCCAGGAAGCTGCGCAGGTCCTGTTCGCGCGTGCCCTGGCCGCTGATCTGCCCCTTGGCGGTGGTCTCCTTGACCAGGCGGATCATGTGTTCGAGCGGCGTGTCCAGCGGGCGCAGCACATCGAGTTCCTGCTGGGCGAAGTAGCCGATGTTCAACCCCTTGCCCTCGACGATTTCGCCGCCCACGGGGGCAAGGGTGCGGGCGATGGTTTTCACCAGCGTGGACTTGCCCTGTCCGTTGGCGCCCAGGATGCCGATGCGCTGGCCGGCCAGCACCGAGCGGCTGACGTCGCGCACGATGACGGTGGAGCTCGCGCCCTCGGGCGCGTCGTCCGGCGGCGGGTAGCCGAAGGACACATGCTGCATGGACAGCATGGGGTTGGGCAGGTTGGCCGGCTCGCGGAACTCGAAGCTGAAGTCGGCCTCGGCCAGCAGCGGTGCGATGCGCTGCATGCGGTCCAGTGCCTTGACCCGGCTTTGCGCCTGCTTGGCCTTGCTGGCCTTGGCCTTGAAGCGATCGATGAATTTCTGCAGGTGGGCGATTTTTTCCTGTTGTTTGGAATAGGAGGCCTGCTGCTGCTCCATCTGCTCGGCGCGCATGTCCTCGAACTTGCTGTAGTTGCCGCCGTAGCGGCTCAGGCGCGCGTTCTCGATGTGGACGGTGACCTGGGTTACGGCGTCGAGGAATTCGCGGTCATGGCTGATGACAATGAGCGTGCCTTCGTAGCGCTTGAGCCAGGCTTCGAGCCAGACCAGGGCGTCGAGGTCCAGGTGGTTGGTGGGCTCGTCGAGCAGCATCAGGTCCGACGGGCACATCAGGGCGCGGGCGAGTTGCAGGCGCATGCGCCAGCCGCCGGAGAAGCTGTTGACGGGGTGGTCGAGCTCGCTGGTCCTGAAGCCCAGGCCGAGGATCAGCGCCTGCGCGCGGGCCGGCGCATCGTGCGCGCCGGCGTCGTGCAGGGCCATGTAGGCGTTGGCCATGCGCTCGCCGTCGCCGCTGTCTTCAGACGCTGTGACTTCGGCCTGCGCCGTCATCAGCGCGCTGTCGCCTTCGATCACGAAGTCGGTCGCGCTCTGGTCGGTCTCGGGCATGTCCTGCGCCACCTGGGCCAGACGCCATTGGGCAGGCAAGGAAAAATCGCCGGCGTCTTCGTGCAGGCTGCCATTGAACAGTGCGAACAGCGTGGACTTGCCCGCCCCGTTGCGCCCGACCAGGCCGATTTTCTCGCCCGGATTGAGCACGATGCTGGCGCCGTCCAACAGGACTTTGGCGCTGCGGCGCAGGGTGAGGTTCTTGAGGATGATCATGGTGAGGGAAAGGATGCGGCCAGGGCGTCGCGCGTGAGCAGCAGCACCTGGTCGGCGCCGGCGCTGGTGTCCAGCCAGACGGACTCCAACTCGGCAAAGGCTTGTTCGAAATGCTGGCGCTCGTTGCCGATTTCCAGCACCAGCACGCCGTGAGGCGTCAGGTGGGCGGCGGCGTCGCGCAGCAGGCGGCGTATGAAGTCCATGCCGTCGGTGCCGCCGCCTGCGTTGCCGTCGAGTGCCAGCGCCGGCTCGGCGCGGTACTCGGGGGGCAGCTCGGCCATGGCGCGGGCGTTGACGTAGGGCGGGTTGCACAGTATCAGGTCGTAAGGCCCGGGCACGGCACTCAGGCCGTCGCTTGCGATCAGTCGGATGCGTTCCTGCAGGCCGTGGCGTTCGACGTTGATGCGGGCCACCTCCAGCGCATCGGTGGAAATGTCGGCGGCATCGACCTGTACATCGGGCCACGCCAGCGCGGCCAGCACGGCCAGGCTGCCATTGCCGGTGCACAGGTCGAGCACGTTGTGGGTGGCGGGGTCGAGCCAGGCGTCGATGTCGCCGCTGGCCAGCGGCTCTGCAATAAGGGAACGCGGCACGATGGCGCGTTCGTCGACGTAGAAGGACACACCTTGCAGCCAGGCCTCGCGGGTGAGGTAGGCAGCAGGCCGGCGGGTGTGGATGCGCGCATGCAGCAGCGCGTCGACCTCGGCCTGCTGCGCGGCAGAGATGTCCTGCCCGCCGCCCTGGAGCGCATCAAGATCAGTGTCCAACGGCAGGCCGAGTTTCCACAGCACCAGCCAGGCGGCTTCGTCAAAGGCGTTGTGGGTGCCGTGGCCGAAGGCCACACCCGCTTCGGCGAGCTGCAGCGCACCCGCCTCGACCAGATCGCGCAGCTTCATCGCGCGTGCTGCGTCTGCAGCGCCTGGTCGAGGGATTCGAGCACCCGGCGGTAGATGTTCTTCAGGGGCTCCAGGTCGGCCACGGCCAGATGCTCGTCGATCTTGTGAATGGTGGCGTTGATCGGGCCGAATTCGACCACCTGCGGACAGATTTTGGCAATGAAGCGCGCATCGCTGGTGCCGCCGGTGGTGGACAGTTCCGTGGTGATGCCGGTCTCGGTCTGGATGGCCGACTGCAAGGCGGCGACGAGTTCGCCCGGGCGTGTGAGAAAGGGCAGGCCGCTGATGGTCCAGCCCAGCTCGTAGTCCAGGCCGTGCGCGTCAAGCACTGCGCGCAGGCGCTGCTGAAGGCTCTCGGGCGTGGATTCGGTGCAGAAGCGGAAGTTGAAGTCGATCACGACCTGGCCGGGGATGACGTTGCCGGCACCGGTGCCCGCGTGGATGTTGCTGACCTGCCAGCTGGTGGGCTGAAAGAAGTCATTGCCGCTGTCCCATTGCATGGCCACGAGTTCGGCCAGCGCCGGCGCCGCCTGGTGGATGGGGTTGCGCGCGAGTTGCGGATAGGCGATGTGGCCCTGGATGCCGCGCACGGTGAGCTTGCCGCTCATGGTGCCGCGCCGCCCGTTCTTGATCATGTCGCCCAGGCGGTTGACCGAGGTGGGCTCGCCCACGATGCAGTAGTCGGGTGTTTCGCCCCGGCGCTGCAGCGCGTCGCAGACCACCACGGTGCCGTCGACAGAGGGTCCTTCTTCGTCGCTGGTGAGAAGGAAGGCGATCGACAGGGCGGGGTCCGCATGGGCCGCGAGGAATTCCTCGGCCGCGACCACAAAGGCCGCCAGGGAGGTCTTCATGTCGCTGGCGCCGCGCCCAAACAGCATGCCGCCGCGATGGGTGGGCGTGAAGGGATCGCTGGTCCACTGCTCCAGTGGCCCGGTGGGCACGACGTCGGTGTGGCCGGCAAACACCAGGGTGCGCGCCGCACTGCCCGTGAGCCGGCCGGCCCGACGGGCCCAGAGATTGGTCACGCGAAAATTGTCGGGGCCGCTCTCCAGGGTCTCGCACTGGAAGCCGAGTGCGCGCAAGCGCGCAGCGATGATCTGCTGGCAGCCGCCGTCCTGCGGCGTGACGGACGGGCAGGCAATCAGTTGTTCGGCGAGATGCAGGACCTGTGTCATCAGTGTTTGACGTCCAGGGTGATTTCGGTGAAGGACGGTTCGTCGTCCACGTCTTCCTCGACTTCGGGCGCCTTGTTCGCCTGGTGGAAGTCGTTTTGCAGCCGCCACATCAGGTTGGTGGGCGAGTCCGAGTGCAGCAGGCCTTCCTTGCGCTCGACGACGCCGCTGACGATGAGGCGCGCGATGTCGCCCTCGAAAGTCTGCGAGCCTTCGGCCATGGATTTTTCCATGGCCTCCTTGACGCCGGCGAAATCGCCTTTTTCAATGAGTTCGGACACCAGCTTGGTGTTGAGCATGACTTCGACTGCCGCCGCGCGCGTACCCTCGACCGTGCGCAGCAGGCGCTGCGAGACGATGGCCTTGAGGGCTGCAGCCAGGTCGCCCAGCATGGTGCCGCGCACTTCGACCGGATAGAAGCTCAGGATGCGGTTGAGGGCCTGGTAGCTGTTGTTGGCATGCATGGTGGCCAGGCACAGATGGCCGGACTGGGCGTAGGCGATGGCCGCGGACATGGTCTCGCGGTCCCGGATTTCACCGATGAGGATGACGTCGGGCGCCTGGCGCAGGGCGTTCTTGAGCGCCACCTGCAGCGACTGCGTGTCGCTGCCGACCTCGCGCTGGTTGACCACCGATTTCTTGTTCTTGAAGAGGAACTCGACCGGGTCTTCGATGGTGAGGATGTGGCCCGTGGTGCGCTCGTTGCGCAGGTCCATCATGGAGGCGAGGGTGGTGCTCTTGCCGGCGCCCGTCGATCCCACCATCAGCAGCAGGCCGCGTTTTTCCATGATGAGATCGCCCAGGATGGCGGGCACGCCCAGGCTTTCCAGTGGCGGGATCTCGTTGGTGATGAAGCGGATCACGGCCGCGTAGGTGCCGCGCTGGCGCATGGCGCTGATGCGAAAGTTGCCCACGCCATCCATCGGCAGGGCCATGTTCAGTTCGCCGGTCTCTTCAAGTTCTTCGATGCGAGCGGGGGGCAGGATTTCGGCCAGCAGATTGCGCGTGGCCTCAGGGGGCAGCAACTGGTTGTTGATCGGAATGCACTGTCCGTTGATCTTGATCAGGGCCGGAGCGTGCGCCGACAGGTACACATCGGACGCCTTTTTTTCGCCCATCAAGCGCAGGATGCGCTCCATCGTGCCCGAGGCGCCGGTCGTTGCCATGGTTCACTCCCTGTGGTTCATGTGTGCAGATGCCGCTGTGACGCAAGTGTCAGTCGCGCAGCAGGTCGTTCAGGCTGGTCTTGGCGCGCGTCTGCGCGTCCACCCGCTTGACGATGACCGCGCAGTACAGGCTGTATTTGCCGTCGGCACTGGGCAGGCTGCCGGAGACGACTACCGAGCCCGAAGGCACCCGGCCGTAGCTCACGGTGCCGGTGGCGCGGTCGTAGATCTTGGTGCTCTGGCCGATGTACACGCCCATGGACAACACGGAGTTTTCCTCGACGATGACGCCCTCGACGACTTCGGAGCGTGCGCCGATGAAGCAGTTGTCTTCAATGATGGTCGGGTTGGCCTGCAGCGGCTCGAGCACGCCGCCCAGGCCCACGCCGCCGGACAGGTGGACGTTCTTGCCGACCTGCGCGCACGAGCCCACGGTGGCCCAGGTGTCGACCATGGTGCCTTCGTCCACATAGGCGCCGATGTTGACGTAGGAGGGCATCAGGATCGCGCCCTTGGCAATGTAGCTGCCGCGCCGGGCGACCGCCGGTGGCACCACGCGCACGCCGCTTTCTTTCATCTGCGCGGCGTCGAGGTGGGAGAACTTGGTCTCAACCTTGTCGTAGAAGCCGAGCTCGCCGGCGCGCATGATTTCGTTGTCCTTCAGCCGAAAGCTCAGCAGCACGGCTTTCTTGATCCACTGGTGGACCGTCCATTGCCCGACGGCCTGGCGCGTCGCCACGCGCAGCCGCCCGCCGTTGAGTTCGGCGATGACATGCTCCACCGCATCGCTGACTTCCTTGGGCGCGGACTGGGCGGAGAGCTCGGCGCGGTGGTCCCACGCGGTGTCGATGATGTTCTGGAGCTGTTGGGTCATGGAATGGTTACTTGAGCTTGGATTGGACGAACTGAACGATGCGTTGCGCGGCCTCGAGGCACTCGGCGGTCTGGGCCACCAGTGCCATGCGGATGCGCTGCGCGCCAGGATTGTTGCCCCCGGACTCGCGCGCCAGGTAGCTGCCGGGCAATACGGTGACATTGTATTGAGCCAGCAGCGCGCGCGCGAATTCGGTGTCGCTCAAGCCCAGGACGTCGGGAATCCGCGCCCACAGGTTAAAGCCGGCGTCGGGCAGGGCGACATCGAGCACGCCGGCCAGCAGGGGCGTGACCTGGGCGAATTTGTCGCGGTACAGGGCCCGGTTTTCGATCACGTGGGCCTCGTCGCCCCAGGCCGCGATGCTGGCGGATTGCACCACCGGGCTCATGGCACTGCCGTGGTAGGTGCGGTAGAGCAGGAACTGCTTGAGGATGGCGGCGTCGCCCGCGACGAAGCCGCTGCGCATGCCGGGCACGTTGCTGCGCTTGGACAGGCTGGTGAAGATCACCAAATTGCGGAAATCGGGGCGGCCCAGCTTGGCCGCAGCCTCCAGAGCGCCCAGCGGGGGCTCGTCGCGGAAGTAGATTTCGCTGTAGCACTCGTCCGATGCAATGACGAAGCCGTGGCGCTCGCTCAGGGCGAACAGCTTTTCCCACTCGGACAGGGGCATCACCGCACCGGTGGGGTTGCCCGGCGAGCAGACGAACAGCAACTGCACGTGCTGCCAGACCGTGTCGGGCACGCTGTCCCAGTCCATGGCGAAATTGCGCGCGGGGTCGCTGGCCACGTAGTAGGGCTGCACGCCGGCGAGCAGCGCTGCGCCTTCGTAGATCTGATAGAAGGGGTTCGGACAGGCCACCAGCGCGCCCGGGCGGGTCGGGTCGAGCACGGTCTGCGCCAGCGCAAACAGCGCCTCGCGCGAGCCGTTGACGGGGAGTATCTGGCTGGCCGGGTCCACACGCAGTCCGTAGCGGCGCTGCATCCAGCCTGCGCAGGCCTCGCGCAGGGCGGGGTCGCCGGCGGTTGACGGATAGGACGCCAGCCCGCCGAGAGACTGCGCGAGCGCGGTCTTGATGAATTCGGGCGTCGGATGCCGGGGCTCGCCAATACCCAGACTGATGGGGCGCAGTGCGGCTGGCGGCTTGACGTCAGCGAAGAGTTGGCGCAGGCGCTCGAAGGGGTAGGGCTGCAGTTTGGCCAGCAAGGGATTCATGGGGTGATTATCCCGGATGCGTGAGCGGCCCGAACCGGGAGGGCCAATGCCGCTACATTGGTGGTCTTCAATGGAGGTTTTTCCCATGGCACGCCAACTGATCAGTTCGGGCTCACCCTTCGAGGCGCAGATGGGCTACTCGCGCGCCGTCGTCGACGGCGAGTGGGCTTTTGTATCGGGCACCACCGGGTTCGACTACCAGACCATGGCCATCTCCGACAGTGTGGTGGAGCAGGCCGAGCAGTGTTTCCGCAATATCGGGGCGGCGCTGCAGCAGGCGGGCATGGGCCTGGCGGACGTGGTGCGCGTGCGCTACATCCTGCCGCAGGTGGCGGACTTCGAGCCCTGCTGGCCGGTCATGCGCAAGTACCTGGGCGAGGCGCGTCCGGCTGCGACCATGATTTCGGCGGGGTTGGTCGACCCCCGGATGAAGATCGAGATCGAGGTGACGGCGCGCAGGCCGGGCTGAGGCCGCCGCAGTTGCGCGGCGCCTATTTCTTCGCGCGCAGCAGCGGCTGGATCACGCTGGAGAAATCGAGCGCGCCGTTGCCCGCCAGGCTGTGCGCGGCAAAGACGTTGCGCGCCAGACCGCCCAGCAGCGTGGGCGTGCGCGTGGCGATGGCGTTTTCCTGCGCCAGGCCCAGGTCCTTGAGCATGAGGTCGGTGCCGAAGCCGCCGGCATAGCCGTTGGAGGACGGGACTTTGTCCATCACACCGGGCAGCGGGTTGTACTTTTCAAGAGCCCAGTTGCCACCCGAGCTGCGGCGCATGATCTCCGACAGCACCTTGGGGTCCAGGCCATTGGCCACACCCAGGGCCAGCGCCTCGGAGGTGCCGATCATCAGCACGCCCAGCAGCATGTTGTTGCAGATGTTGGCGGCCTGGCCGGCGCCTGCAGGGCCGGCGTGGAAGATGTTGGCGCCCATTTTTTCAAGCAGCGGCCGCGCGCGCTCGAAGTCGGCCTGCGCGCCACCGACCATGAAGGTCAGGGTGCCCGCCACCGCGCCGCCGGTGCCACCGGACACGGGCGCGTCGATGATGGCGATCTTGCGCGGGGCGGCAGCCTTGGCCACCTTGATGCTGGTGGCCGAGGCGATGGTGCTGCTGTCTATCACCAGCGTGCCTGCGCTCAGGCTCTCCAGCAGGCCGGGGCCCCCATTGCCGAGGTACAGATCCTCGACGTGCTGGCTGGCCGGCAGCATGCTGATGACCACCTCGGCGCCCGCCACGGCCTCAAGGGTGGAGGCCGCGATGCGCAGGCCTTCGGCGGCGAGCCGCTTGCAGGCAACGGGTGAGAGGTCGTAGCCGGTCAGGTCGTGGCCTGCGCGATGCAGATTCAGGGCCATGGGCCCGCCCATGTTGCCGAGTCCGAGGAATGCGATTTTCATGGGTGTCTCCTGTTGTCTGGATGGGTGTTGGTTCGATGAAGATGCAGGTGCGCAATGCGGTCGGGCTCAGCGCAGGTCCGCCAGTGGATGCGCGCCCGCATGGCGCGGCATGAAATGGTCGTTGAGCAGGTCCGGCGTGACGCCTTCCAGGGTGGCGGGGTTCCAGCGCGGCTGGCGGTCCTTGTCGATCAGCAGCGCGCGTATGCCTTCGGTGAATTCGCCATGGGCGCAGCAGCCGAGCGAGATCTGGTATTCCAGCCGGAAGACATCGGCCAGGGACAGGCGCGCAACGCGCCGCCACAGGGCATGGGCCAGCATTGCAGAGGTCGGCGAGCCCTTGGCGAAATTTGCCGCAGCGCCGGCCAGCCAGCTGTCGTCCGTGTTGAGTGCACGCAGGCGGGCTGCGATCTCTGGCAGTGTGGGCTCGGACATCAGCTGGTCGATGGCGTCGTAGTGCTGGCGCAGGCGCGACGGCGGCAGTGCGCAGTTCTGCGCCAGACGGGCGAGCAGCCGCGACACGGCGGCGCTGTCGCGCTGCGCGTCCGCGCTCCAGTGCAGCTGCGTCAGGTCGTCGAACAGCTCGAGCCGGCGTTGCGGTTCGATGCAGACATCAGCCAGGCCGCCGAACAGCGCATCGCCGGCGTTGAGCTGCGCGCCGGTCAGCGCGAGGAAAAGACCGATGCGCCCGGGCATGCGGTTCAAGAACCAACTTCCCCCCACATCAGGGTACAGGCCGATGCCGATCTCGGGCATGGCCAGGCGGCTGGCCGGCGTGACCACCCGGTGCGAGG
>JAURZS010000093.1 GCA_030653255.1 Burkholderiaceae bacterium | reverse complement strand
CCATGACGAGGCGACCAGAATCCATCCCGCCGGCCAGCCCGGGCCGGTACGATCGCCAATTTTCAAATAGGACACAAAAGTGTATCCTATCGGTCAGACAAATTACATGGTCCTTTCAATGACGCAAACTCACTTCCGTGTAGGGCAGATCGTGCCCAGCTCGAACACGACGATGGAAACGGAGATCCCTCAGATGTTTCGCTTACGCGAAAACATCGAGCCCGAGCGTTTCACCTTCCACTCCGCCCGCATGCGCATGAAAAAGGTCACCAAGGAAGAACTCGTGGCGATGGATGCCGATTCCGACCGTTGCGCCCTCGAACTGTCTGATGCAAGGGTTGACGTGCTTGGCTACGCCTGCCTGGTTGCAACCATGAGCATGGGCCACGGCTACCACCGCCTGTCTCAGAACCGACTCGAGCAGCGAGCCCGCGAGAACGGCGGCCCAGCCCCCGTGGTGACCAGCGCTGGCGCGCTGGTCGAAGGCCTCAAGGTATTGAAGGCAAAAAAGATATCCTTGTTGACGCCTTACATGAAGCCGCTGACCGCCGTCGTCGTGAGCTATCTGGAAAACGAGGGCTTTGAAGTGGTGGACGCGCTTTCCCTGGAAATTTCCGACAACCTGGAAGTAGGGCGCTGCAACCCCAGCGCGCCGATCGAACTGTCCTCGCGCTTGACCGTGGCAAACGTCGATGCAGTCGTTCTATCCGCCTGTGTCCAGATGCCTTCCTTCCCGTCCGTGCAGCCAGTGGAAGATCGTCTCGGTCTGCCCGTGGTGTCCGCCGCCACCTGCACCGTGCACCGCATGCTGGGCGTGCTCGGACTTCGACCTGTCGTGCCGAACGCGGGTAGCCTCCTGTCCGGGCGATATTCGACGGATCTGGCGGGCCGATGACGCTCTGGGATTTTGCAGTTGCGTTCTATGACCAGCCGGGCGTGGCGCCGGCATGTCTGGGTCTTCAGGACCGCTGCGACGCGGATGTGGTCGGATTGATGTTTGCAGCGTGGACCGGCTTTGAACTTGGCGTGCGAATGACGCCGGAGGACTTCGCGCAAGCGAGGCGGCATGTCCAAGCGTGGCGCGACCACGTCGTGATTCCGCTGCGCCAGGTTCGGCGCGAGATGAAGGGTAAGGCGCTCTCGTCGTTCCATCCATCCAGTTCACCACTGCGGGACAAACTCAAGGCACTTGAGCTTGAGGCAGAAAAACTCCAGCTAGAAGCCCTGGAGGGCTGGGCCGCCACCCGATTCCCCGGAAATGCGGCCCAGGCGAGCGCAACTCTCGGGCTGGATAACATGGGGGCGTTCCTCCAGGAACAAATGAACATGACGGAATACGGTGCGCAGTCCGCAATATCTCGGGAACTGGTCGATGGCCTGCGCCGCCTTGAGGTGGGAGCCAGCAAGCCTATTTGACATCGATCCTGCGTGCCGGTGCCGTTGCCTTCTTCGGCAGCGGCCGAGCAAGTGCTGCGCCGACACCGAGGCGGCGGCGATCTGGCGTGAGCCGCACGCCAGGAGTCAGTTCGATCCGCCTGCCCGTAATTCATTTAACATAATATACATCGTATATATCATATGTTCCCAGGGCAGCATGGAACTCCACGGTTGCCCGCAACCACTCAGCAGCGGCAGCAAGCAACCCCAACCAACCCAACAGAGGAAATGCATGGTCCACAGAGCCACTCAGCAATCGACCGAATCCATTGCACACACGGTGTCAGTTCTCAACCAGGCGGCTGGCGCAGCTGGTTCAGACTTCTCGAAACGGCCCATGGTGACGTGGACACCCGATGAAACACGCAAAGCTCTTGAAATGGTCGGAGTCACAGACTACCAAATGACGTGCCTGAAAACCCGAGGGGTTCTTGACGGCGCCAACCTCAAGTTGTACCTGACCCACCTGGGCGACCCGGTGAACTTTCTGTTCAACACTTCAAATGAAGACTTGACGGAGCCCCAGTTTTCGGAGCTGCTAAAGAAATTCCCATTTGCATTCACTCAACCTCCTGAGGTTCCACACAAGCCGGACTTGTCGGGTGCCTCCGGCAAGCGGACTCCAGACGGAGTGGCGATGGAGAGACGTTTTAAAGAACGACTCTCCGGCGTGGATGCGCTTGTGGGCCAGGATCCGTGGGGGACAACGCGCTGTGAAACGAGGGAACAATACTCGGACAGAATATACGGCATCAAAAGCGATCTTTTGAGTTGCATAAAAACTATGAATTTCAAAACGATGGCTGACAAAAATGCGCTGGTGAATTTGGCCGTAGCGCATGGGCTTGATCCGAATTCACCCAACAAGTATCCCGAGAATACACAGGCGGCACAGCTCCCGGTTGATCAATTACCGAAGACGACGACCAAGGGCACCGAGGAGTTCAAGGAAACCGAGAAAAAGCAGCCGCCTGCGGAGCCGATCGATTTGATGCTCCTCATATCCAACCTTGCCAAGCAAGCCCGCAACGCTGCCAAGAAAGACACCTAACGCTGTCAAGCCAGCTTACAACCCTGCCAAGCTCGTTGCCCTGGCTCGGCGTTTCGCAGCTGCTACCAGCTGCCGCGCGGCGCCTTTGCGCGGGCAAAGGCCGCAATCAGCTCGACGGCTTCGTTGCGGCTCATGCGCTGAGCCAATTCAATGGCCGTCAGTCCGGCCTTGTTTTTCAGCAAGGGATCGGCGCCGGCCTCGAGCAGCAGCTTGACCGCCGAGGCATTGCCATAGACCGCCGCCATCATCAGCGGCGTGTTGCCGTTCGGGGCCTCGGCATCGATGTAGGCATGACGCTCGATCAGCAGGCGCATGATGTCCAGGTGGCTGTTGGTGGCGGCGTAATGCAGCGGCGTCCATCCGGGCTTGTTGATGTCGGCATCGCGCTCGACGAGCAGACGCACAGTCTCCGTATAGCCTTTGAGTGAAGCCAGCATCAGGGGCGTCTCGTCGTGGGCATTGCGCGCGTCAACCTGCACCTGGGGCCAGGCGATCAGGGTTCGGACCACCTTGGGCGATGGTTCCAGCATGGCCAGATGGAGCCCTGGCACGCCCTTGGGGTCGCGGGTGTTGCCATCGAAGCCGCGTTGCAGCAGGGTCAGAACGATGGCGGCATCATCGCGCTTGATGGCAATGAAAAAATCATCGTACGAACCTGCATTGGAAGAGCTATATCCAATTAAAACAATTAGATATAGCAGTATTTTAAAGTAATTTCTCACTTCGTGACATCCTTGAACAGGCGCTCGAAATTGCGGCTGGTGGCCTCGGCAATCTCTTCCACTGGCAGTTTCTTGATCTGCGCCAGTTGCTGGGCCACGTAGGGAACGTAGGACGGGTTATTGGTCTTGCCGCGGTAAGGAACCGGCGCCAGGTAGGGGCTGTCGGTCTCGATCAGCAGGCGCTCCAGCGGCACGAAGGCGGCCACGTCGCGCAGGTCCTGCGCGCTCTTGAAGGTGAGGATGCCCGAGAAGGAGATGTCGTAACCCAGATCAAGCGCTGCGCGCGCGACCTGGGCGGTCTCGGTGAAGCAGTGGAATACGCCACCCGCGGCCCCCGCTGTACCGTCTTCGCCCTCCTCCCTGAGGATGGCCAGCGTGTGATCGGACGCTGCCCGGGTGTGGATCACCATGGGCTTTCCGACTTGCCGGGCGGCGCGGATGTGGGTGCGAAAGCGCTCGCGCTGCCACTCCATGTCGGCCAGGCCGCGGCCGCCCTTGCGCTCTTCCATCTGGTAGTAGTCCAGGCCGGTCTCGCCTATCGCCACCACGCG
This sequence comes from Burkholderiaceae bacterium, assembly GCA_030653255.1. GTDB lineage: Bacteria > Pseudomonadota > Gammaproteobacteria > Burkholderiales > Burkholderiaceae_C > JAURZS01. The sequence continues at coordinate 26,432 of JAURZS010000093.1, read as the reverse complement.
AGGCAGCGCCGCGCGGCTCGCCAGGTCTTCGATGCTGGGCTCGGCCACGCCTTCGTTGTCCGGGTGAACGCCCACGGTGGACCAGAAGTTGTCGTAGCCGGTGGCCAGGGCGTGGACGTTCTCGAATTCTTCGAGGGTGGTGCAGATGCACAGCGCCCGGTCAACGCGGGCCTCGGCCATGGCCTGCCGGATTTGCGGGAGCTGGTTGTGGAGTTCGGGAAAGCTGAGATGGCAGTGGGAGTCGACAAACATAGCCTGTATTGTCGCTTGGCGGCCAAGCCCCTCGGGCGCGCTCAGATGGTCTGGGTCGGACGGTCCGAGGCCAGGTGGGCACCCAGGATTTCCTCGATTTTCATTTTGAGGATTTTGGATTTGTCGTCTGCGGGAAAGCGGATGCCCACGCCCTGGGTCCGGTTGCCCGCACCACGGGCCGGGGTGACCCAGGCCACTTTACCGGCCACCGGGTACCGCTGGGGATCGTCCGGCAGGGACAGCAGCACGTAGACGTCGTCGCCGAGCTTGTAGTCGCGCACAGTGGGGATGAAGATGCCGCCTTCAGTGAACAAAGGAATGTAAGCCGCGTACAGCGCGGCTTTTTCCTTGATGGCGAGCTGGATGACGCTCGGGCGGTTGGTGGGGGGGGCGGGGGCGGTGCTCATGCGGGTGGGCTCAGGTTCTGGAGTTTAGGGCGTGACGGGCCTGGCTTACAAGGGCCTCCAGCATCAATCCGGCATTGAAGGGGTGCTCGACGGTGCGCACGCTGCGGGCCAGGTCCTTGGACCACTGGCCCAGCGCCGCCAGCGCGGCCGGTGGCGGCAGGTCGGATGGCGCAAAGAAACGCGGGGCCGCGCCGGCGCCAAGGGCCATCAGGTCGTGGCAGATTTTTTGCAGCGCGTCGACCGCCTGGGCCGGCGTCCAGTCCGACAGCGCAGAGGTATCGCCGCGGGCCATGGCCTTGGGCAAGGCCGCCCAGACCTGCGGGTTGTGTCCGGCCCGGGCAAAAGCCAGGGCTTCCTCGGGGCGACCGCCGGCGGCGCGCAGCAAAGCGGCGGCTGTGCTTGCAGGCAGGGCTCCGCCGCGCTCGCCGGATTTTCCCTGCGCCCGGCTCTGCCCCGCGCCCTCCTCCTGCAGCCAGGCCATGGCCTGCTCGGGCTGGGGCCAGTGCATGGAGTGGATCAGGCAGCGACTGCGGATGGTGGGCAGGAGGTGGTGGGCCGCTTCGCTGGCCAGTACGAAACGCAGATCTCCGGGCGGCTCCTCCAGAGTCTTGAGCAGGGCGTTGGCGGTGAACTGGTTCATGCGCTCGGCGGGATAGACCAGCACCGCCTTGCCGCGCCCGCGCGAGGCCGTGCGCTGGCAGAACTCGACTGCATCACGCATGGCGTCGATGCGGATTTCCTTGCTGGGCTTGCGCGACTTGGCATCGATCTCGTCCTGGGCCTTTTCGGACAGGGGCCAGCCGAGTTCGATCATGACGGTCTCGGGCATGAGCACAAAAAAGTCGGCATGGGTGCGCACGTCGATGGCATGGCAACTGGGGCAATGGCCGCAGGCGCCCTGCCCCGACGGGTTTTCGCACAGCCAGGCGCGCGCCAGTTCCAGGGCCAGCCGGTATTGCCCCAGACCCGAGGGGCCTTGCAAAAGCCAGGCATGGCCGCGCTGCGCCAGCAGGGCGTCTCTCTGGCTGGACAGCCAGGGTGCCAGGGGCGATGGCGCCGCGTCCTGGGGGCCTGCTGAGGCGGCGTCCGTGCTCATGCCGGACTCCCAGGAGGCGTCGCGACCATGATGGCCAGCCAGCCACGGCGCACCAGCACGCTGGTAATCTGCTGCCACACGAGATGGCGCTCCCGGGCCGCGTCGATGCGTGCAAAGCGCTGCGGCGACTGGGCCGCGCGACTGGCGTAGCCGTCGGCGACACGGCGGAAGAATTCGACAGGCTGCTCTTCGAACTTGTCCGGCGCACGTGCACCTGCAAGCCGCTGCGCAGCGATTTCGGGCGGCAGATCGAACCAGATCGTGAGCTGGGGCTGACGCAGTTCGCCTGGTGGCAGCGCATCACTGCGCTGCACCCACTGCTCCAGCTGGGACAGCACGTCCAGATCGAAGCCGCGCCCCGCCCCCTGGTAGGCGAAGGTCGCGTCGGTGAAGCGGTCGCACAGCACGACGTCGCCACGGGCCAGGGCCGGTTCGATCACCTGCAGCAAGTGGTCGCGCCGGGCGGCGAACATGAGCAGGGCTTCGGTCAGCGGGTCCATCGCATCGTTGAGCACCAGGGCGCGCAGCTTTTCGGCCAGCGCTGTGCCGCCCGGCTCGCGGGTGAGCGTCACGCGGCGTCCCTGGTCCCGAAAAGCCTGGGCCAAGCCTTCGATGTGGCTGGACTTGCCCGCGCCGTCAATGCCTTCGAAGCTGATGAAGAGTCCGCTCATGGAGGAAATGGGTTCATTGACCGCGCTGGAATTTGTTCACCGCCCGATTGTGCTCTTCGAGATTGGCACTGAAATGGCTGGAGCCATCACCACGCGCCACGAAGTACAACGCCGGGGTGGAGGCTGGCTGCACCGCGGCCATCAGCGCGGCCCGCCCGGGCATGGCGATCGGCGTGGGCGGCAGGCCGACGCGGGTGTAGGTGTTCCAGGGCGTATCGGCGCGCAGGTCTTTGCGGCGCAGGTTGCCGTCAAAGGCCTCGCCCATGCCGTATATGACGGTGGGATCAGTCTGCAGCAACATGCCCAGGCGCAGCCGGTTGATGAACACGCCCGCGATTTGCGCGCGGTCTGCCGGCTTGCCGGTCTCTTTCTCGACGATGCTGGCCAGGATCAGCGCCTCCTGTGGACTCTTGAGGGGCAGGCCCGGCTGGCGCTGGGCCCAGGCGGCTTCCAGGCGCATGTCCATGGCCCGCAGCGCCCGGCGCAATACAGCCAGATCGCTGCTTCCCTTGGCGTAGGTGTAGGTGTCGGGAAAAAAGCGTCCCTCTGGATGCACACCGGGGCGGCCCAGGGCGGCCATGATGGCTTCGGCGTCCCAGCCACGGGTCTCGGGCCGGATCTGATCGGCGCGGGCCAGGGCTTCGCGCAATTGCCGGAAGCTCCAGCCTTCGACCAGGATGACGGCGCGCAGGGACTCCTCGCCGCGCGCGAGCTTGCGCAGCAGGGATCGTGGCGTGATGCTGCCGTCAAGTTCATAGCTGCCGGCCTTGATGTCGCGTCCCTGCCCGGACAGCCGGAACCAGGCGTACAGCAGGCGCGGGTCGACGCGCACGCCGGCGTCGGCAACGGCCTGGGCCACGCCGCGCGGCAGGGTCCCGGGCTCGACGGACAGGTCTACCGTGGGCGCGGGAAGGCTCAGGGGCCGGTTGAGCCACCACCACGCGCCGCCAATGGGCAGCGCCGCCACCAACGCAGCCAGCACCAGGAGTTTGAGCAGAAGTCGGCGCACAGCCCTACGAGCTTCCATGAAAGAGATCGGGGATGATAATTCACCCATGAGCATTTCACTGAATGGCGTCTGCCCCCTGCCCCACCTGGGCGTGATCCGCGTCGAGGGCGCTGATGCCGTCAAGTTCCTGCAGGGGCAATTGACGCAGGATTTCGCCCTGCTCGGCCCCGGCCAGGCCCGTTTGGCGGCCTATTGCTCGCCCAAGGGGCGCATGCAGGCGAGTTTCATTGGCTGGCGCGACGGTGCGCAGGATGTCCTGCTGGTGTGCAGTGCGGACATTCTCGAGGCCACGCGCAAGCGCCTGTCCATGTTCGTGCTGCGTGCCAAGGCAGTGCTCCGGGATGCCAGCGCCGAATACCAGCTGCGTGGCCTGCTCGGCGACGCCGCCCGCGCCTTCGGCGAGGCCGAACCCTGGCAGCTGACACAGGCGGACGGCGCCAGCGTTGTACACCTCTATCCTGCGGACGGCATCCCCCGGTGCCTGTGGCTCGCGCCCCAAGGGGTTGCGCTGCCGGTGGGCACGGAGCTGCCGGCGGCGTTGTGGCAATGGACCGAGGTGCGCAGCGGCGTGGCCACGCTCACGGCACCCATCGTCGAGGCTTATGTGCCGCAGATGCTCAACTACGAGTCGATCGGCGGCGTCAATTTCAAGAAGGGCTGCTATCCCGGGCAAGAGGTGGTGGCCCGCAGCCAGTTTCGCGGCATCCTGAAGCGCCGGGCTTTTGTGGCGCATGCCGATGCGCCGTTGCAGGCTGGCCAGGAAGTCTTCCATGCGTCAGACAGCACACAGCCTTGCGGCACCGTGGCCCAGGCCGCGCCGGCGCCCACGGGCGGCTTCGATGCAGTGGTGTCGATGCAGATCAGCGCCGCCCAGGGCGGACGCCTGAGTGTGGGCACGCCCGACGGCCCCACCCTGCAGTTGTGCGCCCTGCCCTATTTGCTGCTGGCCGACGTCTGAGTGGTCGTGGCAGGCGCCGTCAGCGCCACGCCCATCTGTGAGCGGAACTGCGCAGGCACCTGACTCAGGAAGGCCTGACGCTCATTGGGAGGCGTGGCCATGACCGCCTCGCGGAACGCGCCCACGGCCCGGGCGTTGTCGTTCATGCCGGTCTGGTACATATTGCCCAGCTGGATCAGTCCGGCGGCCCGCGTGTTGGGCCAGCCCCGCATGCGGGTCTCCATCGCCTTGATTGCCAAGGGAAAGTCCCCGCCGCGCCAGGCCAGCACAAAAGCTGCGTTGATCAGGTCGAAGTCATAAAGGTCGGCGTTGACGGAGTCGCGCGCCAGCTTCAGCGCCTGGGGCTCTTTGCCAGTGCGGCTGAGCAGCACCACTTCAAGCGACAGCACCGAGGTGGCCTTGGGCTGGATCTTTTTGGCGCGACTCAGCATTTCGAGCGCCTTTTCCGGATTGCCCATGGACGCATAGCCGCGCGCCACGTTGGTCATGATGGCCACCACGTAGGGGCGCGACGAGACTACCGTCTCCCAGATCCAGGTGGCGTTGCGCCAGTCGCCCCAGCGGGCCAGCTCGTCGCCGACCATGGGCGTGATCTTGCGGTAGTGCGGATTGATGTCCGTGCCTTCCTTGATGAGCTTGAGCAGTTCGGCCTTGGTCTTGTCCCATTTGGGGTTGTTGAAGTCGTTGGATGCAGAGATGGTCATGGCCATCTTGACCGCCTTGACGATCTTGGATTCACACTCGGCGGCCTGCTGGCTGATGAAGGCCGCCAGGGCCAGTGACATCATGGACGCCACCGCCAGCCCCTGAGAGTACGCGGGCTGCCATGCCAGGCGCGTGGTCGAGCCCCAGCCGGCAATGCGCAGCCGTGCGTCCGACGCGGCGAGAATGCCGAGCCCCAGGGCAAAGATGGCCCCCGTGGCCGCCAGGCGCCAGGGAAAGCCGGCGTTGCTGACAATGAGGAAAGCCAACAGGCTGGTCAGCACCATGGCGCGCAACGGCGCCTCGGCCTTGCCTTCGGGAGATCGGTCCCGCACGGTGCGCCAGGCAGACAGCGACAGGTAACCCAGCAGCCAAAGCAGCATGACCCAACCGACCAAACCGTACTCGGCAAGCAGTTGCAGGAATTCGTTGTGGACGTAGTAGTCGGTCTCGAGTTGCGAGCCTTCGGTCTGGTACAGCGGGATGTCTGCCTCCCAGGCGCCTGCACCGACGCCGCTGAAGGGGCGTTTCTGGATCATGCGCACGGTGGCCTTCCACATGACCAGACGTATGGAGAAGGACCCCTGCTGGTATTCGTAGCCGGAGGTCATGCTGCCGGATCGCCACAGCATCACCTGGAAGGCGTTTTTGTCGACACCGGCCTGACCCGCGACGTTGAGATTGTTCGACTTGACCAGGCCCAGGCCGACAAAGGTCGACAGGAAGACGCCGATGGCCAGGATGCGCGTCGCGCTGCTCCAGCGCGGAAAGGACAGTTGTTCGCGGTAGAACCAGGCCACCGGCACCAACACGAGAATGGCCATGACCGAGGCGGCCAGCGCAGAGCGCGTGCCGGTCATCATGATCACTACCAGGTTGAAGGCCAGCGTTGCTGCCAGCAAGGCGACTTCGGCCGAACGCCTGGCACGCCAGATCAGGTAGAAGGAAAACGGCAGCGTGCAGGCCATGAACTCGGCCAGGAAGTTCCGGTTGACGAAGGTCGACGCCGGGTTCGGGCCCTGCGGAAAATACTTGAGGTTGAACCAGAACTGCAGCGCGCCCCACAGCGCCGTGATCACGGCACCGCAGTGGATACCCATGGCCAGCATGGGCAGCTTTTCGCGGCTGACGGTGTTCAGGGCCAGCCAGAGCAGCACACTGAAGACAAACCAGCGCACGGACTCGACGCCGCCCAGATAAGTGTGCGACCAGATCATGCTGATCAGCGCATAGACCATCAGCATCAGGGGCAGCCACATGACCGCATGCCAGCGCAGCCCTTCGCGGCGGTTGCGCTGCTGCCAGAAGAACAGCAAGGCGGCACCCAGCGCGCCGAAGGCCACGATGATGGATTTCAGGGTGTCCTGCAGCATTTCCTCATGGGGCACGCCCATCGCGGGGGCGAAGAACATCATCAGCGCCAGGATCAGCACCGTCCAGTCGCCGCGGGTGACTTCTGCCGGGATGGCGACGATGGCCCCCGAGCCGGTCGGGCTGCCCGACAGCCTGGGCTTGGCGGCTGCCGGCGCCGCAGTGGCGGCTGGGCCGCCGTTGGGCGCGCGGGCTACCTGAACGTCGGGCCGGTCGCTTGCGCTTCGTTTTTTCTTTGCCATGGGTTGAATGTCTGTCTTTTCTGTCGACCTGATGCCGGATACAGGCCGGTCAACCCGCTATTGTCGCCGGTTCGCGAACTGGCCGACACACCCGCCGGCCACGTCGGCGCAGGCTCTCAGGACAGCCGCGCGAACATCTCGATGTGTGGGATACCGGCTTCGTCGAATGGTTCACCGCGCGGGGCAAAACCCTGACGCAGGTAAAAGCCTTCGGCGCTGCGCTGGGCATGCAGCACGACTTCATGGTCGCCACGTCGGCGGGCGCAGTCCATCAGAGCGTGCAATATGTCACGCCCCAGATGGGATCCGCGCAACACCCGCAGCACGGCCATGCGGCCGATGCGGGCCTGGCCTGGCGCATGTGAAAGCAGCCGCCCCGTGGCGAGCGGCTGCCCCAGGTGGTTGTAGGCAACCGCGTGCACCGCTTGCGCGTCGGCTTCGTCCCATTCGAGGTCCTTGGGAATGCGCTGCTCATCGATGAATACTTCACCCCTTATGGCAGATGCGTCCGGGCCCAGTTTCGACCATGCGCCGCATTCAATGCGCACCACGGCCCGCCGCGCTTCGTAGGCTTCGAGGATGTCGCGCAGCGGCTGCGGCACGGGCCGGGATGTCTGGGTGTGCGGATCGGCAAAAACATAGACCACCTCGGCGCGCACCAGCAGGTCTTCCCCCCGGAAGATGCCGCCGACGAAATTGAGAGACGAGCGGCCCAGGCGCTCCAGGCGCAGGGTTATGTCGAGTTGGTCGTCCATGCGGGCCGAGGCGTGGTATTCGAGCGTGGATTTCTTGACGTACAGGTCACCGCCCAGGCTCGCCATCGCGGCCTCGTAGGGCAGACCCAGGGCGCGCCAGTAGTTGGTCATGGCGACGTCGACGTAGGTCAGGTAATGGCCGTTGAAGACGATTTTCTGCTGGTCGATCTCGGCCCAGCGCACCTGCAGGCGATGAAAGAAGCGGAAGTCCTGTCGTTTCATGGGAGGTGTGGGCATATGCGCCCGTTTTCATGCGGAAGTATCATGCTACCGCGGGCGGGCGCCCTGCGGGCGCGGGGCGCCCGATGCCGAAATAGGCCAGCCCGTGTGCCGCCAGCGCCTCGGGGCGGTACTGGTTGCGGCCATCGAACACGGCCCGGCTCCCCAGCGTTGCGGCCAGCCAGGCGAAGTCGGGGCTGCGGAATTCCTTCCACTCGGTCATCAGCGCGAGCACGTCCGCGCCTTCGGCTGCGGCCCGCGCGCTGGGATGCATCTGCACCCGCTGCATCTCCTGGGGCGACAGCAGCAGTTGCAGCGCGCCTTGTGCCGTTTCCGTAGCCTGGGGGTCGTAGGCGGTGACGCGCGCGCCGGCGCGCACCAGATCGACGATCAGACTCAGGCTGGGCGCTTCGCGCACGTCGTCGGTCTCGGGCTTGAAGGCCAGGCCCCAGACGGCCACGCGCCGGTCTTTCAGCTGACCTTTGAAGAAAGCGTCGATGCGACGGAACAGCAGCGTCTTCTGGCGCTCGTTGACATTGACCACGGACTGCAGCAATTCCAGGGGAACCGAGGCCTCATGACCGAGGTGCAACAAAGCCCGCAGGTCCTTGGGAAAGCACGATCCGCCAAAGCCTGCGCCCGCGTAAAGAAACAACGGGCCGATGCGCGGGTCGGCGCCGATGCCGCGCCGCACGCTCTCGATGTCTGCGCCGGTGGCCTCGGCCACGGCGGCAATTTCGTTCATGAAGGAGATGCGCGTGGCCAGCATCGCGTTGGCCGCGTACTTGCTCAGTTCGGCCGAACGGGTGTCCATGACAATGAACTTGTCCTGCGAGCGCGAGAAAGGTCCGTAGAGTTCTTTCATGACCTCGATGGCGCGCGGGGAGTCTGTGCCCACGATGATGCGGTCCGGCCGCTGGAAGTCCGCCACGGCGGCGCCCTCCTTGAGGAATTCGGGGTTGGACACGACATCGAACCCAATCTGCACGCCGCGTGCATCGAGCGCCTGCTGCACGGTGCGTCGGACCTGATCGGCCGTGCCCACCGGGACGGTGGATTTGTCCACGATGACCGCCGCCCGCGTGAGCAACCGGCCGATGGTGCCGGCGACATCGAGCACGTGGCGCAGGTCGGCCGAGCCGTCTTCCTGCGAGGGCGTTCCCACGGCGATGAAAATGACCTCGGCATCGGCAATGCCCTCGGCGTGGCTGTCGGTGAAGCGAAGCCGCCCGGCTCGCAGGTTGCGCTCGACCAGCGGCTGCAGGCCTGGCTCGTGAATGGGAATGCGGCCCGCACGCAGGTTGGCGACCTTCTCTTGCGAGAGGTCGACCGCGGCAACCGCATTGCCCATGTCAGCCAGACACGCGGCGGTCACCAGACCCACATACCCTGTCCCGATCACCGATACCTTCATCTTCGCTCCACAGAATGCCGTTGGTATGATAGTCGCAGGACCTCTTACATGACCATCGGCAGCCTTCCCCGTCTTCGTCTCTACACTTCTTTCACGCAGTACCTGCGGGTGGCCGCAGCCTATCTCACGGGCCGAACCCAATCCGCTCAGGATGTGGCCCAGGCCGAACAAGCCATCGCGCAGAAGGTCGGCGCACGCCACGCGGTACTCACCAGCATGGCGCGAGTGGGCATCTACCTGGCCCTGAAGCACACGATACGCCCGGGCCAGAAGGTCATCGTCTCACCCTACACCATTGCCGACGTTATCAACATGGTGGTGTGCGCCGGCGGCGTTCCGGTGTTTGCCGACCTGGAGCCCAATACCTGCAATGTCGACGCCGCGTCTGTGGAGCAATTGCTGGCTTCGACGCCCGATGTCGGCGCGGTGATGGTCACGCATTTCTATGGCCTGGCCTGCGATGTAGTGCGGGTGCGCGCGCTGTGCGATCGTCACTCCGTGCCGCTGATCGAGGACGCGGCCCAGGCCTTCGGCGTGACGGTGCAGGGACGCGCCGTGGGCACGTTCGGGCGCGCCGGCATCTTCAGCTTCGGGCTGTACAAGAACGTCAATTCCTTTTATGGCGGCGCGGTGGTGACCGACGACGACACCCTGGCCGCGGCGCTGCGCGCAGAAGTCGCGGCCATGCCGCCGGTGGGCACGGGCTATTACCTGAAAAAAGTCATCTCCGGCCTGATCACCGACATCGTGACCTGGCCGCCGCTGTTCCGCATCTTCACCTTTCAGATATTCCGCTTCGGGCTGCTCCATGACGTGGACAGCATCAATGACAAGCTCAAAATCGACACCGACCCGAAGTTGATCCATGAAGTTCCGGTCGAATATCTGGGCCGGCCCACGGCGTTGCAGGCGCGGCTGATCCGCTCCCAGTTGCCCCTGGTTGAGGAGCACACGCAGATTCGCCGCCGGCATGCCGGGCAATACCGCGCGGGCCTGAGCGATCTGCCCCAGTTGCGCCTGCCTCCGGCGGTGCCCGAAGGCGAGCACATGTTCTGGTACTTTCCGATCCAGTACGACCAGCGCGAAGAACTGGTGAAGTACGCAATGCGCCATGGCCGCGACATCACCATGAGCTATCACCGCAACTGCGCCTCCCTGCCCTGCTTCGCCGAATTCGCGCGCGACTGTCCGAACGCCGAGCGCACGGCCCAGTCGGTGATCTACCTGCCGACCTATCCGCGCTACAGCGCGCAGGAAATCGGCAAGACCGTCGAAGTCATCCGGCGTTTCTTCGGCGCGTCATGACGCTCTTGCGGCCCGGAGTCTCGATGGACGGGCGCATTGCCATCATCGGCTCCGGCCCGGCTGCGCTGGCCACCGCGTGGCGGCTCATTGCAAGGGGTGTCAGGCCTCTGGTGCTCGATGTCGGTGACAAGCTGCCCTCTGATATCGCCGCGCAGGTGGCCGAGTTGCGCAACACGCACGGCTACTGGCGACAGTCGGTGGTGGATGCGCTCACGTACAACCCCACGCCCAAAGGTCAGGCGCTACCCAAGAAGCTGGTCTTCGGCTCGGACTTCTTCCACGGCAAGGCGCGGGTGCACAGCCCTTTGCTCAACGACAGTTTCATCGATCCGACCTTCGCCTTCGGTGGCTACACCGTGGCCTGGGGCGGCGCCATGCTGCCGCTGCGCCAGGCGGACATGGCCGACTGGCCCATCGCGGAGCAGGATCTGGCTGATGGCTTTGCCCAGGTGCTGGGGCGCATGGCGTTTTCGGGGCAGGACGGCGATGCGCTGGCAGGGGTATTTCCCTTGTACGGCGCGCAACCGCAAGCCCTGAAGCTTAGCGCTCAGGCCCGTGCGGTGCTGGCGCGGCTGCAGCGCATGGATGGGGCCGCGATGGTCGGCGGACAGTCCCGCCTGGCGGTCAAGGCCGCCGAGTGCCGCTACTGCGGCATGTGCCTGACAGGTTGTCCCTTCGGGGTGATCCAGACTTTCGATCAACTCTTCGCCGCGCTGATCCGGCAGGACCTGATCGACTACATCCCCTCGGTGGTCGTGACGCGCGTCGTCGACACCCAGGGCGGCGTCACAGTCCACGCGGTGGATGCGCGGGGACAGCCGCTGGCGCCCCTGCCAATGTCCAAGGTCTTCATGGCCGCCGGCGCCATCGGCTCGACGCGCATCGCGCTGGAATCGATGGCGCTGCACGGACTGGAGGTGACGATGCTCGATTCGCAGAAGTTCGCCGTGCCGCTGCTCGTGCCCGAGGCCGAGACGGCCGCGCTGGATGAACTCAACACCCTGCCCGCATTGTTTGCCGACATGCAGCTGCGCAGCGCCGGCGGCCACTGGGCGCATCTGCAGATTTCGTCCTTCAGCAGCTACGCGCTCGATGCCATGAAGCAAAAGCTGCGGCTCGGCCCCTTGCGCCTTGACCCGCTGGCCGCCCCACTCACCCGCCGCATGATGGTGGGCTGGGGAGGGCTGCATTCGGACCAGTCGGACCGCTTCGGCCTGACCTTGCTGCGCGCGCACAGCCACGGGCGGCCGGTGCTGAAGATTCAGGCGCAGCCCACCCGCGAGACACGCAGCCGGACTCGGCGCGCCATGCACGAAATGGCGCGCCGGCTGCTGGGTTCGCGCATGGCCATGCTCACACCGGCAGCCGTGATCGGCCCGCCCGGCGCGGGCTTTCACTTCGGCGGCTCGCTGCCCATGCGCGCCACGCCGCATTCGCCCCTGCACACCGACACGCAGGGCCGCATGGCACTGAGCCGGCATGTGCATGTGGTGGACAGCGCGGTGTTTCCATCGATTCCGGCGACCACCATGGTGCTCAGCGTGATGGCGAACGCCTGGCGCATTGCGGGCGAGGCCGCGCTGTAGGGCCCGGGGCACGCAAGTCTGCGGGGCGTCGGCGCGGACGTACCGATCCCACTATTTCCGGTTTGCGTAGCAAACTAGGGCTCGGCGAGACTGTCCTTAACAAACAAATCTTGCCGGCCGCTGACTGTCTGGCGGCTTCTTCTCCGACTATTCCCCCCCCGCGCCATTTCCATCCATGGACATCCAATTCCACGTACCACCGGTCTCCCCCTTTGTAGATTCTCTGAGCGATCCGCCCTCGGCCATCCGGTTCAATCCCCCTGCCCCTTGGCGGGAGCAAGAGGCCCTGTATTTGTCGAACGTTCTTGCATGCGCCCAGTCTTTCGGCGAGCCGCTACCTATCCTCGATAAAGATGCCCAGGGCATCACACCGGCATCGCGGCGAAGCGTCCAGCAATGGCTCAAGGACCTCCCGCTGAACAGGTTGTGCCGCGAACAGCCTGAAAGCGCTCGCAACTTCCAGTACGCGCTCTTGTCGGCGCACGAGGCCTACCACAGGCGCGTGGTCCGGCCCGCTCACGACGCTACCCCAGGCCTGTCAGTCGACCGCGAAATGCGCAGCTACCTGCACTACGGACTGAATGTGCTGGACGGCCAGCTGGACCCGCACCCGCAGGACGAGGCTGTGCGCGACCGCGCCGCGCAACTGGAGATGCAGTATCTGAACCAACTAGACACCCGCGGGCGGCAGGGCTTTGCCCTCGCGCAGCGCGCCGCCGACCGCGCCATGGACCGCGAAGCGACCAAATGCTACGGCGATCCTCAATTTCACAGGGAGCACCCGGAGTTCTGGCGCCACCTTGCCATCATCCGACGCATCCGCAACATGGCCAATGACGTCATGGAGGACAACCGAAGCCTCGAATTCCCCCGGGTTCTGCCAAAGGGCCGGGACTGGATTCCGATTGCCACCCGGCACCCCACCTACAGATTCACCGAGGAACAACGCGCCTGCGCCCGCCAGTTGCGCCTTCTCCTTGAAGGTGCGCCGGTCGATTCGGCCCATGCCGTCGCGCTGATGGACGGCATGGTGGGCAAGGAACTGAAAAAGCCCACGATTGTGGACGAAATGAAAATGACCGCGATCGACACGTGCAATGACTTCGTTGCGCAGTTGGAGCGGCTGCGGAACACCGTCAACGAGGATCACCTGCGCATTCTGGGCCAACAATCCGGTGAAATGCCAGTCTGGCCCGCTTTCGACCAGGACGTGGATGCCCCCGAAAAACTGACGGGCTGCATGGAAGAGCTCTGCAGCATGATGCGAAAGTCGAAATGGGAAGCCATCGTCGCCGAACTGAAGACGCAGGGCGCCTCCCCAATGCTGATCGAGCGCGCTGAACAGACACTTGACTACTGGAGTCTTGGCGTTCTGTGGTGGGAGAAAAACCGGCAGGCCGTGGCAGACGCAAGAAACCATGCGATCCGCTCGGGCGAACCGATCGACGCGAACTTGGTGGACGTCACCCGGGACCCCGGCTATCCCCGCATTCCAAATGGAAAAATCGGCTGCAGCGAGCGAGCGTGCGACGAGCGCGACGAACTTGTGTCCCTGCTCGCCGCCGAAAACAAGCCGCAACTGCGGGCACTTTCCACGCTGGTGGAAGGCAGGGGTCTGGGCGCCAATGGAGAATTCCGCATCAGCGGCACCGGCGCACGCGGATTCTGGGAGCGCGCCCCCGACGGCAGTCTGCAACCGAAGCGCGGCGCGATGCGACTGCTCCAGGAGCGGCGCTGGGAGCTCGGCCGGCTCGAAGGCGGAGACGTCTCCCGAATCATCATCGCCGAATATGCCAAGGACACCTGGCAAGCTCTTCACACTGAACTCTACAAAATGGGGCTTGGCTTGCAGCTGGGGCCGAACCACAGGCCCGACGGCATATCCATCACGGCACTGGTAGAGGATGCGCCGAACCTCCCCGACTACATCGCCGAGACCGACCGGATGCTGCAAAGCACGCACCAGGCATCGACCACGGACAAGGCGGACATCCCGATGAAACTCTCGTCCAAGATCGCAGGCAGCGACTTTCCCAAACGGAATGGACAGCTGAGCAAGATGCTGGCGCAAATGCAGATGCAGGCCAACAATGATCGCCTGCAAAAGCTCTATCCCCGCGCCGAGATATCGATGCGCCTGGGTTCCGGCGAAACCACGGAGCGCGGCGGCGGGCCCAGAGGCTATCGCGATGAACAGGCAGGCATGGTCCATATGGCCTCGTCCGGCGAAGACGGAAAGCCACGCTCGATCGTGGCCCAGACCGTTCAGGGCGTGGGCGTGGACCGCTCGTTCATGACGCCGATGGCAGCCCAGGCGTCACGGCTGAGGTACGAGCGGCTTTCCCTGCAGGCCCATGACGACATCGAACAGTTCGACCCGATGCGGCAACTGGCCGCCGAACTCGCACTCCATGTCGGAGGGCGCTCGCGCCTGTGCGACGACCCGGCCTATGAGACCCTGCTCGTCAACAATGAAATCGTCGCCGCTTTGAGTCAGCGCGAAGTGGGCGGCTCGCGCGGCAAGGATCCGGCAGAAGACTTCCAGGGACCGCTGAAGATGCGGACCATCCGGGTGGTTCGGACCTACCGCGACACGGGCATGCTGTCCTGGTACAACAACCTGCTCGACGTTCCCAAGCCCCTCCTGGACCGGCTCGCCGCCGACGCAAGAATGGGCGGACGTCTCGGGAGGTGGTACGTCGCATCGCTCTTCCATGAAGCGACGCAGGCAGACCCGGAGCTGTTGAGGTTTGTCGTTGGGCACAAGGGCGGCCTGGAGGGTGAGGAAAACCGCGAAAAGCTACGGATGGTCGATACGCTGCAAAAGGCGCACAGCCATCTCTGCGACTGGTTGCGCGAAGAGGGTTTTGCGCTGCGCGAGCCCCACGACATGCTGATTGCGGCGCCGGGCCCCTTGCTGACGCAGCAGGTGGAGGGCCTCGGCCTGCGCCCCGACAGCGACTATGAAACCATCGAACAGGCGATGCGGCAGCAAAGGCTAGAGCGTCGCAGTGTGGCAGAAATGGCAGCCATCAAGATCCCGCCGAACGCGCCCGGGCACAGCAAGCTCGTCGCAGAGCATGCGGATCTTGTCACCAAACTGCAGCTGACGCACCGCCTGTACAACTCCACCGATGGCGAAGGCTAAAGGACGAGAGCGCCGCCCAGGGCGCTCAGCCCAGAGGCCTTCCGAACAACACAAAACCCACACCGAACTTGCGCACCTTGGCCACGGCCTGATAGCCAAGCTCCCGGTAGAAAGCCAGGGCGCGGTTGTCGGGCCGGTCTTCGGTCATGACGTACAGGGTTTTCTCGGCGCGCGCCCGCATGGCTTGCTCGGTGGCGCGCACCAGCCGGGCGCCCGCCCCTTCGTTGCGGCTGTCGGGCCGCATAAAAAGAAACATCAACTCCGGGCGCGGCGCAAAGGGCGCAGGCTGATGGTCGCGCAGCCGCGACCAGGGAAGCCGGTAAAAACGCAGCGCCAGCCACAGCGACATGGCTGAGCCGGTGATCAGGCGGCGCAGCAGGCTGTCGGGCGCGGTGCTGCTCACGGACGCGCCGACAGGCAGGCTGTTTGCGTCCGTGGCCAGTACAAATACCTCGCTGGAGCTGCGCGCCATCATGCGATAGAGACAGCGCGTGGCGCCCAGGCCCACGCGGCTGAACAGGGAGTCGGGCAGGCATTCGCAATGCAGGCGCGCGAGCTCGTCGATCTGCGCGGCTGTCAGTTCGCCGGGGGCAAACGCGCGGATGGCGGCGGACTCCATGCTCAGCCCATCCCCATGGTTTTTTCGAGCATCAACACCGCCCACAGGAACAGCCGCTCGTCTGCCCTGCCCTGGCGGTGAGCGTCCCAGCGGGCACGCACCTCGGCGCGGTCGATGAAGCCGGGCAGGCGATCCATGTCCAGCCCCAGATCGCCCTGGGCGAACCAGCGGCCCACCGGCACGGCGAACCCCTGCTTGGGACGGTGGACCACGTCGGCGGGCAAGACCCGCAGCGCAGCCCGTTTGAGCAGGTACTTGGTCGTACCGCCGTGCAGCTTGAGCGAAGACGGCAGTTGCCGGGCGAAGTCCGCAACCTCGCAGTCAAGGAAGGGGGCCCGGACTTCGAG
Source organism: Burkholderiaceae bacterium (assembly GCA_030653255.1). GTDB lineage: Bacteria > Pseudomonadota > Gammaproteobacteria > Burkholderiales > Burkholderiaceae_C > JAURZS01. The sequence goes on along the minus strand of JAURZS010000093.1, from coordinate 10,331 downwards.
CGCGTTCATCATGCTGGCGCGGTCCACCTTGGCAAGGATGTCGTCCTGCAGGTACAGCTCGCTGAACTGCTGCGAGGCGCGGCTGGTGAGATCGGTCTGGGCACAGCTCTCCCAGGAGTCGATGGCCTCGGAGTAGATTTCGGCCGCTGTGTGCGTCTTGCCGTCGTTGACAAGCAGGTTGATGCGCGACAGCGCCATCGGCGCCATCCACGCGGGAACCCACATGGCAGGTGGATGGCGCAGGCCGCCCAGTGCGCGCTTGATCTTGAAGTCCAGGCTCATGTAGCCATGGGATACCGGCACATGGCCGACCAGCCATTGCATGGCGCGCAGTCCGCTGTCCGGGCATAGCGCATGGAGCCAGCGCGCCCAGCGCAGCGCCTGGAACGGGCCGTAGCCCGCAAACAGTTCGTCCGCGCCATCGCCGCCGAGCGCCACAGTGACGTGCTCCCTGGCCAGCTGGCTGACCAGGGAGGTGGGCAGCAGCGATGCATCGGCCAGGGGCTCATCCATGCGGGTGGCGACGGTGTCGATCAGACCGAGCACGTCCTGCACCCGCAGACGCCTTTCAATGTGCTCGGAACCGATATGCGCGGCGACACGACGTGCATGACTGGATTCATCAAAGGACGCTTCGTCGAATCCGATGTTGAAGGTCTTGAGCCGGCCGCGCTCCAGATGGCGCATGGCCAATGCGCTGACCAGTGAGGAGTCGATGCCACCGCTGAGAAACATGCCCACCGGCACGTCGGCCACCAGGCGGCGGGCCACGGCGGCGTCGAGCACCTCCAGCAAGCGGTCGGCGGCTTTGCCTTCGTCGGGCACGGGCTGCGGCTCAAAGCGCAGTCGCCAGTGGCGCTCGACGGTGCAGCGGCCGCTGCCGATGTCGAACAGCAGGTTGTGGCCGGCAGGCAGCTTGAGGATGTCCTGGTACTGCGTCAGCGGCGCCGGGATATAGCCGTAGGCAAAGTACTTCTTGATGGCCAGGGTATCGATGCGCAGTTCGCACTGCGGGTGCTGCCGCAAGGCCTTGAGCTCGGAGGCGAACAGCAGGCCGTCGCGCGTGCGCTGGTAGTAAAAAGGCTTTTTACCGAAACGGTCGCGGCTGGCGAACAGCTCGCCACGGTCCAGGTCGATGATGGCAAAGGCCCACATGCCGTTGAGCCGCTCCACCACCTGTGCGCCCCACACGCGGTAGCCCAGCAGCACGGCCTCGGTGTCGGAGTGGTCGCTCGTGAAGCCGCAACCCCGGTCGGCCAGGTCGCGCCGCAATTGCGCAAAGTTGTAGATTTCGCCGTTGAACACAATGCCCAGGCGGCCGTCGGGCGTCCACATGGGCTGAGCGCCGCCGGCATGGTCCAACACCGACAAGCGCGCGTGGGCCAGGCCAAGACCGCCGGCAGGCGCCATCCAGACATCGGCGGCGTCGGGGCCGCGATGGCGCAAGGCGGCGCACATGCGTTGCAGGTCCGACACGCTGCCTGCGCCGACAAATCCTGCAATGCCGCACATGCGTGTGGGCCTCAGTCGAGGTTGCGTTTGGCCCGGATCAGGTACGTGCTGCGCCCCTGCGACTCGAACCAGGTGCGGGTGACGAGCTCGGCCAGCAAGCCCATCAATATGCAGGTGATACCCAGCATGGCGGTAAACACGCAAAGCAGCGGCAGCGGCGTGCGGATGAAGGCCACGTCCAGAAACAGTTTGAGGTAAAGCGCCCATGCGCCCACCAGCGCGCTGATCACCAGGCTCAGCAGGCCGAAGCCGCCGAACACATAGATCGGCTTTTGCGCATACCGGTCCAGGAATTTCACGACCAGCAGGTCCAGGACGACCTTGGCAATGCGCTCCAGCCCGTACTTGGACTGCCCGAACTGGCGCGCATGGTGGGTCACCGGGATTTCGGTGACGCGCGCGCCCAGCCAGCTGGCGTAGATCGGGATGAAGCGATGCATCTCGCCGTAGAGTTTCACATCCTTGATGACCTCGCGGCGGTAGGCCTTGAGCGAGCAGCCGTAGTCGTGGAGCTTGACGCCCGAGACGCGCGAAATCAGCCAGTTCGCCATGCGGCTGGGCAGGTTGCGGCGCAGCGAGTCGTCCTTGCGGTCGCGGCGCCATCCTGACACCACGTCGTAGCCTTCATCGAGCTTGGCGAGCAGACGGGGAATGTCCTTGGGGTCGTTCTGCAGGTCGGCGTCGATCGGGATGATGATGTCGCCGCTGGCGAAGTCGATGCCGGCCATCATGGCGCCGGTCTGCCCGTAGTTGCGGCGGAAGTGCACGACCTTGAGGCGGGTATCGATGGCGGCGAGCCGGTCCAGCACCTCCGCCGAATTGTCCCGGCTGCCGTCGTTGACCAGGATGACCTCCCAGGGCTGCCCAAGCGGCTCCAGTGCCGCGCACAATTGCTCGTAGAGCCGGGGCAGGCTTTCTTCTTCGTTGAACACCGGGACGATGACGCTGATCATGGGTGCAGTCTATGCTGAGAGAGTGTCAGTCAGCCGATTGTCGCGCATAGCGCGTGCTCCAGCGCCGGATCGGGTGCTCGAACCAGCGTTCGCTCGCATAGGCCAGCGCACTGGTGACCACCAGCACCACAGCGCCTATGGCCAGCGCCATGTCCCAGCGCCCGGAGGCCATGGGCGGCAACCAGTCGACGCGGGGCGCAACGACGAAGGTCAGGCCAAAGAACACAAAGGGATGGATCAGATAAACGCCGTAGGTGACGTCGCCAACATGGCGCGCGCAGCGGGCGCCGAGGCCGTGCAGCCGGATCTGTCCAGCCCACCAGACCAGCACGAAGCACAGCAGGCACAGTGTCAGACCGCGCCAGCCCCACAGCACCTGTGTCGCGTCGGCGTGGTTCAGCAGCACGAAGACCGCACCCAGCGCGGCCACGCCCAGCAAACCGGCCGCCGGTCCGACGGGGCTGGCCCAGCGGCGCTGCAGGTGCAGCCAGCCGATGACGCAGCCGCCGAAGAAATATGCGGCGAAAGCCGGCACCTGGTGGTAAGCGGAGAGCCCCGGAATGGACACGGCGTCGCGCGCCGCCGTGAAGCCGATCCAGGTGAACTGCAGGGCCAGCAGGGCCGTGAACACCACGGCGGCCCACAGCCGCCGCACACCCGGCGCCAAAGGGATCAGAAACACTGGAAACAGCAGATAGAAGATGAACTCGATGCCCAGCGACCAGCCGCCCACGATCATGGACTGCGTGAGCGGGCTGCCAAAGCCGAAGGTGAACGTCAGGTTGCTCACGATCTTGCCCAGCAGGTCGGGGGTGAAGCCGCCCGCCTTGAGTTTCCAGGGCAAGGACAAAAGGACCAGCAGGGCGAACAAGGGAATCAGCCGCATGTAGCGCACGAACAGGAATTGCCCCATTGCGCGCAGCGAGATGCCGGCGGCGAAGCCACCCAGGTAGTTGATCGTCAGGCTGGCGCCGCTCAGCACGAAGAACAGGTAGACGCCGTAGAAGCCCAGGGTGTGCAGATCGGCCACCTTCTGCCATGTCAGAAGATGGAACACCGCCACGGCAAAGGCGCACACGCCACGCAGCAGGTCCCAGCCGTGGACGCGGCCTGAGACAGCGTGCGCAGCGCCGCCGGGCGCATCGCCCGAAGGGCTGCTTCTGGCCTTCAGACGCACGTCTTCAGAGGGGATTGCAGGCATTTCACGTCACCTATACTCATTGCCATGGACCGGCATGATCTCGTTACGGCAGTGGCTAGCTTCGCGTTACCGCCTGGTTTCATCTTCCTGTTGATCATAGCGGCCTGTCTCGTCGGCGCGCTGGGGCGGCGCAGTCTGGCGCGCGCTCTGTGGCTGGTTTCCACACTGCTGCTGTGGATCGTCTGCATGCCCGTTCTGGGCCACGCACTCATGGGCATGCACCTTTCTGGACTGGAGCCCTTCGGCGCCGCGCAGGCCGCACGCATTGCGCCCGGGCGCAGCGCTGTGGTGGTGCTGGGCATGGGGGCTGTGGCGCCGGGCCGCGAGTACGGCGGCCAGCCGCAACTGATCGAAGAAGCGCAGGAACGGTTGCGTTACGGCACATGGCTGGCCCGCAGCCACGGCCTGCCCCTGCTCTACAGCGGCGGCGCGGGGTTGTCTGGCCTGGCCGCCCCAGGCGCGCCCGACGCCGAGGCCCGGGTCGCTGCGCGCGCGGCGCAGGCCCAGTGGGGCCAGCCGGTGCGCTGGATCGAGGCCCAGGGTTACGCCGTGCGCGACAGCGCCCGCTACAGCGCCGCGCTGCTGCGCGCCGAGCGCATCGACAGCGTCGTCCTGGTGGCCCATGCCTGGAAGATGCCGCGCGCCATCGCCGAATACCAGGCCGCCGGGCTCAGGGTGATTCCCGCGCCCATGGCCTTCCCCGCCCCCGTCGTGCCCACACTGGCCGACTGGATGCCGACATCCGAAGGCCTGCGCTGGGTGCGCAATGTGCTGCGCGAGCGCTTCGGCCTGTGGTCCTCCGTCCTGCGCTCCGGAGCCTGACGCTTGAATCCATCGCACGCACACCGCCGCTGGGGCCTGATCACCCTGGCCTTGAGCCTGATTGCGGTTCTGCCTTTCACGCTGTTCGGCAATTCGCTGTGGGACGGCAGCATGTACCGCCTGGCCTATTCACTGGGCAACACCGAATGGATCACGCAGATGGGACGCTACAACGGGCGTCCGGTGGCCGGCTGGAGCATGCTGGCCGCCTATGACTGGCTGGGTGTCAGCCATGGCACAGTGATCGTCGCGGCGCTGGCGGTCATCCTGTCTGCCGTTGCCGTCTATGGCGCGGGGCGTATCGGCGGGCTGCTGTCGCCGCCCGAAGCGGCAGTGCTGGCCCTGTTCTCGACCCTGACGCCAGCGCACCAGATGATGCTGAGCAGTTCCTCGCTGCACTTTCACCTGGGTTTTGCCTCCTATTTTCTGGGCCTGTATTTTTTCCAGGCCGCAGGCACTCTGCAGGGCGTGCGCCGTGCGGGCGCTGAAATCGCGGCGGTGCTGGGCGCCTGCGGTGGCGCAGTGATGGCAGAGTCGGCCACGCTGATGCTGGCCCTGTACCCGCTGGCGCGCTCGGCCTTGTATCTGTCGCGCCGCGCCGCAGCGCCCTCGTCACCCCTGTCGGTGCTGACGACGTCCCTGCGCTACAGCTGGCCTGCCGTGCTGGGCGCCTTGTCCTTCGTCGGCTACTTTCTGTCCTATCCAGCGCAGGCCTACTATGCCGACGAGCGCGCTGTGGGCACAGGGCTGGTGCCCGTCATCGAAGGTCTGGCCCGCTTCGGTGTGGTCATCTTCCTGTGCTATTTGCCCGTGCTGGTGGTCGTGGGCGTTGCCAGCGCCTGCCAGCGTCCGGGCGGAGACACCGTCGAACGCAGCCAGCCTGCGGGGTGGGCGCGGCGCGACCTGCTCCTCTTGCTGCTGGGTCTGCTGGCACTGGTGCTGGCGATTGCGCCCTACCTCATCGCCGACCGCAAGCCGACGCTGACCGGCTGGAGCGTACGCTTCTTGCTGTTCACCGGCATCGGCCTGGGCCTGCTGGCGCTGTCCTGGATGGCCTCAAAGCGCGGCGGTGGCGCGGCCTTGCACGCCCGCATGGCCGGTCTGCTGATCGCTGCCGTGGTGCTGGGGCAATCCTGGCGCCTGCCCCTGTGGGCCGAGCGCCAGATCAAGGACGATGCGGTCGTGGCCTTCATCCGCGCGCACGAGGATATTCGCCGCAGCCCCGTGGTGTGCCTCCAGGACCACCAGCCGGTGACCGGCGGACCCTACCGACCGTTTGAATGGACGGCGATGTTCCAGTACGTCTCGGGCCAGCGCGGCCAGGTGGCGCTGCAGGTGGGCACACTGCCCGAGTCCGAGGGGCTGAGCGAAAAGATCGAATTCATGCGCGCGCACACCAATCTGATTCTGCAGGTGCCTCCTGCCCGCTGCACTTACGACCTGCTGATTCCTGAGCCGGGTGCGCGCATGCCGGTGATGGTGGCGCAAGGCATGTTCAGGCGCTACCTGATGTCGCGTCCGGCCTACGATGCCTGGCTGCTGAGCGCCCACGGCATCCAGGGCGCGCCGCGCCCCTGAGCGCTGGTCAGCGCCTCACTAGCTGATATGCAGCCATGCCGGCGCGTGCTGCTGCCTCAGCTCGCTGGATAGTAGAGGCGGCGGTTGACGCGCGGGTCGTATTCCGGCGGGCAAGGCCACATCGGCCGGCTGGGACCGCCAGGCACCAGCGCCCCCAAACCGTAAAGCACCGAAAAAATCAGCCTGCGCCCTTGGGTGGCGAGCAAGGCACGGTGAATGCCCCAGGTGTCCTCCAGAAAAACCGTGCCGGCCTTGCCCACCACGTTGTGCAGGCGTTCGGGCGGATAGGTCGCGGCGACATCGGCATCGCTGATCGGGCCGCGCCGCGTGAACTCGGCGCTGTCGTGCGAGCCCAGCACATAGCAGTGCGCGCCATTGCGCAGGTCTGTGTCGGTCAGGTAGATGAACAGCTTGACGAAGCGCAGATCGTCGACATCGCGGTGGAACACGTCGTCCTTCTTGGCGAGGCCCTGCGCATTGTTTTCGCCCAGCGTCCACCAGGCCTCGGCCGTTGCGATGGTCGGCCGCGCACCGAGATGCCGCGCGACGGCGGCCAGCACATCAGGGTCGTTGGCAACATCCATCAGGGGACGGCAAGCCGTCACATCGCGGTTGTCGTAGCGCAGTTTGATCACATCTTCGGGGATCGGCTGGTCCATGTCGTAGAGCGCGCCGGAGCCGTAGTAGTCGATGCCCTTGACGCCCTTGAAATGCGCGCTGATGTCGGCCAGCGTCTGCGCAGACAGCGTCTTGTCGGGCATGGCGGCAAAGCCGTCGCGCCGCAGATCGAGCGCCATGCGGTCCACAACTGCAGCATTTGGCGCGGGCCCCCGTGCCGGGCCTTTGTCCTGCAGGCCGACCATCATGCGGCCCAGGCCCTGGCGCAATCCGGGTGAGCGGATCGCCTTCTGGCCGTAGTACCAGGCCAGTCGCCAGTCTTTGGAGATTTCGTTGAGTACGGACATGATGTGCTTTCGGCGTCAGGCGCCGCAAGTTGGGACGGGACGGTGGATCAAAGCGCCTCCACCTGGCGCATGCGCGCATCGGGGCCCAGGGCAAGCCATTGGGCGAATTCTGCCGCCAATTCCTGGCTGCGGCGCACCGCCTCGGTCCAGACCGCGCTGCGCGCGGCATGGTCCGTGCCATAGCGCACGAAGTCGTTGCGGTCGGGCAAACGGCCATGGGGCAAACTGGCGACCCATTCGGGCGATGGCGCCAACAAAACAACGTTGTCCAGAAAGGCGGTCGACTTGTGACGCCACTTCAGAGCCTTGTCGAGCCAGCCTGGCACGACCGCCTTCTGGAAATGCGGGTACAGCACCAGGCCCGGGCGGGCCGGTGCGTAATTCAGGTGCAGGTGGTAGTCGATGATGCCGCCATCCCAGTAGGCACCGGGCGGCGCGCCCGCGATGTCGTGAATGGCCTTCAGCACAAAGGGTATGGAGCAGCTGGCCTGCAGCGCCGGCATGAAGTTCGCGGCGTTGAGTTCGACACGGCGCGTGCGGTAGTCGTCGCTGCGAAAAGGCAGTTGCGCGCCGGGCACGGAGAACACCACGCGCTCCAGCCAGGCGCCCATGGCCTTGCGGTGCACGGCGTTGGCCAATGCCGCGCCCAGGTAGCCCAGCGGCGTGCGCAGGCCATGCTCGCGCCCCAGCATATGGCGCCCGCGCGAGCACAGGATATGCAGCCGCCAGCGTGGATGGTTCAACACCTCGCCGATGCGCCCGCCGTAGAAGTCCTGCAGACTCTGGCCGAAGCGCTCGCTGACGTGTTCGGCCGTGGGGCGCTTGCGGCCCGGCGGCAGTTCATACGACTGATGGATGTAGTCGTGCTCCAGCCGCTCAAAGGCGGCTACTTTGTCGTTCAGGCAGGCCGTGGCCAGTCGCCAGGCGCCGATGGAGGCGCCCACCAGATGCACTTCGTGGGTGCTGCCCGCCAGCCAGTCGCCGAAGATGAAGCGGTCCAGCGGCCCAAGGATCAGCCCCTTGGGGCCGCCCGCTGCGCCCGGGATGACACGCACGTCGGCCGGCCTGAGGCCATGCTGCCGGATCTGCTCCCGTGCAGCGGGGCCGGCATAGATGCGTAGCGCTGTCATGGGCTGATTGTCGCAAATCAGCGTATCCCCTTGAGCCTGGCAAATGCGCCGGCCATCGCGGTTCCTGCCGGCACCTCGTCCCGGCGCGGGCCGGTCGCCGGGCGCCCCCGCCCCGCCGCCTCGAAGCGGTTGTCGCGCGGACCGTCGCGCCGGGCGGGCGCGGCGTCCAGCTTCATCGTCAGGCTGATGCGCTTGCGCGCTGCGTCGACCTCCAGCACCTTGACCTTGACGATGTCGCCGGTCTTGACGATCTCGCGCGCGTCGGTGACAAACTTTTGGCTGAGCTGGCTCACATGCACCAGCCCGTCCTGGTGCACGCCCAGATCGACGAAGGCTCCGAAGGCTGCCACGTTGCTGACCGTGCCTTCGAGCACCATGCCCTCGCGCAGGTCGGCGATGTCTTCCACGCCCTCGTTGAAACGCGCCACCTGGAAATCCGGGCGCGGGTCGCGGCCCGGCTTTTCGAGTTCCCCCAGGATGTCCTTGACCGTGATCACACCGAAGCGCTCATTGGCAAAAAGCTCGGGGCGCAGCGTCTTGAGCATGTCGGCGCGCCCCATCAGTTCGGCCACGGGCCGGCCGGTGCGTTCGATGATCTTCTCCACCACGGAATAGGTCTCGGGGTGCACGCCGGTCATGTCCAGGGGATTGTCGCCGCCCCGGATGCGCAGAAAGCCCGCGCTTTGCTCGAAGGTCTTGGCCCCCAGGCCACTGACTTCCATGAGCTGCTGACGGTTGCGGAACGCGCCGTGCGACTCGCGCCAGCGCACCACCGAGCGCGCCACCGCCCCCGACAGGCCGGACACGCGCGACAGCAGCGGCACGCTGGCCGTGTTCAGGTCCACGCCTACGGAGTTCACGCAGTCTTCCACCACCGCATCCAGGGTGCGTGCCAGCTCGGACTGATTGACGTCGTGCTGGTACTGGCCCACGCCGATCGACTTGGGATCGATCTTGACCAGTTCGGCCAGCGGGTCCTGCAGCCGCCGCGCAATACTGGCCGCGCCGCGCAGGCTCACGTCCACATCGGGCATTTCCTGGCTGGCGAACTCGCTGGCTGAGTAGACCGAGGCACCGGCCTCGCTGACCACGACCTTGGCCATGGGCTGCTCGGCGAGGCGCTTGATCAGGTCGGCAGCGAGCTTGTCGGTCTCGCGGCTGGCGGTTCCGTTGCCGATGGCGATCAGACTCACTCCGTGCTTCTGGCACAGCCGGCCCAGGGCATGCAGCGAGCCTTCCCAGTCGCGTCGCGGCTCGTGCGGAAACACGGTGGCGGTCTCCACCAGCTTGCCCGTGGCATCCACCACGGCGACCTTCACACCCGTGCGTATGCCCGGGTCCAGGCCCATCACGACCCGGGGGCCGGCCGGTGCGGCCAGCAGCAGGTCGCGCAGGTTGTCGGCGAACACCTTGATCGCGATGCGCTCGGCCTCCTCGCGCAGACGCGCGAACAGGTCGCGCTCGATCGACAGACTCAGCTTGACGCGCCAGGTCCAGGCCACGCATTTGCGGATCTGGTCGTCGCCGGCGCGCCGCTGATGGCTCCAGCCCAGGTGCACAGCGATATGGCCTTCGGCCACACTGGGCTGGCCCGGCTCGGGCTCCACCGGCAGCACCAGCTTGGCGTCGAGAATGTCCAGCGCGCGGGCGCGGAACACCGCCAGCGCGCGGTGCGAGGGCACGCGGCCGATGGGCTCGTCGTAGTCGAAGTAGTCGCGGAACTTGGCGACGTCGGCATGGTTCTCGTCCTTGCCGCTCATGAGCTTGCTCCGGAACAGCCCCTCGGACCACAGCCATTCGCGCAGCTTCTGCACCAGTGCGGGGTCCTCGGCCCAGCGCTCAGACAGGATGTCGCGCACGCCATCAAGTACGGCGGCCACCGTGCTGAAGTCGTCGCCGCTCTCGGTCTTGTCCGCCAGCACATAGGCGGCGGCTTCCACCGCGGGGTCCAGCGCCGGATCGGCGAACAGGCGATCGGCCAAAGGCTCGATGCCGGCCTCGCGGGCGATCTGACCCTTGGTGCGGCGCTTGGGCTTGTAGGGCAGATACAGGTCTTCCAGCTCCTGCTTGGTGGCGGCCTGCGCCAGGGCGGCCTGCAATTCAGGGGTGAGCTTGCCCTGCTCTTCGATGCTCTTGATCACGGCTTCGCGCCGCTGCTCCAGTTCGCGCA
>JAURZS010000008.1 GCA_030653255.1 Burkholderiaceae bacterium | reverse complement strand
CGGTCCAGGCTCAGCAGCAGCCAGCGGCACAGCTGCTGGTCCAGTGAGTGGTGGCGGTTGCACGCGGCGGTCTGCGACATCTGGGTGATCAAGGCCTGGGTGTAATGCAGCATCAAGTGCATCACGGGGCTGTAATGGTCGAACTCCTGCTTGATGATATCGGCGCGCAGCTTGAAGCCCTTGCCGGCGCTTTGAACCACCGCACGGCTGGGCGTGGAGCCCCCGCCCATGAAGATCGAAATGCCGACCAGGCCTTCAAAGCCAACCACGGCGATCTCGGCCGATGCGCCGTTTTCCAGCACATGGAGCAAAGACACGATGGCCGTGGTGGGGAAATAGACGCTCGCCATGGTGCCGCCGGATTCGTATAAAACCTGGCCCAGGGGCATGTCCACCAATGTCAGTTGCGGCAGCCAGCGCTGCCATTCGGCGTCCGGCAGCGCGGCCAGAAGCTGGTTATGACGCGGGTTGTTGGCGGTGTTCATGGAAATTCCCTCCATCGGTACGGACTTTCCTTGAAGTTCTGAGTATTTTGCAAAGACAAACTGTTTATCGCACAGATGCGACGACTTGACTAGCTGGCGGGTGTGGGCTTGAGGCCATAGACACGGACTTATCCCCGCGCTGCTGGGGTGATCTCCACGCCGAAGCCCCTGTAGCCGATGAAATTACATTTGGAATCAAACATCGGTGTGCCGCTGACGCGAAATGTCTGTGTACTTTTGTCTGCACGGGTGCGTTCAAGCAGGAAATCCAAAAAAGGGCTGTGCGCGGCAATACGTGCTTGCAGCGCGGCGCGCTCGTCGGTATTCCAGCCATCGCTCGCGAGGTCTGCTGGCGTGCCCTCCAGGTTGTCGACCTGGAGGCCGAGCATCTCCAGCACCGGGCCGGACACTTTCGTGAACTTTCCCGTGTCATCCTGTTCCCAGTACCAGTCGGTTGCGAGTTCGGTCAGCCCCCGATAGCGGGCCTCGCTTTCGAGCAGCTCGGCCGTGCGTTCACGCACCTGTTTCTCCAGCGCATGGTTTTGCAGGGAGAGTTGCCGATGGAGCAGGCGCACTTCGATCAGGTTGTGGATGCGGGTCTTGACCTCCACGAGGTCGAAGGGCTTGCTGATGAAGTCCTTGGCGCCGGACTGCAAGGCCCGCAATTTGTGGCCGGGCTGGGCGGTGATGACCAGCACCGGAAGGTAGTCGTTGACGACGGTGGCTTTCAGGGCTGCAAGCACCTGGAATCCGTCCATCACCGGCATTTGCAGATCCAGCAGGATCAGGTCGAAGGGTGTCGCCCTGTGCATGGCGCACACCCGCTCCGGGTCCTGGGTGGCGCTCACGTCGCTGTAGCCCGCGCCTCGCAGCATCTCCCGCAGCAGCGTGACGTTGACCTCCTGGTCGTCGACGATCAGGATGCGTGCGTCCAGAATGGCTTGTACGGAGACGCTCATGCGGGGGCCTTTTGCGCTACCTTGTCGCGGGCTGTCCTGGAGGCGAGCAAGGCGGCATCCAGCGCGGCCATGAGCTGGGCGACGCGGATCGGCTTGGTGATGTAATTGAAAAAGCCTGCGTCCATGCCCTTCAGGATGTCTTGCGGCACCGCGTTGGCGGTCAGCGCCACGACCGGAATGTGGGCAGTGCTGGGGTCCGCGCGCAGAATTTTCATGGCTTCGACGCCGCTGATGCCGGGCAGGTTGATGTCCATCAGGATGACCTCGGGCTGGTAGAAACGGGCGAACTCAATGCCCAGGCTGGCGTCGGCCGCGCTCAGCAGGCGCAGGTCCTTGCGCCGCGAGATGATCTGCTCCACCAGTTCGAGATTGGCCGGGTTGTCTTCCACGTACAGAATGGTGTGCTGCGGAGAATCCGCAGGCGCTTCCTGCTGCGCCAGGTCCGCCGTTGAAACCTCGTGGTGCGCCAGTGTCGGGGCTCGCGTGAGGTCCATGTCGAACCAGAACACGCTGCCCACGCCCGGGATGCTGTCGGCTCCGATTTCGCCGCCCATGAGATGGACGAGCCGCTGCGTCACCACCAGGCCGATGCCTGTGCCTTCCTCGGCGCCGGACTCTTGCCCCAGGCGGTTGAAGGGCTGGAACAACTGGGCCAGTTGGGCGGGATTCAAGCCGGCACCGGTGTCGCGCACGCTGATCCGTATGCGCAGGGGCGTGCTCAAGGAGCACTCCACAGTCACATGGCCACCAGGCTGGTTGTACTTGATGGCATTGAACAGCAGATTGATCAGCACCTGCTTGAGCCGCGTGCGGTCGGCTTTCACGAAGCGGGGCATCTCCAGCGGTGCGAACACCATGCCGATGCCGCGCTTGTGGGCCTGGGCCTCCACCATGGAGCGGCACTCCGCCAGGACCTCCGAGAGTGAGACCGGTTCGCGCGAAAGAGTGAGCTTGCCCGACTCGATCAGCGCCAGGTCGAGAATCTCGTTGATCAGTTCCAGCAGGTACCAGCCGGCCTTGAGGATCTGATCGATGCTGCGCTGCTGACCGGGGGTGGGCGCGGGCGTGCCCGATTCCACCAGTTGCGCAAAGCCCAGAATGGCGTTGAGCGGCGTGCGCAGCTCGTGGCTCATGCTGGAGATGAAATCGGTCTTGGCGCGATTGGCCTTCTCGGCGGCGGCCACGGCGTCGTTGAGTTGCAGTTCGACCCGCTTGCGAACCGAATTGTCGGTGCCGATCAGCAGGTAGCCGATGAGATCGCCATAGTCGTCGCGCAGCGCGGTAATCGAGATCAGCGCGGGAAAGGAGCTGCCGTCCTTGCAGATATAGGTCAGCTCGTAGATGTCCTCGATACCGCGCGAGGCCTTGAAGGCCAGGGCCTCGAAGCCTGCGGCGATGGGCGTGTCCAGCTCCACGCTGAGCATGCGCGCCCGGGCTTCGACTTCCTGCGGATCGTGCATGTCGCTGGGCCGGGTATGGTCGATGACTTCGTCGGCACGATAGCCCAACATGCGCTCGGCGCCGACATTGAACAACTGGATGATGCCTTTCTCGTCAGTGGCGATGATCGAGAAATTGGCGCTGGTCAGGATGGCGTTTTGCAAGGCGCCGGCCTTGAGCAGTGCGCCGCGACGGCCGGCGTCGGAGGTGTCGCCGGCTCTCGGCCCCGTCTCGGCAACTGCGGACGGATCGGATGGAGGGGTCATCAGGGCTTTCTGTAAGGACGGCTGGCGGGGCCGGCCGTCGCACGCGGCAGCCCCGCCTCTTGCGATGAATCGCAGGGAGCAGGGGGGCAGGGGGGCGCGTGGACGCCCTGGGGTTACAGCGGATTGCGCCCGCTGATGACGCGAAGCAGAACGATGACGATGGCGATGACCAGAAGGATATGGACAAATCCACCCAGTGTGGTGGAAGTGACCAGTCCCAGGAGCCAAAGAATCAGCAGTAGAACGGCGATGGTGTATAGCATGGGAGGTACTCGCTCAATGTTGATGGGGCTCTTGAAGATTCGTCGCGTGCGCCACTATCGGGTGCCCGTGACGTGGACTTCAACGCGCCGGTCGGGTTGCAGGCAGGCGATCAATGCGGGTGTTGGCCGCGTACCCTTGCACAGAGAGCCCGTTACGGAGTTGGCACCATTCACGCCAGTGGACGTTATCTTCGCCGAGGGAATTCCGCTCTTCACCAGATAGACGCTGACGGCGTCGGCCCGGCGCGTAGACAGCTTCAGGTTGTAGGCATGGCTGCCGAGTCGGTCGGTATGCCCGGTCACCGCGATGGCGTCGTAAGAAACGCCGCCGAGATCACTTACCAGTTTGTCCAGGGCCTGCTGGCCGGTGGGCTTCAGGACGGAAGAGTCGAAATCGAACAGCGAGTCGGACGAGAAGCTGACCCTCATTGGCGCGGGCGCCGGCCGTGGTGCGGGCGGCGGCACGTACACCGGCGCAGGCGGCGGCACGGGGGGCGGCATGATCACCACCGGCGCCGGCACGGGAGCCGGCGCGGGCGCCTGCGCAACGTACACGGGCGCAGGTGCATAGGCGCGCACTGGCACTGGCGTCTTGGCGCCGAAGCGGTACACCAGACCCAGTGACACCTGGTCGACATGGCCGCGATTGCCCACGGCATCGTTGATCCGGTAGCGCTCGGCCTCCAGGCGCATGGCCAGCGAATCGGTAAAGGCATACATCAGGCCGAGGCCCAGCTTGAGGTTGGTGTCGCGCTTGCTCGGACTCGGATTCGTCACGACGACCGCGCCGGTGCCGCTGAAGCCGTCGCGGGCCTGTGCGTAGTTCAGGCCTATGCGGCCCAGCACCGAGAACCTCTCGGTGAGGGGCAGAATGCCCACCGCATCAAGATTCACGCCGCGCAGGCGGATGTTGCCGTTGAGCGTTCCCGCCGGCACGGTGGTCGCCGCGAAGCTGAAACGGCCCAGATCGAAATAGCCGGCTTCGAGGGCAAAGTTCTTGTTGAGCTGGTAGCCGCCGAAGATCTTGCCGCCGGTGTCGCGGTCGTCGTTCAGCATCGAAGTGGTCGCCAGACCCTTGCTCAACAGGTTGTCGATGATGCGCGGATTGTCGATGGTGGCCGACGAGCGGCCAATGTTGCCGCCAACGTACCAGCCGGAGGTCTCCTGGGCCATGACCAGGGATGACGCCAACGCGGTCAGTGCGATCAAGCCGGCAGTGCGTGGAATTTGTTTGATTTTCATATGTGCTCCAGTGGGTTCAGGGCGCGTCGGGCATCAAGGCGCCGGCACATTGATGATGCTGTCGACCATCGTGACCGAGGCGCCCAGGGACAGGGCCCGGCCTTCAAGGCGCGTCAACGCCCCCGCACCCGCCGTGGAGATGGACACGCCGCTTTGCGAAATGATGGTTCCCACCATCGTGCCGCCGCCGCCTGCGTTGATGGTCGCCGCGCTGCCGACCTGCCAGTAAACGTTCTTGGCTTGGGCGCCATTGGCCAGGATGACACTTTGCGGGAAAGCCGCACCGGGGCCGCCGACAGTCAGCGAGGTGGCCATCTGGAAGACCCAGACTGCGTTGGCGTTGCCCTGTGCGTCCAGGGTCAGATCGCCGCCGCGGATCAGGAACGAGCCCGAGGCCGCTGTGTAGACGCCGGGTGCCAGGACCAGGCTGCCCAGATTGCCGGCGCCGGGGTCCGGGCCGCCGGGCATGGCCACCAGGGTGTTATAGGCCGCCAGCGCATCGGCGCGCGCCTGGGTCGCCAGGGCAAAGGTTGTGGCCGTGCCCTCGCTCGGGCAGGCCACGGTGGGCGGCGGTGCTGCGGTGTAGATCAGGCCATTGACCGTGCCGACATTCAGCGTGGTTTCGGTGTAGATGCAACCCGGGCCGGCGTCATGGAAGCCGGTCACGGCGGTGGACACCGCCGTGGTGCCGATGTCGCCGTTGACAATGGTGCGTATGCCCTGATTGGTCATGCCGGCGGAGCCGCCGAAGGTGCCGAACGAAGAGGCGGCACCCAGTGCGACGGCCGGCGGCGTGGGCACGACGGCGCACGATGCGACCGTAAAGGTCCAGGTGGAGTCAGCGAGCATCGTGTTGGCGGGAATGGCGAGGTCCTTGGCGCCGCTCGCGCCGCCGCGCACTGTGGCGGTGTACTGGACCCCTGCGACCAACGGCGCCTGCGGTGTGAAGGTCGCGATGCGGCCGGTGCCGCCGTCAAGCAGGACCGAAGCTGCAACCACGGACGTGAGGCCAGGGCCTGTGACCGTGAACACCGCCGAGGTGATGCTGGCCGGGTCCATGCGCAGGCCGGAGGGCACGTTGAAGGTGGCGTTCACCGTGGCGGCGGGGCAGATGCCCGTGGCGTTGGCCAGCGGATTGGTCGACAGCACCGACACATTGGCCGCAGGGACTGCAGCCGCTGTGGTGAAGCTCCACACATAGTTGCTGGCAGCAGGCAGGGCGGCTTGATTGCCGGCCAGCGCGTTGCCGGCCAGGTCGGTCGCGGTGGTGTTGACCGTGACGGTGTAGTTGGTGCTTGCCGCCAGAGGGGCCGCAGGCGTGAAGATGGCAGTGCGGTTGCCAGCGACGTAAGTCACGGTACCGGCAGGCGTTACGCATGGCGCCGCGCAGGTGATGCTGAAGCTGGCCGAGCTGATCGTGGCCGGGGCCATGTCTTCCGTGAACACGGCCGTGATGGCGGTGTTGGCCGCGACGGCAGGCGTCGGGCCGGGCGTGGTCGTGGCGGGCACGGTGATCACGACGCGGGGGCGCGTGGTGTCCGGTGTGACGCCGGTGGTGAACTGCCACACATAGGGGGTGGCCATGGCCAGACCGGTGGCCAGGCTCTTCGCGCCGATGATGGTGCCGGTGTACACCGTGCTGGTGCCCAATGTCGTGCCGCTGGGCAGAGACAGGGTGGCTATCTTCTTGGTCGAATCCAGGGCCACGGTGCCGCCGGGGTTGACGCAGGGCGCAGCGCAGGTCACGACAAAGCTGGCGCCGTCGACGCCAAATGCGGCCACAGGTTCACTGAAGGCTGCGGTGATCAGGGTGTTGTTGATGGCAACGCCTGTGGCGTTGTTCACGGGGGCTACGGCCGTGACGGTCGGCGGCACAGGTGTGGGAACGGGGACGACGACGACGCCACCCGGGGTGACGGGCGCCACGACATCGGCACCGAGGATGGGATCACGCCCGCCGCCGCCGCCGCCGCAAGCCGTCATGAACAAGCCCAGCAGAACGGCGCCAAGCCAGGGCTTGAAGCGGGAGCGGGCGGGAAGTGCGGCCGCAGGGGCTGCGGTGCAAGGGTCGAGGCCCATGGTTCTGAGGAGGGTTGTCATGACGGTCTTTCGGTAGTGGGAGGGCTGCGTGCCGTGCTTATTTCTTGTCGACTTGATTGCCGATCAGGCCGCCGATGGCGGCGCCACCCAGCACACCGAGCGTGCTGCCGCCGGTCAGGACTGCGCCGCCGACGGCGCCCGCGCCCGCGCCAATGGCGGTGTTTTGCTCGCTGCGCGACATGCCGGCGCAGGCGCCCAGGCCGAGTGACATAGTGAGGATGGCCGCAAGCGCCACGCGCTGGGTCGAAGTGCGAAGGGAAGTATTCATGATGTTCTTTCGGTGATGTGTATGTTTGTCGGCGGCAGCGGCTGGCTTACTTCAGGCGCATGTCGTTCTTGACCGACTTGACGCCGCTGACCGATTGCGTGAGCGCAACGGCGTTGCGGATATCGGCGGAACTGCTGACGAAGCCGCTGAGTTGGACTACGCCTTTGAAGGTCTCGACGTTGATTTCCGCAGATTTCAGGGTGGCGTGGTTGAAGATGGCGGCCTTGACCCGGGTGGTGATGGCGGTGTCGTCCATGTACTGGCCGGTGCTTTCCTGGGTGGCGGTCGATGCGCAGCCGACGACGGCGGTCAGCGAGGCGGCGGCGAGCATGAGGATGGCGAGGCGTTGTGTGGTTTTCATGATGGATTTCCTGGTGAGCGGTTGAACATACTGTGCAACGATGGGTGGCACATGTGTGTATGTACGGCACTGTTGTGCGCGACGGTCGGCTCAATGTAGGGGGCGCCGCCGGGGCTGTCTGTGCGCTGGCGAACTTAGTGGGCTGACCGGCGCACCAGACGTGAACGTCTCGCATCCCGAAATCAGGTAACGATCTGAAAACATCATTATTTGATGCATGAATCACTATTTGGCTTTCCTGCCAAAAATGCCGCTGCTAAGCTGCGTCCCGAATCAGCACCGTACAGGAGACAGACAAATGGGCGTTGCCAGCATGAAGCACCCGATCACGGGCGCTATGTATATTGATCAGGACGGCTCGGTCCGGGTCGAACACAAGGGCCAGACCGGCTTGTTCCGCGAGAACGGCTCCTGGATCGAAGGCGAGCTTCGCAGCGCCGACCCATTGATGTGCAAGTGGATTGCCGGGCACAAGTTCGGCGACACGGTCCCGTTTCGCAATCAACGGCTCCAAGCCAACAGCGGCATGGGTCGTCCCCAAGGATCGAAGGAGTCAGACAGCAAATGAGTACGCCAGTCAAAATCGCTGGACCCCGCCCGGGGCAGGACTATCAAAAGGAATTGGCCCGCGACAGCCGGCCTGTGCCTGATTTCCTGAAACTGAACGCCCCGGACACCTCCGGTCCGGACGAGGTCGAGATCTACAAATACATTTCGCGGGAGTACCACGACCTCGAAATGGAGCGGGTCTGGAAGCGCACCTGGCAATGGGCCTGCCGTGAAGAGCAGATTCCTGAAGTCGGCGACACCTTTGTGTATGACGTGGGCCCGCTGTCGGTGATCATCGTGCGGACTGCCCCCAATGAAATCAAGGCTTATCCCAATGCGTGTCTGCATCGGGGGCGGCGTCTTGTCGACTACGACGCGCGGGTCACCGAACTGCGCTGTCCCTTTCATGGTTTTGCCTGGAACCTCGACGGAAGTTTCCGCTCCATGCCCAGCCCCTGGGATCTGCCCCATGTGGAGCGGGAGAAGTTCGGCCTGCCCGAGTGCAAGGTCGACAAGTGGGGCGGCTTTGTGTTCATCAACATGGATCCGAAGGCCGCGCCGCTGGCCGATACGCTGGGCGTCGTGCCCGAGCACTTCAGCCGTTGGGATCTGGAGAACAGGGTGATGATCGCCAATGTCTCCAAGGTCATGCGCTGCAATTGGAAAGTGTCGCAGGAAGGCTTCCTGGAGTCCTGGCACGTGGCGGCCACGCACCCGCAGTTCCTGGCCAGTTTCGGCGCAATCACCAGCCAGTACGACGTCTTCGGCCCGGTCAATCGCACGCTGTCGGCCATCATGGGCGACAGCACGCCCATGCTTGGCAGAAGCCCGAGCGAGCAGGAAAAGCTGGACTCGTTGACGATTCAGTACCTGGCCGGAGCGCAGGGTCCTCAAGTTCCCGAGGGCGTGCGGGCGCGTACCCATTCGGCACAGCAGGGGCGCGAATATCTCAAGACCGTGCTCGGCCCCAAGGCCGAGAATTTCTGCGACGCCGAACTGGTCGACAGCATCTGGTATTCGGTGTTTCCCAATTTCACGCCTTGGGGCGGGCCGGGAGTGCGCCAGCAGTACCGCTGGCGGCCCTGGGGCGACGACCCCGAGATGAGCGTGATGGACGTCATCGTCCTGGCGCCATTTACCGGCAAGCGGCCGCCCTCTGCGCCGTTGCGCATGTTGGGCCCCGACCAGTCCTGGCGCGAGGCGACGGAGCTCGGCAGCATCAGCCTGGTCGAGGACCAGGACGCGTTCAACCTGGAGGCTGTGCAAAAAGGATTGCACATGACCGCAGCGAAAACCGTGACCTTCTCCAAATACCAGGAATCCCGGATCCGTCATTTTCACCGTCTGTTGAACGAGGCCATGGCCCGTTCCTGATCTCAGCACTCACCTCTTGCAGGAAGGAAAAATCTCATGATCGTTGCTCGCACCAAACGCGCACTGCTGCTCGGCCTTGTTTCCATGATGGCCAGCGCAGGCTGGCAAAGCGCCCATGCGCAGGCCTATCCCAATCGCACCATCACACTGGTGAGTCCGTTCCCCGCGGGCGGCGGCGGCGACGCGCTGATGCGTCCGCTGGCCAAGCGCCTGGGAGAGGTTCTCGGCCAGCCGGTCATCCTCGAAAACAAACCCGGCGCGGGCCAGACCATCGGCTCCGCCTATGTGGCGCGTTCGGCGCCCGACGGCTACACGTTGCTGGCGCACTTTTTACCGACGCATGTGAATGTGCAGGCGGTCTACGCCAACTTGCCGTACCACCCGATCAAGAGCTTTGCCCCGATCGCGCAGGTCGCCACCGGTGGGCCGCAGATTCTGCTGGTGAATTCGGCCAGCAAGATCAGGAACTTCCAGGAGTTCATTGCAGCGACGAAAGCCAAGCCGAACTTCGGCTACGGATCGCAGGGCGCGGGTTCCATGCAGCATCTGCTGGGCGAGCTGCTGCGCACCGACGCGCAGATGCCGTGGATCCATGTTCCCTTCAAGGGCGGCGCACCCGCAGTCGATGCGCTGCTGGGCGGACACATCGACAGCATCATGACCGATGCCAACGCCATCCCGCATGTGAACAGCGGGAAGGCCCGCGCCATTGCCGTGTCTTCCGCGAAGCGTCTGCCCCAGATTCCCGATGTGCCGACCTTTGCCGAACTGGGGTATCCGGGGGCCACCGTGGACATCGGCCTGTGCGTGTTCGCACCCGCCGGCACGCCCCCGCCAATCATTGCCAAGCTGGCCGCGACCCTGCAGGACATCGCCCGTGAGCCCGCGATTCGCGAGCAGTTCGCGAAGATCAGCTTCGAGGCTGTGTCCAAGACCACCCAGGAGTTGCAGGACCGGCTGGAGAGCGACGCAAAGCGCTATTGGCCGCTTATCGAACGCCTGGGCCTAGGCAAACAGAACTGAGTGAACCATGACTGAAATTGCAAGTGCGGTCGCGCCCGGCATGATCGACGCAAAGGACGGCACTTTTGCACGGGAGATGCTTGGCGGCATCGCCTTTATCCGTGCCTTCGAAACCAAGGTGCATGAACTCGGCAAGACCACGCCGCCCGAGATCGCTGGTTCTGCGCATCTGTGTGCGGGTCAGGAAGTGGTGCCACTGGCCGCCATGGCCGCCTTGAGAGACAGTGACCCGGTCATTGCGACTTACCGCGGCCATGGCTGGGCGCTGGCGAGCGGGCTGGACCCTTCATCCGTCATGGCCGAGCTGTGTCACCGGGCCGCAGGCATCAATGGCGGGCGGGCGGGCTCTGCCTATTTCATGGCGCCGGAGCAGCGATTCATCGGCGAAAACTCCATCGTCGGGGCGGGCGTGCCCATTGCCTGCGGCGTTGCGATGTCGCTGGTCCAGGCCGGCGAGGGAAATGTCGTGATCGTGTCGATCGGCGATGGGGCGATGAATCAGGGCTCGGTGCATGAGGCGCTGGTGTTCGCTGCATACAAGCGTCTGCCGGTGATCCTGATTTGTGAGAACAACGGTTGGTCAGAGCTGACGCCGATCAGCCGCATCGTGCGCGTTGAGCGGCTCGCGCGCCGGGGATTGACCTACGGCATCGAGGGCTCGACCGTGGACGGGACCGATCCCATCGCGGTTCGCCGTGCTGTGGCGCACGCTGCGGCTCGCGCGCGCGCGGGGGAGGGGCCGGCCCTGATCGAATGCAAGGTGCCCCGTCTGTGGGGCCACTACAACCGCGACATCGAGCACTACCGGCCACGCGAGGACAGCAGGGAAGCCGCAGCCCGCGACCCGCTCAAGGTGTGGGCGCAACGGCTGACAGCCTCGGGCTTGATGAGCGCCGCCGAGGTCGACCGCGTGATTGCGTCTCAAGACGCCAGAGTGGCAGACCTGGCGCAATCCGCGCTGGCGGCGCCCCGCCTGCCGGTGGCCGCTGCGCGTGACCACGTGGTGTCGACGCCGCAGGCCGGCGCGCCGGCCCGCAGTCAGGAGCCGCGCAGTGAGGCCAGGGAGATGAGCTACATCGGCGCGGTGAATGCAGCCTTGCGCGATGAGTTGGCCGCAGACCCACGTACCGTCGTGTATGGCGAAGACTTGGGACACGCGGGCGGCATCTTCGGCGCATCCAAGGGGCTGCAACTGGAGTTCGGCGACGCCCGCGTGTTTGATACGCCCATTGCCGAGAGCGCCATCCTCGGCTCGGGCGTGGGCGCGGCCATGACCGGCCTGAAGCCCATTGTCGAGATCATGTGGGCCGACTTCATGCTGGTGGCGCTCGACCAACTGGTCAATCAGGCGGCCAATGTGCGCTATGTCACGGGCGGCAAGACTTCCGTGCCCATGGTCGTGCGCACACAGCAGGGAGCCACTCCGGGCTCCTGCCCGCAGCATTCGCAGAGCCTGGAGGCCTTGCTTACCCATATACCCGGTTTGAAGGTGGCCTTGCCCGCAACACCGCAGGACGCCTACGACATCCTGCGCGAAGCCGCCGCCGACCCGGACCCCTGCATCGTGATCGAGGCCCGTGGCCTGTACGGCATGAAAGCGCTTGTGCATCCCGGCATTGCAGGCGGCCGGCCCGGCCGCGCCAGGCTCCACCGCGAAGGCGCCGATGTGGCCATCGTGACCTGGGGAGCCATGCTGCATCAGGCGCTGGACGCCGCCGCGCGCCTTGCGACGGAAGGCATCGAGGCCTCGGTGCTGGATCTGCGCTGGCTCAGTCCCCTCGACGAGGAAAGCCTGGCCCAAGTGGTCAAGCGGGCCGCAGGCCGGGTGCTGATCGTTCACGAGGCCGTGCGAACGGGTGGCTTTGGGGGCGAAGTGGCAATGCGCATATCCGAACGCCTGGGCGCGGAAATGCCGTTGCAGATCAGCCGGCTCACAACACCCGACGTACGCATCCCTGCGGCGCCCCATCTTCAGGCGGCGCTCATACCCAACGCGCAGAGCATCGTCCAGGAAGTTCAGCGTCTGTTGAAGAAAGCGGTCGGCGCTGGCGCCCCATGACAGCTTGCTTATCATTGGACATGGCTACTTTGTCCTGAACTGGCATGCCGCCTCGCGATACCCCACAGACTCCTGCAGACCAGCGTCCCAAGCCGCGCGTGCAGTCGGTGGCCCGGGCGATCGATATCCTGCAGGCGATTGCACAGGCTGTGGGCGGTGGTGTTCCGGCCAAAGATCTGGCTGAGCAGCTGGCCTTGCCAAGGCAGGTTGTCTACCACTTGCTGCACACGCTGGTGGATACCGGCATGGTTCGCAAGCAATCCCGCAATCGCTATGTCCTGGGGCTGGGGGTCGCACCCATTGCGGAGCGATTTCGCAGACAGATGCAGTCCCCCGATCTGCTGGGCGAGTTTGTCGAAGACGTGGCCCGCCTGACCGGAGAGACCAGCTACGTCAGCGGTTGGGTGGGCAACGACATCGTCGTGCGCGCCACCGCGCCCGGCCGAATCCCGGTGCATGCCGCCGAAGTCGCCATCGGCACCGGAGGCGCCGCGCACTGCCGCGCTTCCGGCAAGCTGCTGGTGGCCATGCTGTCAGCCGAAGAAGCCGATCGCTACATCGCCAGTCATCCGCTCAAGCGAATGACCTCCAAAACGATCACCACTGCCCGGGCCTTCAAGGCCGAGCTGCGGGAAATTCAAAAATCCTGGGTCGCCATGGAGTCTGAAGAGTTCTGCGAAGGACTGGCCTGCATGGCAGTGCCTCTGGGGCCCGCGCCATCGAAGCTGGTTCTGGCAATCTCGGCCCCCGTGGAGCGGTTCAACGCAATGCGCGACAGCTACGTCGCGCAACTGAAGAACGTGGCAGCCCGGATTCGAATCCCGCGCGAGTGACCGAGGCAGCGTCGTGCCGTGGCGCATCGCGTTGTGCGCTTCCGTACAGACGTTGCCCGGCGCAGGGGCCATGCTCCAGGCACTCGATTCAACTGGAGATATTGATGAACTACGTAGAACGCGATGCCTATGGCATGTACAAGGCCTCCAGCACCCAGAGCGCCGGCCCTGACACCCGACACGGACCTGGGCCGCATCTCATGGGCGCAGAAACGCTCGTCGGTAACGACGTCTACAACAAGGAAGGCGACGACCTGGGCGATATCAAGGAGATCATGCTGGACATGCGCAGCGGGCGGGTCAGTTACGCGGTGCTGTCGTTTGGTGGCTTTCTGGGCATGGGCGAGAAGCTTTTCGCAGTGCCCTGGGACGTGCTGAAGCTGGACACGGTGAACAAGCGTTTCACACTCAACGTGAACAAGGAACGACTCGAAAGCGCCCCGGGCTTTGACAAGAGCCATTGGCCCGACATGGCCGATGCAGCGTGGGAAAAGGGAATTCACGCCTACTACGGGACCCAGCCGTACAGCGACATTCCGCCGGTCTGACACCTGCACGATCGACGATGCGGATTCGTGTCGGCTTCGAGATGGAGTACCAGTGTCCCGGCCCGACGCCGATGATCCTGGCACTCAGCATCCACTACTCCCGCGCCGGCGACCTGGTTCGCCCGGACCTCCTTGTCACCGACCCGCCAGTCCCTGTTACGGCATACCGCGACATCTTTGGCAACTGGTGCAGCCGCATCGTTGCGCCAGCGGGGCGCTTCGTGCTGAGCGCCGACGCGGTCGTCAATGACAGCGGCCTGCCCGACGTTGTAGCGGTCGGGGCCGAGCAGACCCCGGTTGAACTGCTGCCTGAAGAGACGCTGCTCTACCTGCTGGGCAGCCGCTATTGCGAGACGGACCAACTCTCCGAAATCGCCTGGCAACGCTTTGGCGCCAGCCCCACCGGCTGGGCACGGGTGCAGGCAATCTGCGACTTCGTGCACCGGCATATCGAATTTGGCTACCAGCATGCGCGCCGCACCCGCACGGCCTGGGAGGCGTACAACGAAGGTGTCGGCGTGTGCCGTGATTACGCCCATCTGGCCATCGCGCTGTGCCGCTGCATGAACATCCCGGCACGCTATTGCACCGGCTACTTGGGCGACATGGGCACGCCGCCGCCCTACGGACTGATGGACTTCGCCGGCTGGTTCGAGGCCTTCCTGGGCGACCGCTGGTACACCTTCGATGCCCGCAACAACACGCCGCGCATCGGGCGCGTGCTGATCGCGCGCGGGCGGGATGCCTGTGACGTGGCGCTGGCCAGCACCTTCGGGCCGAATACGCTGCAGCGATTCAAAGTCTGGACCGACGAGTTTCAGCCTGCATGAGGGGCAGGGCAGCCGCGCTATAGCAGGAACATCGCAGCCGAAACTGCCGTGGGCAGCAGCGCGCCAAGCAGCAAGCCCCCCGCGCCAATGGACTCATCGTTGAATCCACGTTTCAGCAAAGCAACGCCAGCCGGGTTCGGGGCGTTGGCAATCACGGTCAGGCCGCCCCCGGCAACGGCCCCGGCAACCAGCATGTACTTGGCCGCATCACTCATTCCCTCGATCAGCGAGCCCAGATAGGTCAGTGCGGCGTTGTCGGTGATCGCAGTCAACCCCAGGGCACCAAAAAACAAGGCAGTCGGCTCCAGGCCGGAGACGATGGGCTGCAGCCACCACTGCTGCATGCCTCCGAGCACCACAAGTCCGGCAAGAAAGAAGCCTACGAGCAGGGCCTCTTTGAGGATGAGGGGCGTCTGGTAGCGGGCGTAGGCCTGCGTAAAACCCAGGAACAACAAAAACAGACCGAGGAATATCACCGGATGGTGGGCGAACGCCACGACAGCCGCCAGGAAGGCAAGATGAATCGTGCTGACGAGGTGCGGGATTCTCTGCCGGTCTGCCTTGAGGGACACGGGTCGGGCGTCGGCGAGATGTGCACGCAGCAGATAGGTGACGGCGGTCGCATTGATGACCACGGCGATGACCGCTTTCCAGCCAAAATGAGCGACCATGAAGGCGCTGTCCCAGTTCCAGGCGGCGGCGACCATGAGAACGGGCGGCGCCGCAAAGGAAGTCAAGGTGCCACCGACAGAGATGTTGACGAACAGGACGCCAAGCGCGGCGTACTTCAACCACTCCGGTATGCCGGAGCGGAACACAAGGGGGCCAAGCATCAGCGCGGCCAGCGTCATTGCCGCCGGCTCGGTAATCAGGGACCCGATCAGAGGCACCAGAGCCAGGCAAAGCCAGGTCTGGGCTACGACGGTGCGTACGGGCGAAATCCTGGCGATAGAGTCCACCAGTGCCTTGATGACTTCCAGGACGGGACGCGATGCCGCCACCACCATGATGACGAACACAAACAAAGGTTCGGTGTACTGCCGCGACTCTGCGTACTGGATGGCCTGGGTGCCACCGGCCACAAAGGCCATGACAGCGATGAGCACGACCGCCCAGAAACCAAAGACGACCTCGACCTCGCCGAGCAGGTGAAACAAGCCCGCATGGCGAGGGTGGCGGTGCGCCAGGCGCTCAAAGAATTTTGTCGAAAATGTGTGCGTCAGCGCCAATGCAAAAAGAACGGCGGCAATGATTTCGATGCTGGGCATGGCGTTGATGGCGCGCAGCGTCTACTTGATCAGGGTCACGGGAACCTCGACGAGGTGCACGACCCGGGTGGCCACCGAGCCGATCACCACGGTGGAGATCGGCCCCATGCCGCGAGTCCCCATGACTACGCCATCGCAGCCTGCTTCATGCACTTGCGCGGCGATTTCGCTGGCGACCTGGCCTACGCGGAAGCTTGCATGGCAGGAAATGCCAGCGCGGTCGAGAATCTGCCGCGCCGGCTGCAGTACCTGATCTGCTTCTTTTGCGTACAGGTCCTGAATCTGGCTGTGGGTCAGGTTGGCATGCGATCTGAGCGACATGGGGTCAAGTACGTGCAGAAGTTCAAGACGCACACCGGGCATTTCAGCGGCATGACGCACCGCGCGCAAGGCGTTGTCCGAGCCGTCAATGGGTACGAGGATTATCTTCATAAGATCGGGCATCGCGAGACCGTTGTTAATGGCATCTTCCGGGCGCTACTTGCGGGCATCAGCCGGCGAAACTTGTCGACTGCTGTGGCCACGGCACACGCAGGCACGGCTACTGATTGGTCGGCAGACTGATTGTATGGTGGTCCGACTGCATCGGGATCGGGCGCACAGTAGGGCTTGGCTGGAAAAGGCCGCCTTCTGCTCAGGTTGCCTGTCTGAGAGTCACCACATATTCTTCGCCGACCATGTAACTGTTCCTCTGGAGGTCCATGGCTAGAGCGCTGCTTGCCTTGCGTTCCTCGGTCATGAACTGCGGGCCGGTCATGGCCGCCTGAAGATCTTCCAGTGTGTCAAAGTGGAGTTCCACCAAAGCGTCGCACACGAGATGCTGACCGCTGCCCGGCCACGCGGCACCTAGCGCGGGAAAAGTGGCCAGATACTTGCGCAGCTTTGGCAATGAAACCTTGGCGATTTCCGCATGGCGGGTCACCCAATAGTGACGAAATTCTTCTACTGATTGACCTTCTCGCCGGTTGATGGCGCTGATGTGCTTGAACATGGTGCTTACTGTCACTCCGGCTTGATGCCCGCCTGCCGGATCACGCCGCTCCAGCGCGCCAGCTCGCTTTTCAGGTAGGCGCCATACTCCTCAGAGGAAGTCGGGATGGGGATGATGCCGCCCTGGGCATCGAGCCTGGCCCTTCCTGCGGCGCTGCCGAAGTAATTGCCAAGGGCACTCTGCAAGCGGCTCACCACGGCCGGCGGGGTCTTGGCCGGTGCCACCAAGCCACCCCAGAAACCGACGTCGAAATTGGGCGCCACCGACTCATGAATGGTCGGGACGTCGGGCAAGGAGGGCAGGCGCTTCATCGACGCGACACCGAGGACCTTGATGCGCTTGTCCTTCATGAACGGAATCATCTGCGCGGCGGTTCCCGTGTAGGCGTGGATCTGGCCTGCGATAATGTCGTTGATGGCCTGGTTGCCACTCTTGTAGGGCACGTGCAAGGCCTTGACGCCGCACCTGTCGAAAAGAAGCTGTGCTGCCAGATGGGTGATGTTGCCGTTCCCCCCGGAACCGTAGGCGATCTTGCCCGGGTTCTTTCGCCCGTACTCCATGACCTCCTGTATCGTGTCGCCCGGCACCGATGGCGCGAAGGCGTACACGGCAGGCGTGGTGTACACCAGGGTCACCGGCGCGAAGTCCCGGATGGGGTCGTATCCGGGGTTGGCGTAGAGCGCGGGACTCAATATCAGCGCCGAGGTATTGAGCAGCAGCGTATAGCCATCGGGCGCCGATTTGGCGACGAACTCCGATCCGATGTTTCCGTTGGCTCCCGGCTTGTTGTCGACGATCACCGGCACGTTCAACTGTTCCGAAATGCCCTGCGCCGCGATGCGGCCGATCAGGTCTGGCGTGTTGCCGCCCGCCGGCCACGGAATGATCAATTTGATCGGCTTGTTGGGGTAGCCTGCCTGCGCGAGAACAGGGTGCGTGGCCGCGGCGGCAACACTCGCCGCAAGGCCAGCGCCGGTCTTCTTCAAAAACTGGCGACGTTCCATGGTGAGATCCTCTTTCGTGAAATCCTGCCAGCCATTCGGCTGCGGCAGCCGAATGAACGAATGATCATTTATTCATTCGGTTGTTGATTTGTCAATGGGGCTTTCCGCCGCTTGAATGCAATTGCGCCCGCCAAACCCTGGAACGGCTTGGCTCGGGCGGCGCGGCCTCACTGGATGGCGACTTCCCGCCCTGAATCCGACGACAGGCGGATCGCATCGACGATACGGTGCAACTCGACCGCAGTTTCGAAGGTCGGATGGCTGTCGTGCCCGGTATGCAGCGCTTGCGCCACCTGGTGGTACATCTGGCCGACCACGAAGGGCGAGCCCCTGGGCATGTTGTCTGGCACGAGCACCAGCCGCGATGGAATGTCCATCGGCTGCAGCCGATGGCCGCTCCGCGCGCCTTGCAGCTGCACTTCCGCCAATTGCGGCGATTCGTCGGAGGTGGCGACGAGGGTGCCTTCGCGCCCGTAGATTTCCATGCGATAGCCGCTGGCGGCCCATGGCACGCTGGCGATCTGGGCGCAGACCACCGCGCCGTTGCTCAGTCGTGCGTTGACCTGCACGTTGTCGGGGGCGCTGACGTCCACCATTTCCCCGGTGTCTGTGTCCAGCCATTGCCGCACCAGGGTCGTCACCAAAGAGGTCAGCTGGCTGTAGCCGGTGGTGACGAAGCGCAGCGCGTCCAGGGTGTGCGCGGCCGCAATCGTGAGCGTGTGGACGCCCTGCGTCGGATCGCGCTGCCACATCCGGCTCGAAGGCCGCTGCAGCTGGCCTTCGCGCAGCATGCTGACGTGGCAGGCTAGCACCTCGCCGACATATCCATTGGCGATCAACTCCTTCATGTACACCAGGCCGGGATTGACCCGCGCCTGCAGCCCAACGACCGTGCGCAGTCCCTTCGTCCTTGCCAGCGCCGCGAGTTCCACGGCTTCGGCGGTGGTACGGCCCAGAGGCCACTCGGTATAGACATGCTTGCCCGCTTCCAGGGCCGCCTTGGTGGGCTCGAAGTGGTTGGGTACCCGCACCACCACGGCAACCAGGTCGATGGCGGGGGAGGCCACCATTTCGCGATAGTCGTGAAACGCCAAGCCGGCGCCGTATTTCAGGCGCGACTCCTCGGCGCTTTCAGGCCGGGTGGTGCAAACGGCCGCCAGTTCGCAATCGGGGCTGGCGGCCAAGGCCGGAAGATGCGACCTCTGGGCCCAGCCCAGATGGGCATTGGCCCCGATGACGCCCACGCGAATCTTTTGGGGCATGCGCATTTTCGGTGTGCCGGTCAATCGAGCTGAATGCCGAGCTTGCGGATCACGCCGCCCCAGGTCTCATAGTCCGTTTTGAGCATCGCGCCCACCTGCTCCGGCGTTGCCGGATCGGACGCTGCGCCGTCCGCGTTCTGGCGGTCGCGAAGGGGCCCGCTCGCCATCGCCGCGATCGCGGCCTTGTTCAGGCGCTCGATGATCGCGCGCGGCGTGCCTGTGGGCGCAAGCAGCGTGTAGCGGTTGAAGGCGTTGAGCCCGGGGTAGCCCAGTTCCGCCATGGTCGGGATGTCCGGCGCGATGGTTTCGCGCTTTTCGTCGAGCACCGCCAGCACGCGGAGCTTGCCGCTTTGCACGTGCTGCAGGCCGGGCGAGGGCACATCCATGTAGACCTGAACATGCCCGGCCATGAGATCGGCAAGTGCCGGGCCGGAGCCTTTGTAGGGCACATCCACCATCTCGATGCCAGTCGCGGCCTTCACCATCTCGCCCACCAGGTGCGGTGTGCTGCCCCGGCCGGTTGTGGCGTAATTCACCTTGCCGGGATTGGCCTTGGCGTAGGCGTGGAATTCCTTCCACCCCCTGACGGGAAGGCCCGGAGTGATGAAGACGTGGAAAGGGAACTTTCCGACCAGGGCCACGGGCGTGAAGTCCTCGGCCTTGTAGGGAAGCTTGCGGTACAGGTTGGGCGCCGCGGAGATGCTGGTGGACGATACGACGAGCAGCGTATAGCCGTCCTTGGGTGATTTGGACACGCGCTCAAGGGCGATAACGCCCGCGCCGCCGGCGTCGTTCTCAACCACGACCGGCTGGCCCAATTGGCCGCTCATCGAGTTCGCCAGCAGCCGGGCGTAAATGTCGACGCCCCCACCCGGAGAGAATGGGACCACGACGCGAATCGGCCGGTTGGGATAGGTTTGAGCCGTGGCCGACGCCGGTGCCAGCGCGGCCGCTGCTGCTGCCACTGCCACCATCGCCGTGAGCGCACGTGTGAAAGGAATCTTCATTGTCTGTCTCCTGATGTTCGAAAAAGCGCGGTTCGGCGTGTAGATCTGCTCCCGGTCCCTGGTTTAGGCAAAGCCGCTTCTCGCTCCCAGTTGCTTTGGCAGGCAATGTTCGACAAGGGCAAATTGTTCGGGCGTGATCTCCATGAAGGTCAGTGTCACCCATAGGGGCCACCGGTTCAATTAGTGTTAACACGCCCTAGCTAGCGCCCGTTGTAAGTGGGAGTCTCTTTAGATAGAAACGCGCGCAGCGCGAGATGCGCGTCTTCGCTTCGCGCCAGTTGCGCGATGCCGCGGGTTTCATTTTCCATCTGGGCTTCGAGCGGCGTATGACCCGCACTGTGCATCAGCCGGCGAATCTCTGCGTAAGCCAACGTCGGTCCGCTGGCCCAGAGTTTCGCGATGTCCAGCGCCTTGGGTGCAACCTCTTGCGCCGGCAAGACGAAATCCACCATGCCGAGTTCCCCAGCGGCCTGCGCATCGAGTTGTTCGTGGAGCAGGTAAAACCGGCGGGCACGGGCCACGCCCAGACGGCGCGCCATGCCGGTCGTGCCACCCAGATCGGGGCAGTAGCCGATAGTGGCGTAGGCGGCAACGAATCGCGCTGTATCGGCGGCAACGATGATGTCGCAACCCGAAATGATGGAAAGTGCCCCACCGGCCACGACCCCCTGAACGGCAACGACGGAAGGTGCATCCATCCGCGCCAAGCGCGCCACGGATGCGTTGAGGGAAGCGTTCCATCTCCGTACGTTGCGCGATAGGAGTTCGAGATTCGAGCTTTCGGACCTGATGTCGCCTCCGACACTGAAGCGGGGACCGGTAGAGTCGATCAGCAACGCCCGAATGCCGCGGTGTTCGGCCAGCTCCAGCGTCACTGCTTCGAACGCATCGATGAAATTCTCCTCGATGGAATTGCCTTGATCCGGCCGGTTCAGTGTGACATGCGCGATTCCATCCTGGATCCGAAGGCGGATTGCGGGGTTGTCATTGTCTTGTGCTTCGGGCATAGGCTTGATTTTAAGTTGATGCTGCCAATTTGATCACAAGCGTCCTGTTTACCTGCTCAACAACCGTTTCTCCAGACGCGTGGGGTAGTCCTGCCTATGTCCGGCAATGAGGTACACATAAGTGTCCTTGCCGATCCGCCGGTAGACCAATTTGTGATGCGAGGTATAGACGTTCTGGTAATCCAGGATGCCCACTGATGAAAGTTCCTGTACCGGCGTTCCATTGAAAATGCCAGAGTCAACTTTCTCCAGCTTTTCAAAAATTTCGTCCTCAGCTTTCAGCCATGCGGCCTCGTCCCACTTGTCGAGCATATAGTCCTGAAGCGAAAGCAGATCTGCCTGGGCATCGGGAAGAATGATGACCGCCATTATTTTCGGCTTTTACGAGCCGCCAGAAGTTGCGCCCGTGATTTCGCAGCGGAAATGCCTTTCCCTTGCATGCGGTCTTTCTCTCCCAAGGCAACGACTTTCAATGCGGCAATGAGAGCTTCCTTTTCCTGAAACTGCTT
>JAURZS010000203.1 GCA_030653255.1 Burkholderiaceae bacterium | reverse complement strand
GACGACGCCGACCTGTACTTCCAGTACACCCGCAGCGAAGGCTGGAGCCTGGAAGAGGGCATCGTCAAGACCGGCAGCTTCAGCATCGACCAGGGCGTGGGCGTGCGCGCAGTCAGCGGCGAGAAGACCGCCTTCGCCTATTCGGACGACATCTCCGAGGCCTCGCTGCTCGACGCGGCGCGCACGGTGCGCTCCATCAGCGCCGCAGGCCGCAATGCCCGGGCCAAGGTGGCCGCGACCCGGATCGCGCCGAGCCGCTCGCTCTATCCGGGCGTCGACCCCATCGCGGCCATGGACAGCGGCGCCAAGGTCAAGCTGCTCGAGAAAGTGGAGAAGCTGGCCCGTGCCAAGGACCCGCGCGTGGCCCAGGTCATGGCGGGCCTGGCCGCCGAATACGATGTCGTCATGGTGGCGCGCGCCGACGGCACGCTGGCGGCCGATGTGCGCCCACTGGTTCGCCTGTCGCTCACGGTCATTGCCGAGCAGAACGGCCGCCGCGAAATGGGCTCGGGCGGTGGTGGCGGGCGCTTCGGCCTGCTGTATTTCACCGACGCCCAGATCGAAAGCTACGTCGATGCCGCCGTCAATGCCGCGCTGACCAACCTCGAATCGCGCCCGGCCCCCGCCGGCGAGATGACCGTGGTGCTGGGCCCGGGCTGGCCCGGCATCCTTTTGCATGAGGCCATCGGCCACGGGCTCGAAGGCGATTTCAACCGCAAGGGCTCCAGTGCCTTCGCCGGGCGCATCGGCAAGCGTGTCGCAGCCAAGGGCGTGACCGTGCTCGACGACGGCACCATCGCCGACCGCCGCGGTTCGCTCAACATCGACGACGAGGGCCAGGCCAGCCAGCGCAATGTACTGATCGAGGACGGCATCCTCAAGGGTTACATCCAGGACGCGATGAACGCGCGCCTCATGAAGGTCAGGCCCACCGGCAATGGCCGGCGCGAAAGCTACGCCCACATTCCCATGCCGCGCATGACCAATACCTACATGCTCGGCGGCAACAAGGACCCCCAGGAAATCATCGGCAGCATCAAAAAGGGCCTGTACGCCACAAATTTCGGTGGCGGCCAGGTCGATATCACTTCGGGCAAGTTCGTGTTCTCTGCCAGCGAGGCCTTCTGGGTCGAGAACGGCCGCATCCAGTACCCGGTCAAGGGCGCCACCCTGGTGGGCAATGGCCCCGATGCGTTGACCCGTGTCAGCATGATCGGCAACGACATGTCGCTGGACACCGGCGTGGGCACCTGCGGCAAGGAGGGCCAGAGCGTGCCGGTGGGCGTAGGCCAGCCCACGCTGCGCATCGACGGCCTGACGGTGGGCGGCACCGTCTGAAGGGCAGGGCGGCTTGACCGCCGGGGCCATCGCTTGCCACAATTCCGGAATGAGTTCATCCCGCCTGCGGATCGATCCGTCTACCCTGCTGCCCAGCATCCAGACCTTCGGGGAGCTCAACCAGTTCCTGCGCGGCGCGAAGGCCGACAAGGAAACCGCCCGCATGGGCGAGAGCATGGCCGCGCTGGCCGCGCAGATCGAGGCCGTGGTGGCCGGCTTGCAGCAGGGTGCGGTGCGCTCCGATCTGGCCCCCGCGCTGATGGACCTGCTGACCCATCTGCGCCATCACCGGACTGTGGTGATAGGCCTGAGCCCGGCCTGGCGCGGGCTCTACGAATACGCCTCCTACCTCTCGGCACTCAATAATTTCCGGGTGCTGATCGGCCAGTGGCTGATCGAAGGGGCAGAACAAGTTGAACTGGCGATCACCATCGAAAATTTCGAGCTGATTGCCTGGCGCACGCTGGGCGAGGGCATGCTGATGATCGACATGTACGAACAATGGCGCAGCCGTCGGCAAGGGGAGTCCTCGGGCAATGCGGGCGACACCAGCCTGGAGCGCGCCAAGAGCTGGTGGAGCAAGCTGCGCCGGTAAGCTGGTGGAAATCTGTGCTACATTCGCCCCATGCATTCGGTCCATTTCTATTTTGGCTACTTTTGGTTCTCAAGCGCCACCGGCGGAAGAGAGATCTGAGCGTACTCGCAGAAAACGTACCGAATCTCAAACCAACCGCCGGCTTCCCGGCGGTTTTTTTATGCCCACGCACCCGAAGCATTCACAAAAACAGGAGCCAGTCATGACAGCCAAAGCAACCCCGTCCAGCGACACCTGGTATGCCAATCCCATCGACAAAACCAGCCAGACCGATGACGAACGCATCAAGGACATTACCGTGCTGCCTCCTCCTGAACACCTGATTCGCTTTTTCCCGATTCGTGGCACAGCCGTTGAATCGCTGATCAGTGCGACGCGCAAGAACATCCACAACATCATCGCCGGCAAGGATGACCGCCTGCTGGTGGTGGTCGGCCCGTGCTCGATCCACGATCCCTCGGCGGCGCTGGAGTATGCGCGCCGGCTGAGCGAGCAGCGTGAGCGCCACGCCGGCACCCTGGAGGTCGTGATGCGCGTGTACTTCGAGAAGCCGCGCACCACGGTGGGCTGGAAGGGCCTGATCAACGACCCCTATCTCGATGAGAGCTGCCGCATCGACGAGGGTCTGCGCATCGCGCGCCAGTTGCTGATCGAGATCAACCGCCTGGGCCTCCCGGCGGGCAGCGAATTCCTCGACGTGATCTCGCCGCAGTACATCGGC